>CAYZHB010000069.1:0-15853 GCA_964478245.1 uncultured Desulfobacterales bacterium | reverse complement strand
AAATGCCCGGTCGCCGGTATGTGTTTTTCACCGCCGGAACAGAAAAAACTTTTGGACAAATCGGAACTTCCGACAAAAAAACTGTCTCCTTTTGATATTCATCAGATTCTGGTGGAAAGCGCTCAGAACGAAAACCGGCTCTCAAGGCGCATGGATCAACTGCTTACAAGAAAATACGGCAGACTGGCCAATGATCTGCTTGGGCGAGGTGACGATGAAATTTTGTCACAATTCAGAACCGCCTTTTCAGAAGGCACTCTTGCCGGTTTTATCTGGTCTGCCGCGGTTAATCCCGGTTTGACTTTCAATGTGAAAAGAAAAATTTACGGCGAGATTCATATGAGCATGCACCGGCAAAGTGAGCAGTTTATAAGCCTGTCCCGGGCGGGGAAAAAACAGAAAAGAGAACTGGACAATGCCCGCAGCGGCCTTGAAACGCTGAAAAGTCACTTTCGCTCTCTTAAAAAGGAAAATAAACATCTGAAAAAGGAAAACGCGGAATTAAAAAAACGCGAGGCCGTTTCAAAAAACGAAAAGATACGTCTGGAAAGCCAAATTGCGGATACGCACCTTCAGGGAGAGACCATGGCGCTTCAAGAAACAAACCGTAAGCTGGAGAAACGGGTAAGTGAACTTGCTGAATATTTGAAAGACAAGGAGAGTGAAGTTGCGGAGCTCAAAGAACAGCGGGACTGTGTTTCCTCCCGGCTTGACCTTCAGCAGGAGCAGAACAGGGATCTGACAGAAGAGATTAGACATATTACTGCTGACCTTTCCCTGCTCAGCCACGATTGTGATGACACCTGCCCCTCTTATGATCTCTGCGAAAAGCGTATTTTAATCGTGGGCGGGTTGACACGCATGGAATCTCTCTACCGGCAGCTTATCGAGGACGGCGGCGGTGTTTTTGATTATCATGACGGGTATATGAAAAAGAAAGACGGCCTGAAACAGCTTGAGTCGCGTCTCAAACGGGCCGACATCGTTCTTTGTCCGGTGAACTGCAACAGCCACAATGCCTGTTCCATCGTGAAAAATCTGGCCAAAAAGCACAGAAAAAAAGTTCACATGATGAACAGTTCAAGCTTGAGCGCTGTTTCAAAACTAATAAGGGGCGGGGCAAACTGCATCGGCACGGTGAATTAACCCCCCCATGCAGTGGTTTAATGGATTGTGCTTATAAAATCAAATAATTATAACAGGAAAAATATAAAGATGAGTGAGACTTTTCAAATACAGTTCAGAAAAAGTAACGGCAATCTTCATTTAAGACTTGAAGGGGATTTTAACGGCAGTTCTGCCTGGCAGCTTATCAGGCTGCTTGAAGAAAGATACTGCGGTAAGGGGCGGATTTTTATCGACACCCGCCACCTTAAACGACTGCATCCATTCGGCTGCAGCACGTTTCAATCTGAGTTGGTCCTGAGCAGAGTCCCGGCAGGATGCCTGTTTTTCAAGGGAGAGAAGGGGTTTGAAATTGCGCCCAGGAAAAGCAACGTCATCATGATGCCCCAAAAATCTCAACGCCGCTGCAGCGGTGATTGTAAAAACTGCTCATGCGGTTCCGGGAAAAAGTATGATTTTAGCACTGAAAAAAGCCATAATCTGAAATAAAAGCTATCCATTTTAATTGAAAGGATGGTGTGTATGAAAAACTTACAGAAAACGTACGGAAAGTCAATACGGGTTGAAATGGAAGAAGAGACCGTTTACCGTCTTCTGGCTTCCGGTCATGCGTGCGCTGCTGATTTCCGCTGCCGGGACCTGAATTCAAAGCAATGCATATGGCGGCTTTGCCTTGAAAGCACGGCAGGCGGCAGGAATAAATGTGCCAGAAAGGGGCATGTCCGTAGCTGTTGCGGGAAAATCGGCAGGCGACACTTGAAAGACAAATGACAAAAAAAGCGCAACCAGTCATATTTTCAGGGGATATCCGTTTAATGAAATTTTTTACAAAATTATTTAAAAAAATCTTGACAACCGGTTTCACCCTGTGTATTAGTATATTCGTATAAAGATAGAAGCTTCTAATTATAGAAGAAAACCCTTACGGTCTTCGGTCTTTCATCAGAAGGGCGCGGAGAAAGTGAAGGCGTAACTTGAGGTGTGTGCACCATGCCGGGTTACGCCTTTTTTATTTTTAAGAGAAAAAGGAGACAGAATCATGGTTCTGGAGCAGATGAAACCTGGAAGTGAATGTTTTATAAAAAAGCTGTCATCCACGGATAAGCTGGGGCAGAGGCTTTTGGACATGGGGCTTTACCCCGGCATCAAATTAAAGGTGGTCAGGAATGCACCGCTCGAAGACCCCATGGAAGTGGCGCTTGACGGATACTGCATCAGTCTCCGGCATAAGGAGGCGAGGTTTGTGGAGGTGATACCGGCATGAAAAGAGAAAAACAGGTGATTGTCCTTGCCGGACAGCCAAACAGTGGCAAATCCACAGTGTTTAATGCGCTTACCGGAGCGAGCCAGCATGTCGCCAACTACCCGGGGGTTACCGTGGACAAGATGGTCGGCTGGTACAGGTATAACAGCACAAAAGTGGAAGTGGTGGATCTGCCGGGCACTTACAGCCTTACTTCTTATTCTCCGGAAGAGCGGGTTTCAAGGGATTTCATGCTGAATGAAAAACCTTCCGCTGCCGTCAATGTCATAGATGCCTCAAACCTGAAGCGCTGCCTCTATCTGACTTTTCAGCTGATAGAGATGAACATTCCGGTCGTGCTGAACCTCAATATGATGGATGTGGCCAGAAAAGCGGGTTTTGAGATTGACACACAGAAGCTTTCCGACAGGCTCGGGGTTGCGGTGGTTCCCACCGTCATGAGAAGCGGTCATGGTAAAAAGGACCTGCTGGATACCGTAGCAGCTGTTTCCAATGAAAGCAGGTCTTCAAAAGGAGCACAGGTGGATTATCTCGAGATGGAGCCGTTTATAAGGGAAATCATTGAAAAGCTTTCCTCTCTTACGTCCCTGCCGGGTCATTATCCCCTGAGATGGCTTGCCATAAAGCTCATGGAAGACGACGACGAGGTCAAAAAGCTGGTTGAGGAAAATGACCCCGGCCGGACACTCCTGGATTTTGTCGGAGAAAAGCGGGAAGCGTTTGAAGCCCGGCACGATGAAGCGCCTGAAGTTCATATCGCCGGCCGCAGGTATCAGACGGCCGAGGAAATTGCCCGCACCTGCATCAAGAGAAAGCTCCGCAACGGTGTTTCCCTGTCGGACAGAATTGACCGCGTCGTGTGCCACCGGTTTCTGGGGCCGGCTATTCTTGTGGGGATCATATGGCTTCTGTACTATCTTGCCATTGTCCAGGGATACAATGTCACAAGCTATACCTGGCCTCTTCTGGCCGAGCTGAGGAGCCTGGCGGAAGCAGTCACGCCGGCGCCGGGATTCGTCGAGATTCCCCTTATCCGGTCCTTTACGTTGTGGTTTGTGGACAGTGTCAATGCCCTGCTGAACTATGTGCCCATTTTCTTTATTCTGTTCGCGCTCATCGCCATCTTGGAGGACAGCGGATACATGCCCCGGATGGCGTTTATAATGGACAGGCTTTTCAGCCGGTACGGCCTGCACGGCCAGTCCACCCTGCCCATGGTGCTGGGGGGGATCTATGTGGGCGGCTGAGCGGTACCGGGTGTGATGTCCTGTAAGGGCATCCCGGACGAACGATCACGGTTTGCAACGATCCTGATCATTCCCATGCTCAACTGCCTGGCCAAGGTGCCGTTGTATGTGCTTTTGATAAATATTTATTTTGCGGCACATAAAGCAGGGGCCATGTTTTTTATTTCCACGATAAGTCTTCTGATAGTCCTGCCGGTGTCCAGGATACTGACGCTGACCGTACTGAAAGCAAAGGAGACCGCACCCTTTGTCATGGAACTGCCGCCGTATCACATGCCCACGATAAAAGGGGTGCTGGTGCGCGCCGTGGAACGGGTATGGCTTTTTCTGCGGAAAATCACAACCATAGTGGCGGCCGTTGCAGTGGTGATTTTTGTGCTTCTGCAGTTTCCGGGACTGGATGAAAAGCGGATGGATTACTTTAAAGGTGAAAAGGAAAAGGCGGTTTCCGGTTTTCTGGATCGTATTGAAGCGACTTCCTATGCCGATGTGATCCAAAGAGACAATCTGATGGATTTTATCAATTACTGGAACGCCTACAAAAGTGCAAGACTGAAAAGCGGCGGAGGCGCCTCCGCTGCAAAACTGAATGAAACATTTAAACAGAAAAACCCCGATTTTTTCCGCATTGTCAGGAGGGAAGGGTCTGACGGGAAAAAAGCCTACCTGGCCGCCAGGAAAGTTGTCCGCGCCCGGAAGACAATGCTGATGGAAATGAGAAAAGAACGGATCAATAAAAGTTTTCTCGGCCGCGTCGGCAGAAGCATCGAACCGGTTACGCAGTGGGCGGGCTTCAGCTGGCGGGTCAATGTGGCGCTTTTGAGCGCCCTTGCCGCCAAGGAGAGCAGCGTGGCAACCCTTGGTGCGCTGTATCAGTCGGATGAAAAGGGGGAGGCGCTGGAACAGCGGATGGCCAAAGGCGAAAAAGGGTTCACACCGCTGCATGCACTCGCCCTTATGTTGTTTATGGTGCTTTATCCCCCCTGCCTGGCAACCGCTATTGCCGTGAAACTGCAGACCGGCTCGGTGAAATGGATGCTCTTCTCCATTATCTATCCCATGGTTTTGGGGGTGGCGGTTGCCATTCTCGTCTTTTCAGGCGGCAGGGCATTGGGGTTGACCGGACTTGAGGCAATGGCCGCCATTTACGGTCTGGCCCTGGCAGTGACGGTTTTGACAGGATTTTTAAAAAGCAAAACAGAATATATTTAAACAGGAAAGGAGGTGAATAAAATGCGTTTACGCGGAGCAATTATGCTGTCGGTACTGGTGATTGCCATTCTTTTCCCTTTACCGGGTTTTGCCCACACGCCCATGTGCTCGTGCTTTGACAATGGAGACGGCACGATAACCTGTGAAGGCGGGTTCTCTGACGGCTCTTCAGCAGCAGGGGTGAAAATCCGGATTAAGGATAAGAACGGTAAAGTCCTGCTTGACGGTGAGATGGATGAGTTCAGCGAGTTTATCTTTGACAAGCCTTCCGGTTCCTACACGGTGGTGTTTGAAGCCGGACCCGGTCACGAGGTTGAAATTAAAGGCAAGGATATCGCTGAATAAGGTTACGTCGCGGCTACCTGTACAGCGTGCGGTTTGCGGCTTGTCCTGCCGGTCCCGGCCGGCAGGACAAAACACGCAAGCGTTTCAAACGGTGTCGGTAGTAATCGGGAGCATGGCCCCGGTTTGAAAACAACCAATCAACAAAAAACAAAAGGTCGTATCAAAAATTTTATGAAAACGAGAGAGAAACAAAAGAAAGGAGCAGAAATGAAAAAAACAGTCATTTTTCTGACAGGATTGATGATGCTGCTGTTCGCGGCGTCATCGGCTTTTGCCCATTTCCAGATGATCTACACGCCGGAATCGGCACTTGAAAAAGGCAAAACCATCACACTGGACCTGGTGTTCGCCCACCCGTTCGAGGCCGGTCACACCATGGACATGGGAGATAAACCCGAAGAATTCTACGTGGTTCGAAAGGGCCGGAAAACCGATCTTGTGGAAACACTGAAACCGATGACCTGGAAAAGTCTGACCAACAGCGGCGGCGCCTATGAGACCGAGTACAAACTGCGGGGCATGGGAGACAATGTCTTCTGCCTGGTTCCGTCTCCGTACTATGAAAAAGAGGAGGGCATCTACATCCAGCAGATCACCAAGATGATCGTCAACACGGCCGGGTTCCCCACGGACTGGGATGCCCAGATCGGTCTGCCCGCAGAGATCGTTCCCCTTGACAAACCGTATGCGCTCTGGACGGGCAATGTGTTTCGCGGGATCGTCAAGCGCAACGGCAAACCGGTTCCCCATGCGGAGATCGAGGTGGAGTACCTGAACCACCGGCCGCTGCCGGATCATAACGCGTTTGCCGAAAAAGCCGAGGTTGAGGCGCCCCAGGGGGCCTTTGTCACCATGGGGATCAAAGCAAACGTAAACGGAGAGTTTTCGTTCGGGATCCCCAAATCCGGATGGTGGGGATTCTGCGCCCTGGGTGTCGGTCCCGACAAGGAGTACAAAGGAAAGGAGCTGTCCCAGGACGCAGTGATATGGGTGCAGGCGCACGACATGGAATAATGCATCATCCCTGTTCCTGCGCTTTTTCACTCATACCCACCATACCATGAAACAATCGGGGTGCAGGGCGGGCGGCCGCGTTTTGCGGTCGCCCTTATCAGAACAGGACATATTTCTCGGAGAAATACGGTAAAGTCGAGGTGAATAATGGAGTTTATTAATACCATTCTTGTCGTAATTGTCGTGGCCCTTGCGGTTTTTTACCTTTTCCGTCATTTCTCTGCGGTCGTGAAGCAGGAAAAAACCGGGTGCGGCTGCGGCGAATGCGAGGGTTCCTGCGGAACAACTCCTTGTGACATTATGAACGATGATCAAAAAACATTGCATGAAAAAAACAAAGACCGGAAGGCAGGGTCTGAAAACAGAGGGGAAGAAAACAGTCCGTAACAAAAACTTTTTTTTTCAGCTCAATAGCGAAACACGGAAAGTCTTACGGGTTCCGGTACATGTCGGAACAAGTGAAGGCGCAGCAGGTTTGGTATCAATCGTTCCCTGTCGCGTCTTTTTTGTTGAAACTAAAGTGCAAAGGAGGTGAAACAATCGGTATCACAATAGAATGACGTCTTTTTCAAAGAAAATAACACAGAATGTAAACAGTAAAAAAATGCAATTGTTTAAAAACAGGAGGCTGAAAGATGACATCCGAATTTAATCGTCAGACACATTTAATGAACAAAATCACCAGAGCCGCGTTTTTTGTGCTCATAATCGGAATGTTGCCGGCATTGCCGGCTTTTGCAGAACAGATGTCCAATCATGAACTTACAGAGCGGATCACAGCGCTGGAAGCAAAACTGGCACAGGGGGGCGGCGCTTCCGGCGGCTGGACTGACCGCATCACCCTGAGCGGTGCCCTTGAAGTGGAAGCGGGATATGAAAAAATCAACTACAGTGATCCGCGGCTGGAAGATGAAGATGCCACCGACTTTGCCCTGGCCACTGCCGAGCTGGGCATTGAAGCGGATATCGCGGACCATGTCTCCGGAAACGTCCTGTTTCTGTATGAAGATGATGAAGATGTGGTGGTGGACGAGGCCGTTATTACTTTCAGCGGAGAGGACACCCTCCCCCTCTATCTGAACATGGGAAAACTGTATGTGCCTTTTGGCAATTTCAAAAGCCATTTTATCAGCGACCCCCTTACGCTGGAGATCGGCGAGGCCAGGGAAACTGCAGTTACAGGCGGTTATGCAGATGATATGTTTGATATCAGCGCCACGCTGTTTAACGGGGATGTGGATGAAGTTGACAATGACAACCATATTGAAAGCCATGTCCTCAGCGCTGTTTTTACACTTCCTGCGGAAAGGTTACAGGACGTCGGTTTGACAGTGGGCGCGTCGTATATTTCCAATATTGCGGAAGCGGACGGTCTTGAAGGGGAGTCGGCCGGCGCAGTAAAAGACTATGTGGGAGGTGTCGGGTTTTTCGCCAGTGTCGCCTTTCAGGAACGGTTTTTCTTTGAGATGGAGTATGTCGGCGCCGTTGAAGAGTTTGAAGCCGGCGAGTTGAATTTTGACGGGGGGAAAGCAGTAGCGCCCGCAACATGGAATATCGAGTTTGCGTTCGCCCCTTCGGAAAAAGTGGGGCTTGCGGCAAGATACGAAGGCAGTGATGAGGCAGATTTCCTGCCGGAGCGTCAGTACGGCGTCTGCATTACATACAGCCTTTTTGAAAGCACGTCCCTGGGAGTGGAGTACCTGCACGGCGAGTTTGAAAACGATGATGAAACAGACATTGTGACGGCACAGCTTGCAATAGCGTTTTAGATGCCCGACTCTTGAAAGAGTATTAAAAAAGTATACGGCAGGGTCTGGAAATTTGTTCCATCCCTGCCGTTTTTATTACGGCCGATGACAGCTGTAGATTCCGGCTTTCGGCATCCCCGTCTGCGATTGAGCCACTTGCGTGTTTTGTCTTGTATGCATTCGCCTCTCTTCGAGCCCGGCCTATGGCCGGAATGCCAAGCCGCCCCGCTTTTCAGGGGCAGTGACCTAAAGAAAGGATCTCCCATAGGTTAAAGAGGAAAAAAGGAAGACAAGCCCGGCAGCCAGCACGAAAAAGCCGGATAAAAATGCCAGCATCCGTTCACATGTTTGAATTTTTTCTTCGGACAGAAACGTAAAGGACGCTTTTTTGCCCATGGAGACCACGACAACCACAGAAGATATGGTCAGCGCCATACCGGCCGAAACAAAAAGGGACAAAACAAACCCCAGATACGGCAGGCCGAAAGAGAGGCAGAAAAGCATTATCATGACAACACCGGGACAGGGGATCATGCCGGCGGAACCCCCCCCATAAAAAAAAGTTTTTTGATAGATGACGCCCGCTTTTTTCTTTCCCCGGGAGCATTTGCACCAGCGATTTGATCACAAGTACCGCCCCCAGAATCGAGAGGAGGGAATAGCTTGTTATCCTTGCAATATGTTCCGTCCGGGCAAGAGAACCTGAAACCGTCTGTTTCAGCATGAAGTCCAGAAGCAGGACTGAAAGGGCGCCTGATATTCCGTGGAAAAACCCGATAAAGCTTCCCATCGCAACGCCTCTGGCGGCCTTCGGTCTTTCAGAAAGCATATAGGCCGTGGCAAAAGCCTTGCCGTGTCCCGGTCCGGCAGCATGGAGCACACCGTAGCAGAATGAAACAAGGAGAGCATAAAAAAGCGGCAGAGTCGATTTGCCATTTCTGAAATCGCTGATAAGACCCGCCATCTTCTGCCTGAGGTCCTTCTGCATCAAAGTGATTTTAAGTAAAAACGTCCTGTAGACGTTTGTCCCGGATTCACTTTTCTGCTGGATTTTTCCGTTTGTAAACGGATTGGCGTGGGCGGGTGAAAAGGAAAAAAGGAGCAGGGAGGACACTGCCAGGATAAAAAAAACTTTATTCATTGGATTTTTTAAACGTCAACGTAATCTCTTCGGGGTAAATCTGGTTGTAGTAGTAGGCTTCCTCCCTGTTTCTTGCCGTACTGTATCTGATATCAAAATTTTCTTCTTTTTTCAAGGCTACCGGCTCTTCTGTCAGAAAAATCGAGCAGTAAAAGGTTGGGTCATAAACAGACAGTTTGACCGTTTTCTCTTTGTCATAACCCGTTACATGGCAGGGGACATGAAATGAATAGTGCAGATGGGGCCCGTTGATCCATGCCGTAAAATCCGTGACATATTCCACGGGGAACCTTCTTTTTTCTATTTTCACATGACAGAAGTAGTTTGATTTTCTCAGATTCCTGAAAGCACCCTTTTCAAGTGCCTTTAACTCCGCGGGTTCAAATTTTCTGTTCTGGTTCCGGTCAAAATCGTTGATAAAAACCGATGAAAACATTTCATCGAATTTCCAGTAGATGGTGAATCCGGCAAGCCCTTTTTTGTCAAATACAATGTCAACAGATGTATATATGAAAACATGGGGGTGCGGAAAACCTTTTTCAGCCGGAAAAACAAGGGAAAGCAGCATAAACGCAAGGCAGATCTTTTTCATGCGGATGAGTTTATCGTATCAGTGTGCCATAATAAAGGGGTATCGATTTTTTTCTTTGAAATGCGATAGATATCCGGTATCCTTTTAAATACACTTGGCATTTACAGCATGAGATGATAAGTAACGTCTGGATTTAAGAAGCACTGGTTCTGCTGCCGCTATCGGCATAGCGAATAAGTGGATTGGTTTTTCAGGCAGAGCGCGGATTTGTAATTTCAGTGCAGGAGTTGGGAACTTTTTTTTATGAAAATTTTGGTGGCTGGCAATTTCGCAAAATGGCTCGTGAATTTCAGGGGCGGCCTGCTGGCATCATTGGTTGCCAAAGGGCATGATGTGTACGCCTGTGCACCGGATGCCTCAGATTCTGTTAAAACCTTCCTTAATGAAGCGGGCATTGTCTATCTTGACATTCCCCTGAACAGAGATAAACTCAATCCGGCAAAAGAACTTGAAACATTTCTGGCATTTGTCCGGCTGTTTCAGAGAATCAAACCGGATCTGTACCTCGGGTATACGGTTAAACCCGTTATATACGGTTGTCTGGCAGCATGGTTGACAGGCGTCCCCCGTATTTTTTCCATGGTTGAAGGCCTTGGGTCTGCCTTTTCAGGGACCGGGGAGCGTTCCGGCCGTTTCTTGCGGCTCGTGATTACTGTTCTGTACGCCCTCAGCCTGCGAACGTGCCGCAGGGTGTTTTTTTTAAACCGGGCCGATTATGATTTTTTTTATAACAACCGGATGCTTTCTTCAAGGAAAAAGGGGATCCTGCTGAACGGGATCGGCGTCAATCTGTCCTTTTTCTCTCCCCGGTCTTACCGGGAGAAGGGCCGCATCAATTTTCTTTTCGCGGCGAGACTTATATATGAAAAAGGGATTGCGGCGTACGTCGAGTGTGCGCGGCGGCTGAAAAAGAAACACAAACATATCAGGTGTTTTGTGGCCGGATGGATTGATGAGAACCCCTCGGCCATCAGTGAAGAGATCCTTGATCAATGGATAAATGAAGGAAACATCGAGTATCTCGGTATGCTCGATGATATAAGGCCGGCGATGGCAAGAAGTCTGGTGCTGGTGCTGCCGACCTATTACAGGGAAGGGCTGCCCCGGTCGATTCTTGAAGCGATGGCAATGGGAAGGGCGGTTGTTACAACCGGCATCCCCGGCTGCAGTGATGCGGTGGAAGACGGGCTGAACGGATTTCTCGTCGAACCGGGTAATGTTGATATGCTGGCGGAGCGGATGGAAAGATTTATACTTGATATGGACCTGGCATTCCGGATGGGGGAAAAGGGCCGACGCAAAGCGGCCGCTCTTTTCGATGAGAAAAGGGTTAACGCGTTTATGATGGGTGTCATGGAGGCACGATAGCCATGAAAGCGCTTGTTACAGGCGGGACGGGCACAATAGGGAGAACGCTGGTAAACCGTTTGCTTGCATATGGATGGGAAGTGGTGGTTTTATCCAGGAGGACTGAAATTGCCACGCTTCCTTTTAAAGATCGGGTGACATATGTTAATGGAGAGATTACCGATCGTCAGAAAGTCACTTTTTGTGTCAGGGATGTTGACGCGGTTTTTCACCTGGCGGCCAAGCTCGAGGCGTCAGGCGGGGCAAACTATCGTGAATTTGAAAGGATCAATGTGGACGGCACTAAGATTGTTGCAGACGGGTGCCGCAAAGCGGACGTCAAAAAACTGGTTTTTGCAAGCTCAATCTCGGTTTATGGCAGGGACGCCCTGAAATCCGCAGCGGATGAAACCACTCCCCTCAATCCCGATTCCTGCTACAGCCTGTCAAAAGCAAGAGCGGAGGAAATCGTTCTCAAAACGGAAAACAGAAACGGGCAAAAGATAGGTGTGGTTTTAAGAGTCGCCTCTGTTTACGGTCCAAAAGAGAAAACAAACTATTCTCTGTTGATAAAAAGCGTTCGATCAGGTATCGTTTTACTGCCTGGACGCGGGGCGCATAAAAGAACACTGGTTCATGATCATGATTTTGCCGAAGCCGCTGTTGCCGCTGCATTGAATAAAAGCACCTCCGGAAAAACATACAATGTAACCGACGGGCGTGTTTACCGGATGAGAGAGATAACGGATGCCATTGCCAAGGCAATGAGAAAAAAATGTTTTTATCCGGCTGTGCCGGTATCGGTTGAAAAAAACCTGTTGAAATTATTGCACATTTTCAGTATAAATGGGACGGTAGACAAACTGTCTAATAACAAGGCGGCGCGGGGCGGGAAAATTCAGAAAGAGCTCGGTTTCAAACCGTTATACAGTCTGGACAAGGGATGGGCGGACGCTGTCAAGCGCTGCCTCAAGTAAGTTTTGAACATGACGTTACTGTTTATTTCAGCTTTACTGTCGGGGACGATCGGCGCGGTTCTGTTCTATGCTTTCGGAGGCAGAACAGGGTTTGTCGATTACCCTGTTGAACGGAGCTCTCACAGGGTGCCGGTACCAAAAGGGGGCGGGGCGGGCATTCTGCTCTGTTTCATCATCGCTTCCGTCGTGCTTGGCACGGACCCGCGGTTATGGGTACCGGTTGTTCTTGTCTCACTCACGGCACTTGTCGGCGACAGAATACATATTTCGGCTCTCTTCAGATTGACGGTTCATTTCACCGGGGCGCTGTTTATCGTTACCCAGTTCGGGGGTTTCCAGAACAGCGGTGCAAATCCTTATTTCGCCGGATTTTTCTGGATCCTGTTTATAGCCGGCACTGCAAATGTCTATAATTTTATGGACGGTATTGACGGTATTTCCGCTGTTACGGGTATAGCCGCTTTTTCTTCATTGTCGTTTCTGCTTTTTACTCACGGCGACCTGCAGCTGAGCCTGCTGACCCTGTGCATTGCACTGGCGTGTGCCGGATTTCTGCCGTTCAATATGCCCAATGCCCGGGTGTTTATGGGAGATGCGGGCAGTATACTGCTGGGATTCCTGTTCGGAAGCCTCGCATTAAGCGTTTCGGACTCGTTTCTGGAGTCTGTTGTTTTGGTCGGTTTTCTGTTCCCTTTTTATGCGGACGCTTTGACAACTATTTTTGTCCGTCTTAAAGACGGCGAGAACATTTTCAATTCGCACAGGCGTCATCTTTATCAGATATTCGCAAACGAGCTTGATGTGGCGCACTGGAAAATAAGTGTCTGTTATTGCCTTGTGCAGGTTTTCATCGGGTTGAGTATTCTGGCCGTTTCATCTTTCGGCAGTATCCCCGCCATTTTCCTCTTTGCAGTTTATTTTATCGTTTTTTCTGCTGTTTCCGTGATAATCCGGAAAAAAACCGGCGATATTGACATGATGAAGAGCGGATTATTAACAAGCGGTTATCTTTCCAAAAATTTTATAATTGTTTTGACCGGCGACATTCTGCTTTTTGCCGTGGCAATTCTCGGCGCATGTTTTTTCAGATTCGGATTTGATGTGCCGGCCTTCACTGTTGAAGATATCAGAGATGTTTTTCCCGTAATTGTGCTGATAAAAATAACGGCCTTTGCTTATTTTGACCTGTATAAAGGCATGTGGCGATATGCAGGGTTTTCCGATTTTCTGAATGTCGTAAAGGCGTCTGTTTTATCCACACTTTGTGCCGCCGCCGTCACATACTTTGTCAGGGATTTCAACAGCATGCCGAGATCTCTGTTTCTTTTTGATTTTTTTCTGACAGTTGTTTTGATAACGTCCTTCAGATTTCTGATCAGATTTTATTTTGAAAAGATTAACAACTCTTTTTTAGTGTCGGATTTTTCTTTCAGTAATTTAAAGAAGACGGTTTTTCATAACCGGGCCCGGGAGAAAAATTTTAAAAAACTTCTGATTATCGGTGCCGGGGACTGCGGAGAAAACATTTTCAAAGAAATACAGTCGAATCCCGGTGTAAAATTGGACGTTGTCGGCTTTGTCGATGACAACCCCGAAAAGATCGGCAAAAAAATCCACCAGGTGCCTGTACTGAACTCTCTTGACTATCTTGACTCGGTTATTGAAAAAACCGGCGCGGAGGAACTTCTTATCGCGATACCGTCCGCCTCCTCTTCTCAGATGAGACGTATTGTCGGTCTGTGTGAAAATACGGGACTTAAATTTCAGACCATACCCAATATGGCTGAGTTGATAAACGGTAATGTTTCGGCCGGCGCCATACGGGAGATCTCTTTCAGAGATCTTCTGGGCAGAAAACCGATCGAACTCAACCGCGAGGTTGTCAGGGCCCTTCTTAAAGACAAGTCGGTTCTTGTGACAGGTGCAGGCGGTTCAATCGGCAGCGAATTATGCCGGCAGATCTGCCGGTTCAAGCCGGGCATTCTTCTTATGCTTGACAATACCGAGACATTGTTGTTCGAGATCGATTACGAGATGAAACGGCACTTCAAAGAAATCAACACGGTTCCCGTGCTCGCCGATACCCGTAACAAACGCCAGCTTGAAAAAATATTCCTCAGATATTCTCCCGATATCGTTTTCCATGCAGCCGCCTATAAACATGTTTCCATGCTGGAAATGCATCCGTGGTGTGCTGTGGAAAATAATATCCTCGGCACCGTCAACATGGTGAATGTCGCCAAGGCATTCAACGTGGACAGACTGGTTTTTGTGTCTACTGACAAGGCGGTTCGTCCTACCAGTGTGATGGGGGCTTCAAAACGCATAGCGGAAATATTTGTCCAGAACCAGCATCCACCGGCGTCCGCAGGTACAAAGTTCATGACGGTAAGATTCGGAAATGTCGCAGGCAGCAGCGGTAGTGTCGTATCCATATTCAAAAAGCAGATAAGAGAAGGGGGCCCGGTGACTGTTACACATCCCGATGTTACCCGTTTTTTTATGACCATACCGGAAGCCTGTCAGCTTATCCTTCAGGCAGGTGCCATGGGGAAGGGAAGCGAGATATTCCTTCTTGATATGGGGACCTCCGTTAAAATTGCAGACATGGCAAAGGATATGATCCGGTTGTACGGATTCAAACCGGATATGGACATGAAGATAGAATATATCGGATTGAGAAAAGGGGAAAAGCTTTTTGAAGAACTTGCAGCAAACGACGAAGACGTAATCAGAACATCGCATAAAAGCATCCTCATGCTGAACAGCCGCAAGGTCTGCATTGATAATTTCAACAAAAGCATTGCTGTCCTGAAACGGTATGCCGAAGCTCAGGATACCGAGGCCATCATCAGCGAGTTTCAGAATATCGTTCAGGATTACACGCCTTCCGGGATCCACGGTTCAGCGTATCCCCCCAACTAGTCGATAAGACTGATATCGTATTTTGCACGTCGCAGAAAAATTTCGTTTTTATTTGATTCGCTGTTGACACAAGCAGATATTGATGCAAATATGCTGCTATGAAACCGGGCCGGCGAGTTGTCAGAAGGCGCACAGAACCGGTAAAAGGCAATAATGATCATATGAAAGGAGGGGCTATGGTGACAGCCAGAAGAAGAAACAGTATGATAAAAATCGGATTTTTGCTTGTTATATTGTTAATTTTTGTTTCAACGCCGTTGATCGCGGACGTTAAAGTCAATATCAATACGGCGGACAAAGAAGCACTCACACAGCTGAAAAATGTCGGACCCGTTATAGCGGACAGGATTATCACTTACCGGAGCACCAAAAAATTTGAGACGCCGGAAGAAATTATGGAGGTGAAAGGCGTTGGCGCCAAGACGTTTGAGCAAAACAAAGACTTGATAACCGTGAAAGATGATGAGTAGCTTTTTAATCACTATTGGATAAGCTTGTTGTTTCCGGGTGTCCGGCAATTTTCCGGGACGCCTGATTACCAGTATTATGCCGTCGGCTCGACAGTCTTCCGGTTTGTGTGTCGTTGAAAGCCGTGCCCATAAAATTTTCAGGCACGGCTTTCGGCTTTCTGAAATAACAAGCGTTAGGCAGCGACCACCCGCAAAGCGGGGGCTCGTTATTCCGGCTGCGAGACCTTTGAATAATGCGCAGTTATCGGACTGATAGGCATTTCTGTTCAGAACGGCATTGAATTTAAAAAAAGGTATGTAAATACCAAGAAAATGTTTGACAAATGTTAATAAAGGGTGTAATCTCGAAAATTATCCAAGACGACATTTTGTTTTTGTTGGGAAGTTGTTTTGTACTTTGATCTTTGAAAACTGGTCAATGAAGCTATAGAAGCGGGTCAAGATTT
>CAYZHB010000068.1:12727-16019 GCA_964478245.1 uncultured Desulfobacterales bacterium | reverse complement strand
AGCTAACCGCTAACGGCTAATAGCTAACCGCTAACGGCTAATAGCTAACCGCTAACGGCTAATAGCTAACCGCTAACGGCTAATAGCTAACCGCTAACGGCTAATAGCTAACCGCTAACGGCTAATAGCTAACCGCTAATAGCTAATGGCTGACAGACGGTGTTCCCCGCACACGACCATCAATTTAAAATTGTCAACCACACAGGCCAGTGTCATGTTCAGTTGACCGGCCATTTCCGCGGCAAGCGCCGTGGGTCTCGATTTGCTGAGTATCATCGGCACTTTCGCCCTGGCGGCTTTCTGCACAAGTTCATAACTGATCCGCGAAGAGAGTACCAGAAGAACGGCATCTGAGAGGTTGCCGTTTAAAAGGGCCTCTCCCACAGACTTGTCAAGCGCATTGTGCCGGCCCACGTCCTCTGCAAAGCTCATGGCCCGATACGCCGTGTCCACCAGCAGGGCGGCATGCGTCCCACGGGTTCGGGGATAGTAGTGCTGCTTTTCCGAAAGCAGTTTCATGCAGTCCAAAAGACGGCCGGTATCCGTTTTGAAATCCTTTTGAGCCGGGCTCAGTATGCAATGCAGATCCGCTATCATTTCCCGGCCGCAGATCCCGCAGCTGGTCTGGCTGACAAATCCTTTCCGGTTAAGCACATCATGTATCTTTTCACGCCGTTCATCCGTCAGCCGGACATTGATGACATTGGGGTCCAGGTCTTTGCAGTATCCTATGGTGACAAAATCTCCCAGTGAATCCGCAATCCCTTCCCCAAGGCAGAAACCGGCGGCGTGCGCCATCTCGTCTCCGGGTGTCCGCATGACCACTGAATACGGTTTGTCCTCGATCCGAATCAAAAGGGGCTCTTCGTTAATCAGTTCAATCCGTTCGGTGGCGCTTTCACGGGGGCTGAACTGCGTGATTTGGTGAAACCGGGTATCTTCTGCCGCATTCAATTGTCAGTGCCCCCTTTATCAGTTAAATGTCCGGCTCATTTTTCTTTCTGTTTTCTGGTTATCGTCCTTTCCGCTTCAGGGATCGGCGGTGGTGCCGGTTCACCGGTAAACGTCTCGACCGCCTGAAAACGGGGAGGACAGACGTCCAGGCAGGTCCCGCATTTGATACATTTGTCCTGATCGATCACATGGACACGATTTTTCCCCCCTTCAACGGCATCCACCGGGCACCTTCTGAGGCAGATCATACAGGCCTTGCACTTATCCGGATTGATATAGTAGGCAGGCACCTGCCGGAACATCTCCGCTATTTCCCCGGCAGTGAAAAATGCCTCATATTCCGATTGATCCCGGAGACGGGCCGCAAGCTTCTCCTTTTTGACCATTTTGATGTAGGGGACCAGTTTGATCATGTCGGCAATTTTTTCGGTTAATTCAGACCCGTTCACTTCCCTCTCTGTCCCGAGCGGGCCGAGTCCCCTGATTTTTTCGCTGAAACGGTCGACCGTCTCGGCAAACAGGTTGCCTTCCCCTGAAGACATGAATTCAATGGTCACTCTTTCCGGGTTAATGCCGGTGCTTTCCATCAGTTTTTTGCAAAGCAGCACCATGTTGAGGGCATCGTAATTGCCGTGGGTCATGTAGTTGCATTCATCGAGGCGGCACCCGCCGATAAAGACGCCGTCCATCCCGTTCAGAAAGGCTTTGAGTACAAACTCCAGGTCGACCCTGCCCGAACACATGACACGGATGAGCCGGATATCGGTTGTATATTGCAGTCTGGAAACTCCAGCCAGGTCAGCAGCGCCGTACGCTCAGTGCTGGCAGACGAATCCCAGGATTCTTGGTTTAAACATGAACTCAGTTGTCATTGTGGCACTCACCTCCTGAGACCTTTGGATAATATCTTCTTTTGCCCGATTGCTTCGTCAAACTCAAATGTTAATCTTCAAAACATGCATTGTATTCATCTGTATACTTCTTACACCTCTTCGGTTACGGCGTCAATCTGCTGTTTGATTTCTTCATCTGTCACAGCGGCGTCGATCTGGCGCATAAGCGCTTCATCCGTGAAGTGCTTGAGAAAGATGGCCCCGGTCGGGCATTTTGCGTTGCACAGCCCGTCGCCTTTACAGAGAACCGGGGTGACCCGGGCCTTTTCCCCCTGCTTTGTCTTGAACAGTTCAATGGCCCCGTAGGTACAGGCTTCCACGCAGGCCCCGCATCCGATACATTTTTTCTCTTCGACCGCGCATACGGACCCTGAAACAGTGACCGTGTCGTGGGAGAGAAGGGTCAGGACACGGCCGGCGGCCCCGTATGCCTGGTTGATGGTTTCCGGGATATGTTTGGGATAATGGGCCGTACCGCAAAGGTAAACCCCGTCGGCAGCGAAATCGACCGGCCTCAGTTTGACATGGGCTTCCTTGAAAAACGTATCCGGACTCAGCCCCACCTTGAACAGTCTGGCGATTTCATTGACAGAGGCGGGCGGGATCACCGCTGCTGCTAGGGAAACAATGTCGGCGTCCAGTTCGAGACGCATTCCCAGAACCGGGTCCGGCACGGTGACTCGCAGGATCTCTTTTCCGCCTTCGGTCATCGCCGCAACTTCCGGTTGGTCGTCCGGTTCATACCGGATGAAATAGACCCCTTTTTCCGATGCCTCCCGGTAAAAATCCTCTCTCAAACCATAGGTTCTCATATCCCTGAAGAGGATATAAATGCGCATTTCCGGATTGAGCGCTTTCAGTTTCAGTGCGTTTTTGACCGCATGGCTGCAGCACACCCGGCTGCAGTAGTTCCGGTCCTCGTTACGGCAGCCCACACACTGGATCATCACCAGGCTTTCCGCGCCGGTTACCTTTTCATCTCTTTTTGCAATGGCCTCGCCGATTTCCATATGGGTATACACCTTGTCGTTTTCCCCGTACAGGTATTCCTGCGGCTGATACGCTTCAGCGCCGATGGCAATAACCGAGGCCCCGTGATGTATTTCTTCGTGTCTTCCGTCGGTTTCCACCGTGGTGGTAAAGTTGCCGATATAACCGGACACGTCTTTGATAATCGCATCGTGTGACACGTGGACCAACGGATGTCTGTAAACCGAGCGGATCAGTTCGTCCAGATACGTCTGCACATCCATGCCCTCGATGGTGGTGTGGAGTCTGCGGGCCATCCCGCCGAGTTCACTGCCCTTTTCCACCAGGTGAACGTCATGTCCCTGTCCGGCGATGGACAGGGCGCAGGTCATCCCGGCGATGCCGCCGCCGACGATCAGGGCGGTCTTGTTCACGGGCAGGTCGAATTCCATCAGGGGCGCCAGCAGGCAGGCCCT
>CAYZHB010000068.1:0-12717 GCA_964478245.1 uncultured Desulfobacterales bacterium | reverse complement strand
TCTGAGTGGCTTCCGCTTTCTCCTTTGAGTGGACCCAGGAGCAGTGTTCCCGGATGTTGGCCATTTCACAGTAATACTGGTTCAGCCCCGCTTCTCTGAGGGTGTCCCGGAACAGAGGCTCCAGGGTTCTCGGAGAACAGGCCGCGATGACCACCCGGTTCAGTCCTTTTTCGGCAGCTACCTCGGAAATTTCCACGGCGGAGTTGTTGGCGCAGGAAAAGAGCTGTTCCTGAGCGTAGACCACATTGGGCAGTGTCAGGGCATATTCGACTGTTTCCGGCACGTTGACCACGCTGCCGATATTGGCCCCGCAATGGCATACAAAGACCCCCACACGGGGGTCTTCTTCGGAAACATCCTTCTCTTCTGGATATTTTCGCTCTTCGGCGAGTTTTCCCCGGCGCCAGTCGAGTAGTTCGGCACATTGAACACCGGCCCCGCTGGCGGTAAATACGGATTCGGGGATGTCTATGGGACCCTGAAATGCACCGCTTACAAAAATCCCCGGCCGGGTAGTCTGCATGGGGTTGGTAAGGGCTGATCGGCAGAAACCGTGGGATTCCAGTTCGATGCCGAATTTTTCGGCAAGCTTTCGGGTATAAACCGGCGGCGGGTTCAGTCCCACGGAGAGCACCACCAGGTCGAACTCTTCCGCTGTTACCCCCGCATCCGGGTCATTGTATTTGATGATCACATTTCTGCTTTCCGGGGTTTCGCCGGCAATCGATACGTAGCTTCTGACAAACCGGACCCCGGGAAACGCCTGCGCCCTTTGAAAGTATCTTTCGAAATCTTTTCCAAAAGCGCGGATGTCGTTATGAAAGATGGTACATTCTGTGTCGGCATTGTGTTCTTTTGTCAGTATTACCTGTTTTTGTGAATAGGTGCAGCACACACCGGAACAGAAGCTGTTTTCTCCCTCGGTTACCCGTCTCGACCCCACACACTGGATCCATGCGATTTTTTCCGGGTGTGTTTTGTCGGAATTGCGCAGCACCTTGCCGCCATAGGGCCCGGTGGAAGAGAGAATCCGTTCATAGTCCATGCTGGTGATCACGTTCGGAAATTTTCCATAGCCGTATTCCGGTTTAACCGACGGGTCAAACGGTTCAATGCCGGCGGCGAGAATCACAGCGCCGACATTGACCTCGATTTTTTCCGTTTTCTGGGTGAAATCAATGGCATCGGCCTGACAGACACCCCGGCAGATATCGCATTTGTTCTCCTTGAGATACAGGCAGCTCTCTTCGTCAATGTAGGCAATCAGCGGAATCGCCTGGGAAAAATAGACATGGATCGCCTTGTTGTTGGATATTTCCTGATTGTATTCATCCGGGTATTCCACGGGGCAGTATTCCATGCATGTGGTGCACCCGGTACACTTTTCTTCGATAATGAACCGGGGCTTCTTTTTGAGGGTGACAGTAAAATCACCTGCCTGCCCTTCCAACCCGTCTACTTCCGTGAATGTCAGGACCTCTATGTTCGGATGCCGGCCGACCTCGACCAGTTTGGGGGCCAGGATTCACATGGAGCAGTCGTTGGTGGGAAAGGTCTTGTCGAGCTGGGCCATGTGCCCGCCGATGCTGGGCGCTTTTTCAACCAGCCAGACCTTGAACCCGGAAGCGGCCAGATCGAGAGACGCCTGGATCCCGCTGACGCCGCCGCCGACAACCATCACGTCCCCTTTGTTTTTGCCGGTTCCGCTTTTCAATAAATCCTGAAATGTTTCCTTGGGCAGTAAATCGTTGACCACTTTATATCTCCTCGTCTAAATCACTTCCTGGATAATTTCCGTTAAATCACTGATCCCGAGTATCTCTTGGTACTCGAGATTGAGACGGCTTTCTTCAAAGTTGGTGATACAGTAGGGACAGCAGGTGGCAAGTACCTGTGCCCCGGCTTCTTGAGCCTCTTTCAGCCGTATGTCTGAAAAGCGTTCCGTCTTTGGCGTGTCCATCCAGATCCGCCCGCCGCCGCCGCCGCAGCAGAGACTGTTCTCTCGAAAAGCGGCCATCTCCACCAGGGTCAGGCCGGGAATCTGTTTTAACAGGTCTCTGGGCGCATCGTAAATTCCGTTATGGCGCCCCATGTAACAGGGATCATGATAGGTGACGGTTTTGTTGTATTCCCCGGTGAGTTCGAGTCGGCCGTTTTGAATCAGTTCCCGCAGGTACGCTGAGATGTGCAGGACATCAAAATTGACCATGAATTCCGGATATTCGTTGACAAACGTGTGGAAGCAGTGAGGGGAAGAGACCACAATTTTTTTCACCCCGTTGTCGATAAAGGTCTTGATGTTTTTTTTTGCCAGATCCCTGAAAAGTGCCTCATTCCCGGTTTTCCGTATACTTTCGCCGCAGCAGTTCTCCTTGGATCCCAGTATGCCGAAATCCACGCCGGCCTTGTCAAGTATCCGGGCTGTGGCGGCGGCAACTTTTTTCATTCGCGGATCATAGCTGAAATAGCAGCCGACGAAATAAAGGATCTCCATGTTTTCTTCAAAGGGTTTGACCGGCAGGTTTTCCGTCCATGCATCCCGTTTGTCCCGATCTTCCTGGAGGGGGTTGCCCTCAGAAATCAGGCTGGCCCGTGCAGTCCGTGCGGATTTCACCGAAGGGGGGAAAATTTCGTATTCCGAGGCGACCCGCCTAAGAGAGACACCGATATCGATCTGCTGAACCCCGCGGGGACAATACTGCGTGCAGTTTCCACAACTGGTGCAGCGCCATATATCTTCCCCCTCTATCTCACTGAGACCGAAAGCGGCTTCCCGGATAATCCGGCGAATACTGAAATCTCTCACTTTGTTCCACGGACAGACCGTATCACACAGTCCGCATTGAAAGCACAGGCTGAAGCCGTCACCGCCTGCCGCCTTTATCTCGTCAATGACTTCTATGAAGGGAGCTGCTGTTTCCAAACCGTTTATAATTCCTCTTTGTTTGCATTCTCATTCTTTTTCGGCCATACGGGCCACCACATCCATCAGTTTCTCCAGTCCGTATTTGTCGGCCAGAGATTCGATACCGAGGTGCAGTTCTTCCTGCTCTGCTATTTCTTCAGGTTCGTCGACTTCCGCTTCCCGCTCTTCGTATATCAGGGCGTCCGTCATGCACCATTGCACACACAGGGGCTCTTCAAGCGGCGGGTCACTTTCACACATGTCACACTTGAGGGGCAGTCCGGAATCCGGATCCTTGAATTCTTCACGGGAAGGGCACGAGGCCCTGCAGAAGGTGCACTCGTCGTATTCTTTCCCGTCGATTTTGTATTTGTTCCGGCCCGCGCATTCGGCCGGGGCATAGTCGCCGGCATAAACCGGCAGGTAAATATCCCTCAGGGGGTCGTGAACCACCCTGATTCTTGACCTGGCAGGATTGTTGCTGCTGTATTTCGGCTCGGCATGAAAGGCGGAGCAGATGAGCTCGCATGAGCGGCAGCCGTTGCAGTTGTCCGCGTCCACGATGATTCTTTTGATTGTTTTTGTCTTTTTTTCACCCTTCACGGTTCAACCTCCACTATATATCTTCAGAAGTCGGGGCTCAACTTTCTTCCAGAATGCCCCTTTTGATAAAGTCCTGGGCCACATAGTCCAGGCCGAGCTCTTCCAGTGATTCTTTGGTGGGAATGCCGTCGTCGTTCCAGCCTTTATACTTGTAATAGGTATCCAAAAGCTCTTTTTCAAGCTCCGGAAACCGGTGTTTCCAGTGGTCGGCCGGCGGCTGTTCATCCGCTCTTCTCATGCCCCGCCGGATATTGACGGCCCTGACCAGGTTCCGGTATCGTTTGGCCGCTTTTGTCAGTGTTTCTTCGTCCATATCGATATCCGCTCCCGCGGAAATGAATTTGGGGTAGTTGTGAATATGGTACGGCGGCTTGAGCGGGAAAGAGGAGAGACCGGCGCACATGCCCAGGGCATCGTCGATGTAGTGCATTCGTTCCTGCCAGTCCACAATATCACAGGTCATTTCCGGGGTCGGGTAGTAGGGGATGGAGTATTCCCCCCGCGGCTCCCAGTCCAGGAAATACTGTTTGAATTTGTCATCCGGCACCTGGAACCAGTCCTTGACAAAATCCTCCCGCTGCTCGCGCTTGGGGTAGGGGGCCTGGGGGAACTGCCCTTCGATCTGGGTAATGTTGATCTTCTCGCCGGTACTGTACATCAGAAAGTAGATGGGGTTGAGCATGGACAGCTTCAACGGGAGCTGCTCGTGTTTTTTGATATTGTTGTGGGCATAATCCTCGGCACCGTTCCCGATCTCTTTGGCGGCCCAGTACGATCCGTTGGCAAGTACGTCCCCGATCCCTTCGCGACGTACAATTTTTTCAAGCAGATAGAAAAACCGGCCCTCGTTGTCAGGCGGAAATTCCGGCATGTCCGCGTCGGTCAGAATTCCGTTGTCGTAGAGCTCAATGGCAAACGCCATGACCTGGGGACAGGAAAAACCGTCTACGCCGTATTCGGTGGCCCGCTGCGCAATATTGAGTCCGAAGTCGAGGTCTGAATAGGCCGCCATGGTATAGGTGAGTTTGGAGTAGCATTTCATCATGTAGGTAGGGACACCGGGCATTGAAAGTGTGGCGCCGCATTTCATGGGGCAGTTGTAACAGCTTATCAGCCGGGTTTTGGCATTTTCCATGGTATCGGTCCATTTTTTTTCGATCTCCTCGTTCCAGAACCCTTTTTTGCGCTCGCGGGAATTGCCCCACATGAAGTTTTCCGTGTGCCATTTTTCATCATGGACTTTCATTTCCTGCGGTGAACCGAGTCCCTGAAGGATCGGCGGCACCCCTTTGATCGGATTCTCTTCACGGAATTTGATATAATCCATCACGTCGTTACAGAGTTTGATGAACTCCTCGGGCCGGGCGACCGCAATTTCTTTGGTTCCCCGCACAGCGACGGCTTTTACGCCTTTGTCCCCCATAACGGCGCCAAGCCCCTGCCGGCTGGCACTGGAACGCCCCTGTTCGATGGAGGCGAAATAGACACGGTTTTCACCGGCCAGTCCGATACCGGCCACCTGTGCTTTGGGTTCCCCGAGCTCTTCCTTGATGATCTCGGCGGTTTCAATGGCGCCTTTGCCGTGAAGATGCGCCGCATCCCGTATCTCAATGGTATCGTTTTTTATCCAGATGTAGACCAGATCAGGCGACCTGCCCTTGAGGATTACCTTGTCAAACCCGGCATGCTTGAGTTCCGGGGCCCAGAATCCGCCCATCATTGAAAAGGCCATAAATTCGGTCTGCGGTGAGATGGTGGAAACAATCGTGCGATTGCAGCCGATGGCAGGGGTCCCGCACAGCAGTCCCGCTGAAAATATCAGCAGATTGTCGGGAGAAAACGGGTCAACTTCCGGGGGAACCCTGTCCCATAATATCTTGGCATTCGTTCCGAGACCGCCGAGGTAGCGCTCCGTCTCTTTCGGGTCGGTCTTCACCTTTTCGATATTGCCCCGGGTTAAATCAATTTCGAGATTAACCCCTGTCTCTGCATATCTCATATTATTTCCTTCGCTATTTTTAATGTAATCGGTACAAATCCGTATAAAAATAGTTAGTTATTTTCTGTAAACATGATCATGTAATTACTATTACGCTACATTATAGCTACATGTCAAGTAAAAATTCTTGCGGTGGTCTGAAAACAGCAGGTGCTTTCAGACCACCTGATCAGTTGACCAGCAGCCTATTCTTGTGGTTTCGGGATAACTTCTTGGGCTATGTCGTCGAAAAGACGGCCTTCGGCCAGAAGTTTCCGGTAAGAGAGGAAATCAATATCCCGTGAACCGGTCTGCTTGGCTGTATTAAAGGCGTTGAATCCGAGGTAGGCTTCGGTATTCATGTTCGCCGCAAGCCAGTACACCTGGGTGCTCTTCAGGTTGTCCCAGAAGAATTTTTTCCGGGCCCTTACATCCTCGATGGTGTTCATCAGGCAGAGGTAAGTCGTGTTGCTCAAGGTCCAGGCCATATGGTCGACATAGGCGTCGAGCTTGGACCAGTCGGTTTCAAGGTTTTTCAGTTCCCCTTTTGCCTGCTTCAGTTCTTCTCCGCTTTTAAATTCACCATAAACGATATCCCCGTTCTCGCCGGCGTACCTGTCCGTTATCACCCTCGGGTCTCTGACCCATTCGCCCTTGTCATTCTTTTTGATGGGAACGGCCTTGCTGATAGCGCCGATTCTTTCCATTTTGGCGGCGCTCCACATCTGGTTGGAGATGGACTGCCACATGGCCTGTTCCATGGGCATGTTCCAGGTGAGAAAGTTGGTGGACCCACCGGTAGGTGTGGACCCGTGACGGGTACCGGCCTGGCCGAATGCGGCCGTATCCGCTGCCACCGTGAGGTCGCATGCCTGGCCGATCTCCTGCCCGCCGGCGATTCGCATGCCGTTGCACCGGCAGATAACCGGTTTTCTGGCTTTGAGAATGGCGTCAACAGCACCGGAAAACAGATCGATGTAATGGGCGTATTCCATGGGCCGTTTGGTGTAGTACTCGGCATACTCTTTGGTGTTGCCGCCGGTACAGAACGCCTTGTCACCGACTGAAGTCAGAATGATGGTTACCACATCCCTTTCCATAGAAGCTCTGTGCATGCCGGCGATGATACCCTTGAGCATGTCGGTTGTGTAGGAACCATACTGGGCCGGGTTGTTCAGTGTCACCCACGCGTTGTAAAGACCGTCAACCGCCTTGCCCGTGTTGGGGTCCATGAACGGTTTCCGTTCATAGGTGGTGCACGGTGCTTCGGTTCCAAAGTGTTCATCTGAAAACAGATGATGATCTTTTAGTTCGTTGTCCCTTGGCAGCCAGTCTAAACTCATATCAATACCTCCGTAAATTTTAGATAAATTGTTATTGTTGACACACAAACGTGTTATCGATTTGTTCTATCCGACATACCCGCCGTCCACTCCCAGCACCTGGCCGGTAATGTAGGCACTGTCATCGGATGCGAAAAACACGAATGCCGGTGCGATCTCTTCCGGGTCTGCAAACCGGCCGAGCTGAATTCGGGATTCGTATATTTTCCGCAGCTTTTCGTCCGTCTGTAATTTGTTGGTCATGTCGGTCTTGGTAATCCCGGGGCAGATGACATTGGCGGTAATGTTGTACCGGCCCAGCTCCCTTGCCGCTGACTTGGTGAAGCCGATAACGCCCGCTTTGGCAGAACTGTAGTTGATCTGGCCGATGGTGCCGTAAAGTCCGGCAGTCGATATGACGTTGATGATCCGGCCGGCGTTGTTTTCCTTCATGATTCTGGCGGCGGCGCGGCAGGTGTTGAATGCCCCTTTCAGATGGATGTCGATGATCGTGTCCCAGTCTTCTTCGCTCATTTTCCACAGCATGGCCGGTTTTGACATGCCGGCGTTGTTGACCAGGATATCGATGCCGCCGAGCTGTTCAACACAGGTGTCGATCATGTTCTGGGCATCACCTGAATCGGCCACGTCCGCTTTTACACTGACACCCTTTCTGCCGAGTTTTTCGATCTCTGCCACAACTTCTTTGGCCGCTGAATCGTTGGAGTGGTAATTGATCAGTACATCTGCGCCCTCCCGGGCGTAGGCGATGGCCACGGCACGGCCGATGCCTCTTCCGCCGCCTGTTACAACCGCTTTTTTGTCTGTAAGTTTCATATCGCTATCCTTCCTGGGTTAAAAGTCCGGGACAAGAACAATTCTTTTGTCCGGTGGGGTTTCGTGTGCTTCTTTGAAGGCCTCCTCGATGCCTGACATGGGCCGGGTCTGGACAAATTCGCCGATATTGATTTTGTTCTGGCGCACCATGTTCAGCACCACCGGGTAATGTTCGGGCAGGCAGCCCCAGGTGCCGATCAGCTCGGCGTCAAATGCCATCAGCCTGCTGATGGCGTATGTCACTTTGCCCGGGCCGAAACCGACCAGAATCATTTTCCCGGTAAAGCTGAGGAGCGCAAGCCCCGTTTCCTGTCCCGGAATGGTACCGCTGGATTCAAATATGTTCAAACCGTATCCCGGTATGTCGATCTCCTTGCGAAGTCCCTTGAACTCCTTGGCCACATCTTTGGGTGATTTGCCCTCGGCATTGATGGTGTAGTCGGCACCGAAACGGCGCATTTTGTCCAGCCGTTCCTGGTTGATATCCACCGCCGTAACAGTGGCGGCTCCCAGAGCCTTCAGCTCCTGTACAATGTACTGGCCGACTCCGCCGACCCCGATGACCACCGTGTGGTCTCCGGGCTGAACACCCGCTCTTTTAATGGCCTGATAAGGTGTTGTGGCGGCATCTGCAACAACGGCGAAATGTTCGAGCGGCATATCACCGCGGTTCTTGATTTCACACAGGTCAATGGAAGGCACGGGAATATGACTTGAAAAACCGCCGTATATGCCCATGCTGTTGCCCGGCATTTTCTGGGCAAGGCACCGGTTCCCCCGGCCTGTCTTGCAGAGGTAACACTTTCGGCAGGGCATTACCGCCGGGATGATGACTTCTTTATCCATCCAGTTTTCGTCACCGGCCACCACTTTCCCGGAAATTTCGTGGCCGAGTGTCATCGGCGGCTTGTTCACGGTTGGTACGCCGTCATAGAAAAATCCCAGATCGGTGTGGCATACACCGCATCCGGCAACCTCCACAATCACCTCGTCTTCTTTGAGTTCCGGCATATCTATTTCGGTTTTTTCAAGTTTGCCGGGCGTCACTTCCCCGGTCTCCTTATCCTTGGAAAACGGCCTTGCCATCTGCCACGTCTGAATTTTGTCGGGTACGTTTGCCATTATTTGTCTCCTTTTTTAAACTGGTTTGTCAGACAGGCTGAAACACAAAATTCATCTGTTCATCGTTCAGCTTGTTTTGAACCACTGTCATCTCCATTCCGATTTTAAGCGATTCATCCGGTACCTCATCCGCAATTCTCCCGAATATTTTAAAATCACTGAAGTCCACAACGGCAATGGTATAGGGGAGATCATCTTCGAATCCCACCGGCCCGTAGCGCATTTTCGAGAAGGTGGCCAGCTTTCCTGTCCGTTCCGAGGCGTTAAACCATTCAATGCTGTCCTGCTGGCATTTGTAACAGTCCGCTCTCGGCGGGAAAAAAAAGATGTCACACTGCGGACATTTTGTGCCCATCACTTTGTTCTGCTCAAGGCCGTCGATGAAATCGTTGACTTTGCTGATGGCTGTGAAGCTGACTGTGCCGAATTTTTTAAACCGGTCGTCTATTTCTTTGTTTCCCATTCCTTACCTCCCGAGTATGGTGACGTTTCCATAAATACCGACACCGCCGATATTGTGTACCAGTCCTATTTCCGGATTTTTTACCTGTATGTCACCGGCTTCCCCCCTGAGCTGCTGCACAATGGTCCGTATCTGGGAACCGCCTGTGGCACCGATGGGATGTCCCTTGGAAAGCAGACCGCCGTCCACGTTCACAGGTATTTTGCCGTTAAGATAAGTCTCCCTGTCTCTTATGAGGGACTTGCCCTGTCCCGGCTCGGCAAATCCCAGATTCTCGTAGGCCATCAGTTCGGCAATGGTAAAGCAGTCGTGGACTTCTGCGACATCCACGTCTTCAGGGGTTATACCGGCCATTTCATAGGCCTGTTTTGCGGCCTTACCGGCAGCCGGAAGCGAGGTGAATTTTTTCCGTGACGCCAGATTGACGCTGTCCGTGCAGGCGCCCAGCCCGAGTATCCATACCGGATCCACCCCGAGTGATTTTGCCGTCTCTTCACTCGCCACAATGATACAGGAACTGCCGTCTGCATTGGCGCAGCAGTCACCGACCCTCAGCGGGCTCGCAATGGGGCTGGCCATTTTTGAGTCGGGGGCTGTCAGCTTCTCAAGATCGAGGCTTTTCCTGAAGACGGCCCGGTCATTTAAGGGACCGTAGGTGGCGGACTTTACCCTGACAAGCGAGAGGTCCTCACTGGTAAGGCCGTATTCGGCCATCTGCGCCTGGGCGAAAAGGGCATAGTAGGCCGGCATCATGGTGCCGAAAGGGCTCTCCCACTGAATATCCGTTCCCCTGCCCATGAGTTCCTGTGACTGGGCGGATGAGATTTCACTCATCTTCTGCACCCCGACAACGGCAACCATCTCATGAAGTCCCGATTTGACGAGAGAATAGGCAAGTCTGACACCGCTGCTGCTGGAAGAGCACAGGGTTTCCGTGTAAAAAGTGGGTTTGGGCGTGAGACCGAAATATTCCGATATCAGGGCTGACGGAGACCGCTGTTTGTCATACTCCGGTGCGGAACAGACTACCGACGCATCGATATCATCCGAGGTGATTTTCGCGTCCAGGCAGGCTTCCCTGTAAGCCTCGAATGCAAGCTCCTTGATAGAGCCCGGATAAGCCCGGGAAAAAGCGGACTGGCCGACCCCCACGATTCCTATTTTTTCCATATTTCCTCCTGAAAAGTCATCAAGTTTTCATTAACTTGTTTAATTTTTAGCTAAATATTAGATACATTGCAGCTATATGTCAAGATTTTTTTTGGCAGGCACCATTTTTATGGGTTGTTGTTGACGATTAAAATTTTTTCTTGACATTAATTGTTCAATTTCAATATAGTAACAGTAGCTGGAATTTAGTTACATTGTGGATGCTATTTAGCTTTAAGCAGCTGAAAAGCGTGTGTAAAGAAAAAAACAGCTTTCGAGAGGAGGTGAATAACAGAAAGAAGAATTGACGGGCATGGAAATTTTTTGAGTTTATATCAATAAACGACAACATCAGTAAACTTTTTTAGGGGGCAATATGAAACGGAACGTTTTTTTGGGTGTTTTAGCAGTATTTTTTTGTGGGGTATTAACCGTTGCTTTTTCCAGCAGTGTCAATGCCGCCACAAAATTGACCTACGCCAATTTTTTCCCGCCGACGCATATTCAGAGTCAACTTGCCGAATCGTGGTGCCGGGAAGTTGAAGACAGAACCGGCGGCGAAGTTGAGATAAAGTATTTTCCGGGCGGCACATTAACCAAGGCACCGCAGACCTATGACGGGGTTGTCAAGGGGATAGCCGATATCGGGATGACCTGTCTGGCCTATACACGGGGAAGATTTCCGGTTATGGCGGCTGTTGACCTTCCCATGGGGTATTCCAGCGGCGTGCAGGCGACCGAAGTGGCCAACGCCGTTTACAATGAATTCAAACCCGAAGAGCTCATGGACACCCAGTTGATGTTTCTGCATGCTCACGGCCCTGGACTGATTCACACCAAAAAGAAAAAAGTCGAGGACCTCGAAGACCTGAAAGGACTTAAACTGAGAGGAACCGGCACCAGCGCCCTTGTACAGGACGCCCTCGGGGCCACGCCCGTGCCCAAGTCCATGGGAGAGTGCTATCAGATGCTTCAGAAAGGTGTCGTTGACGGATCCTCCCATCCCATTGAAGCCAACAAGGGATGGAAACTCGGAGAGGTGGTCAACTACATGGTGGCAAACTTTTCCACAGCGTATACCACCACATTTGCCGTATTCATGAACGAGGACAAGTGGAACGCGCTGTCCGATGATGCAAAAGCCGCAATAAAAGAGATTAATGAAGAGTGGCGGGAAAAACATGGAAAGGCATGGGATGCAAGCGACATGGAAGGCCTCAAGTTTTTCCTGAAGCAGGGCGGCCAGGTGATTGGGCAGGATGAAGACCAGGCAGAGAAATGGGAAAAAGCCGCGCAGCCGGTTATCCGGGATTTTATCGAAAAATCCGATGAAAAAGGGATTGACGGAGAAAAGATTGTTGATTTTATCCAGAAGACCTTAGCAGAATAGGGGGTCTCACCAAGCAGAATAGGGGTTTCACCAAGCAGAATAGGGGTTTCACCAAGCAGAATAGGGGTTTCACCAATATAAACCTAAACCTTGAGGGCCGGTACATCAGAGTAAGACACCGGCCCTTTTTTAAAACTTTACAGTCAAGAGAGCCGCTTCAATGAGAACAATCGGAAAAATACTGGATATTACTTCAGAGGTGCTGAAAGTGCTGGGGGGCATATGCCTTGCCGCCATGATGTTTCTCACCTGTGCCGACGTCATTGGCAGGTTTTTCAATTATCCCATATTCGGGACAGTTGAAATCGTCGGATTCATGGCCACCATAACCATTGCGGCTGCGCTGCCGTATGCCCAGAAGACCGACAGTCATGTCGGAGTAGAATTGCTGGTGCGCCTTTTGAGCCGGAAAACACAGACCATTATTGATATCATAACGCTGTCTGTGAGCCTGGTCCTCTTCGGCATATCGACCTGTCAGCTCGTGCTCTACGGCAATGATATGCTTGAAACCGGTGAAGTCTCGATGAACCTGGAGTTTCCCACCTATCTTATCATCTACATCATCTCTTTTTGCATGCTGGTGTTCACGTTAACGATTTGTCAGGAAATCACAAAAAAAATCAATCAATTAAGGAAGAAATAAACAAATGAGTCCTACTGCAATCGGCGTCATCGGTATACTTATCATGATCGGTTTGTTCTTCACAAGAATGCCAGTGGCGTATGTTATGGCCCTGGTAGGTTTTGTGGGATTCAGTGTGATGGTATCACCTGCCGGCGGGCTGGTGCTTTTATCGCGAAACATATATGAGGTCTTTTCGTCATACGGCCTGACCACCATCCCGCTGTTTATTCTCATGGGGCAGCTCGCGTTTAATTCGGGTATCAGTAAGCGGCTCTACAACAGCGCGTATAAATATTTCGGCAGCACCCGGGGCGGCCTGG
>CAYZHB010000067.1:0-16120 GCA_964478245.1 uncultured Desulfobacterales bacterium | reverse complement strand
AAAAATGGGCGGAATTTTTTATCGCATAAAATCAGTAGGTTGTAATACTGAATTATATTCAGTCGGTCTTTCCGCACCGCCCGTTCGCATCATATAATATATCTTATCACAACAAAAAATCGCAGGCAATCCGGTTGTTTCAGGGTAAGCAGACCGTAACCCGAGGTTTTCTGTTATTGATCATTCGGTCACACCGGGCCGTATCCGAGTCGTCAGCTGTTACTGGTCGCTTTTGTACAACGCTTGAGTTCCGGCCGTTTTTGATTTATTATTGGAACAATTGGCAACACCGACCGGGATTTTCAAATGGAACAGACACAGAAGCTGAAGGAATGGCTGGCGACGTGCCGGGATATCGTCGCCTTCACAGGGGCGGGTATTTCAGCGGAAAGCGGTATCCCCACCTACAGAGGGGAAGACGGGTACTGGCAGACATATGATCCGGCGAAATACGCGGATATCGACTATTTCATGAAAGACCCGTCTTACTACTGGCGGTTTTTCAAGGAAGTGAGGTATCCGGCGCTGAAAAAGGCTTTCCCCAACAAGGCCCATATTTTTCTGGCGAAACTGGCCGACACGGACCGGCTGAACGCAATCATCACCCAGAACATTGACGGTCTGCATCAGCAGGCGGGCAGCCGGCATGTACTGGAGCTGCACGGCAGTACCCGGGCGTTCATCTGTCTGGGGTGCGGGGCGGTTTTCGATCTGGAAACGGTTTATGACATGCTGGGCAGGGCGCTGCCCCCCAAATGCCCGGAGTGCAGGGGGCTGGTTCGCCCGAAGGTGGTTTTCTTCGGTGAGGCGCTTCCGGTATCCGTCCTTCAGCAGGCACAGGAGGCCGCTGCCGGTGCGGATCTGTTCCTGGTGGTGGGCAGTTCCCTGGTGGTTCAGCCTGCCGCGTCCCTGCCGCTGATCGCCAAGGACAACGGGGCGAAGCTCGTCATTTTGAACGTCGATCCCACCCCGCTCGACACCCTGGCCGATCTTGTCGTAAACGACAGGGCGGTGAAGGTGCTGGAAGGGATGGCATGAGACGGGTATGATTTTTCATCAGATGATCGGATGGGTTTCGGAGAATACCTTGCTGCTGCTCGTTATATCGGGTGGGTCCTTTTGTGTCTTTATCGGGTGCCTGGCTGGCCTTCCGGTGATTGTGGGGCGGCTGCCCGAGAATTTTTTTCTCGAGCCCGGCAGACCGTGGTACCGGTTTCTGGCACCGCTGCTGTATACAGCGGTGCTTGTTGTCAAAAATATTCTGGGCGTTTTTCTCATCCTTCTGGGCATTGTCATGCTTTTCGCCCCGGGACAGGGGCTTTTGACCCTGGCGGTGGGCCTTGCGCTTATCAATTTTCCGGGGAAACGGCGGCTTGTCTTCAAGCTGCTGTCAATTGAGAGGCTCCGTTGGATTCTCAACTGGATCCGGCGGAAAAAGGGGGTGGCGGAATTCCGTTTTCCGTTAAAGTCATCGTCTGCCCGTTGAACGGGCGGCTTGTTTCACAATTTTTTTAAGGTAAAACAGTAACACTGTGGCGGAATCATACAGATTTTTATTGTACAATATACGGTACGGGACCGGCACCGGCTGGAATTTTCATACACCGGTGCCGTTCAGCGGTTATATGCGGCGCAATACAATGGTTTTCCCGGAAATCGCCCGGTTTGTCAAGTCGTACGGACCGGATATTGTGGGGCTCATCGAAGTGGACGGGGGCTCGGTGAGAACCGGCCGGGTCAACCAGGCGGAACAACTGGCAGAGGATCTGGGTCACTACTTTGTATTCGAAACCAAGTATGTGAAACCCCTGCTGACCAGGCACACGCCGATTGTCCGGCGGCAGGGGAATGCCGTGCTGGTGAGAAAGGAGATACTGAACCAGAAATACCACTACTTTGAATGGGGCATGAAGCGGCTGATCCTGGAAATTGAACTTGAAAACGTGGTGCTGTTCCTGGTGCATCTCTCCATCAATTTCCGCAGCAGGCAGCGGCAGCTTGTCCAGTTGAGCCGGCTGATCAATACCATCAACAAACCGGTGGTGGTGGGGGGAGACTTTAACGTATTTCTGGGGAAACGGGAGCTTGATCACTTTCTTGCTGCAACGAAACTGAAAAGTGCCAACCCGTTCAGCGTCATGACCTATCCGAGCCGCAAACCCAGATGGGAACTGGACTTTGTTTTTTACAGCGAGGACATTACGGTTCACGAAGTGCATGTGCCCCGCATCAGGCTGTCGGACCATCTGCCGCTGGTGTGCGATTTTGCAGTGATAAAATGAGGTGATATAAGGCTGTATGGATACCTGGATATCAATCATTGTCGTCCTGCTTTACGTCTATATCTTTATCACCACCATTTACCTTCTCCTGGACAACCGGGAGACGGCCACCACGCTCGCCTGGCTGCTGGTGTTCATCTTTGTGCCGTTTTTCGGCATTGTTCTTTATCTGATCTTCGGCCGGGGAACCAAATTCCGCTCCCAGAAATGGATTGTGCCCCAGGATCTGGAAGGCCGGATCAAAGAAATCAATCAAAAGCTTGTTGAAAAGCAGAAAAACGAGATGGAAGCCCTGGAGGAAAGCTACCGCTCGTCAGGCCACTGGAAACTGGTAAGGCTTCTGTACCGCAATTCATATTCCATATTCACCCGGCGGAACGATTTACAGCTGTTTTTCCACGGCAAGGACAAGTTCGAGACACTGCTCAGTGATCTGGAGAATGCCCGGAAATACATTCATCTCGAATATTTTATATGGAAAGCGGATGCGCTTTCCGAACGGGTGGTGGCGGTTTTAAAACGAAAAGCGGCACAGGGCGTGGCGGTCCGGATTTTATATGATTCGGTGGGCCACTACCTGTCCAAAAGATACCTGAGACGTCTGAGAAGCTACGGGATCGATATCTATGCCTACTACAACTATCTTTCCCCCCTGAAGCTGCACACCCTGAATTACCGGAATCACAGAAAACTCGTCATCGTGGACGGCACCACGGGATATATCGGCGGCATGAATATGGGAGGGGAATATATTGACGGGGGAAAACGGTTTCCGTTGTGGCGGGACACCCATATCCGCGTACAGGGCCATTCCGTCATTGTGCTTCAGGAAGTGTTTATCGTCAGCTGGCTGAACACCACCGGCGAGGCACTGGACAGTATTCCCCCGCTCAAGCTGACCAACGGCCCCTCCCAGATGGTGCCCATACAGATCACCACCTCGGGACCTGATTCCGAATGGGAGTCCATCAAACAGCTCTATTTTACCCTGATATCGTCGGCTGAAAAAACCATATTCATCCATACCCCGTATTTCATACCGGATGCAAGCATTTACCAGGCCCTGGAAACAGCGGCATTAAGCGGCGTGGATGTGCGGATTATGCTGACGGGACACGTGGACAAGCATCTGCCCTACTGGGTGGCCCTGACATACCTGAAAAAACTGCTTGTCGCGGGCGTGCGTATTTTTTACTACACAGCGGGATTCATGCATGCCAAAACCATTGCCGTGGATGCCAAGACCTGCTCCGTGGGGACCGCCAACATGGATATCAGGAGTTTCAAGCTCAATTATGAAATAAACGCCCTTATCTACGAAAGACGCATTGCCCGGGAAATCGAGGCCATGTTCCTGGCGGACATGGAATCGGCCCAAGAGTTTACGCTGGCGGATTACAACAGGATACACGTGCTGAAACATTTCCGTAATTCCCTGGCGCGGCTATTTGCCCCCCTGTTGTAGGTGAGACAGCCTGAATTTACCAAGGCAATGCCTCACCCTTTGTTGACAAACGCAATGGTTGTGTCTATTAAGTTATCAATTGGTTTGCGGATTCCCGCGTACGCGGGAGCGGCGTAAATTCTGTCCGGGGGAGGGGGAATGAAAGTGGTTAAATCGATTTTCTGGCTGGCGGCGCTTGGATTGTGCCTTTTTCACCTGGGCATGCTGACAGGTCACAGCCGCATTCTGGCGTTAAGGGAGGGAACACTGGGTGTTCCGGTCGTCCTCTACTGGGGAAGCGTTCTTGCAGTAAGCGCCCTGCTGGTAACGGCCGCTGTCAAAAGCCGCTGGCGACGGGGAAAGATGTTCCTGCCGTTGTGTCTGCTGTCAACGGCCGTCCTGGGGGCGGGCATGCTCTGGTACCTCCTGGATGCCCCGTCCCTCTCGGGAGATTTTGAAGAACGGGATATCCGGCCGGTGCCCAACGGCACTTACCGTTACCTGAAGATGTTCAATGACGCGGATATCGAGGCGTTTGACCAAATCCGGCAATCCATAGAGCCTGACACGGGGGGGAAGATCAGTGCTGATAGGGTCGACCGGGCCTGGGAAGCCATACGCCCTTACCGGCAGGCCGTTGCTGCCTTGGACAGAGCCGATGCGATCTGCGACCTGCCACCGGGAACCGCTTACACGGCCCGGGCACCCCTGCTCGGGTATACCGCCCTGGCAACGGTGGCCGATATCTATATTCTCTACAGCACAGCGGCGGTTTCACAGGGAAAGGCCCTTGAAGCCGTTGAAACCCTGGCCTGTTTTCACCGGGTGGCCTGCAAGGGGATGACCTCGTCGGTGGTGCTTTTGCATAAGATGATATTTGTGGCCCTTGCCGACCGGATGCTGGATGCCGCCTATGCGTCAATTCTGGAAAAACCGGTCACAAAAGCGGCCTTGCGAAAGCTCCGGGATGAATTTCCGCCGTATGATGAAAAAATTTACAGCCTGGAGCGGGTGCTGATCGGTGAGTACCTATTGCTGAAAAATACGATACGGGCGGATATCTCCCCTCAGGCCTTTCTCGATACCGTGGTGTTCAGTCCGGGCGGTTCGTATCAGAAAAAGGGCGGGCGGGTCGCCTCCGCGGTTGCCTACTATTTCAGTTTTCACCCCAACCGGAGCCTGCGGCACATGCGGCAGATGTTCGATCTCCTGATACAGGGACAGCGGCAGTATCCGCCTGATTTTACAGCGGCCGAAAGGTTTTCCCGGGAGTATGCCGAAAATCCGCCCCTGCGCAATATGGCCGGGTGGATACTGAATACGGTCGCCGGCATGGATTTCAGTGAATTCGCCGACCGGACAGTCCGTGTCAAAGTCAAGAGCGATCTTCTGGCGGCGGCCGTGGGGGACCGTCTCAAAGCACCGGTTGACATTCCGGATTTGTTCACCGGCAAGGCCTGCCGCTTCCGGAAAGACGCATCGTCTATCCGTCACCCCGGAGAAGACGGAGAATTCGGCACCCGGGACGACATTGTGCTGGGCGGCGGTAAAACAGGATACTGAAGGGAAGAACCGGCTGAATGAGGCAGTAGGCATTTCCCGCCACCTGCTGCCGGTGTCACGTAAAAAATCATCGAGTTGCAGGGAATTGCTGCCTCTGCTATAAAAGGCTGTCATGGAAAACTGGATACTTCCCATTGCCGTGTTCGGCTGCGTATACGCGGCCATTACTTTCGAGGTGGTCAATAAGGCTGTGGCGGCCCTGACCGGTGTCATGGTCCTTTTGATACTCCGCGTGGTCCATGAGAAAACAGCGGTTCACCTGATCGACTTTGAGACTATCATGCTGCTCTTAGGCATGATGGCCATCGTGGCCATACTCAAAAAATCGGGTTTCTTTGTCATCGTGTCGGTCAAAATCGCGGAGATCACCAGAGGCAGTCCCCTGAAAATCCTGGTGCTGTTTTCCATCGTGACGGCGCTTTTGTCGGCGTTTCTGGACAATGTCACCACGGTTCTGATCGTGATACCGGTCATTGTCGAGCTGACCCGCGGCATGGGTCTCGATCCCAAGCGGTTTGTCATCAGCCAGGCATTGATTTCAAATATCGGGGGCACCGCCACCCTGATCGGAGACCCGCCGAATATCATCATCGGCTCCAAGGTGGGACTGACGTTCAACCAGTTTGTGATCAATCTGTCCCTGCCGGTGGCACTCGTATTCTGTGCCGGCCTTTTTGTCATATGGGTAACGGACCGGTCCGGATTCAAACCGGTCAATACCGATCTCGGCAAACTGTTTACCGTTCAGCTGCTTTTGGAAAAAATCCGGTATAACTATCTGAACATTACCTTTGATTACGCTTTCCTGATCAAAAGCCTCATCTGCCTGGGTGTCACGATTCTTCTTTTCGTGACCCAGACCGTCACCCATATCACGCCTGGCGTGACGGCCGTTTTCATGGCGATGGTGCTGTTCATCATTACCGGCACCGACTTTGAACAGATCATGAAAGAGATTGAATGGAGCACGCTTCTCTTTTTTTCCGGGCTGTTCATCCTGGTGGGGGTACTTGAACAGCAGGGCATCATCGAATGGATTGCGCACAACATTTTTTTGAAGGCCGGGGACAATCCGTACGTAATGGTATTGATGATCCTGTGGGTCTCCGGTATTGCCTCCGGATTTCTGGACAACATCCCGTTTACCATCACCATGATCCCCATTGTCCGGTTGATGCTTGAATCCACACCCGTTCCGGGTAATATTCTCTGGTGGGCCCTGGCTTTGGGCGCCTGTTTCGGGGGCAATCTCACCATGATCGGTTCTTCTGCCAACATCGTATCCGTGGGCATGGCCAAAAAATCGGAAGTGGACATCTCTTTTCTGGAATTCATGAAAGCCGGTGCCCTTATTTCCCTTATAAGTCTGGTGATTTCTTCTGTATACCTTTGTGTGTATCTGTGGATGGTGTCATCATGATGGACGAGAAGGCGCGGGAAAATTTGAACCGGCTTCTGCGGGATCACGAGGATCTCGTCGGTGCTTCCCGGATGACGGAAATCGCGCTGAAATCGCTCAAAACCGCCATAGATGAACTTCAGCCCGGGGAGCGGGACCTGGCGGATCATATTCACGGGTTCTGCGATGTCCTGAGACAGACCGAACCGCGCATTATCCCGCTTCTGAATCTTATCGACCGGTTTGAAAAGGCCCTGAGAGCGCATGAAGACGGGGGAAAGAGCACCGAAGAGATCCGGCAGGCGGCCAGGGAAATTCTTGACGAGAAGCTTGCCCTGTTTGCGGAGAAAGTCCGCAAGGTCACGGAACACGGACTGGCCTATATCAAAGAAGGCGAGACAATCATCGTGCATACGGCCAGCATCGGCATGCGGAACATGTTTATCACGGCCAAAAGCGAACTTGGGATCAATTACCGGATGGTGCTGCTGGACCAGGGAAACGAGAAGACCGCCCAGCTGATCAAGGATTTCACCCGGGCCGGCATCGATCTGCTGGTGGTGCCGGAGTTTGATGTCGGCCAGGTGCTGGAATGGGCGGACAAGATTTTTATCGGGGCCCTGGCGGCCACGCCTGACGGCAAACTGATCTGTTCGGTGGGAACGGACAACATTGTGGGCATGTGTAAGCTTCACCGCATACCCGTGATCCTGTTCATTAACACGTTGAAATTTTCCTATCAGCCGGCAGAAGACCAGCATATCCACGAGGTCGACCAGATCAAATGTATTGATTCGATCCCGTTTTCATTCAGGAAGAGCTCCCACTGCACAGTGGAACTGGACCACATCGATATCATGATCACCGAGTACGGGGAGACCAGTGAAGAGTTTTACTCCAAGTATTTTTTTTAAGAGATTTTGACAATTGAACGCGTGAACAATCTCCTGAAAACACCATAAAAAGGCGAGCGCAACCATGCAGGTCCGCCCGGTTTGGGGCGGCCATTGAGGCGGGTTTACATAATGCCGGCGCCTTTCAGGTTGATTGTCAGGCTGTGGTCACCGGGCGGCTTGTCCGTCCACAAGCCCTTGACCATTCTTTTGCGGGTGGCCGCCACTATTTTCGTGTACAGGCCGGTACCCTGGGTATCGATGATGCCGGGGGGCAGTTCCGCTCTTTCATCCCCGCCCGCGTGGGCTTTGAACGCGGCGGCAAGCTGCGGGGCGAGCTTTTGTGCATCTTTTTCAGGGACTTTCAGCTCCCGGAGCCGGTTTTTGATGACCCACTGCATGTGTGTCATGTAGTGGTTTTTCGCGTAGGTCCCGAGGTCGTTTTCAACCGATGGGATGGCGCGGACAAAGCGGGAGTTCAGGGTGACGGTCTGATCTTCGGAAATGGAAACAATCCGCCAGGGACAGGGGTAAGTCACCAGGGATCCGGTTTCGATGTCCATGACGAACCGGCTGCCTGCTTTTTTCAAAGTGATGTCATGGGAGTGGAAATGACCCGTAAAGGCGAGGCGGACGTTGTAACGGGCCATCATCTCGGCCGTCTCCTGATATTCGTCGACAATGTATTCCGCGAAATATTTCTGCTGGGTGTCAAAGTGTTCCATCAGATTGTGATGCAGACAGGCCACGACGAACATGTTCTGTTCAGTCGCGCTGATCAGGATTTGTTCGATCCACGCCTTTGTCCGGCTGCTGAAGGCACCGTTTGTGACGGGATGTCCGTCCGGCGGGTTTTCCCTGTACAGACAGGAATCCAGGGCCAGAAGCCACAGGCCCGGCACCGGTTGGGCCACATAACTGAGGGAGGCGGAATCCCGGTGGATCGCGGCGGAAAAACCGTGATCGCTGAAAATTTTTTCAAAACGGCCGGGCGTGACCGTTTCCACACGGGTTTTGTCCTCTCCGTGGTACCGGTAAGCCTCGGCGTTCAGGATGTCATGGTTCCCCGGCACCACAAAGACCTGTTTGCCGCTCTTCTTCAGCATGTCACAGTACTGTTTCATCTTTTCATGACAGACCCGCTCACCGTCCTTGGTGAGATCCCCGGCGATTAAAACAAAATCGGCGTCGACAGCGCACATCTCTTCAACCGCCGCATCCAGTATTTCCCTGCTTTCCACAAGCATTTTCCTGTCCCGGATCAGGTAATCGTTCAGGGCTTTCCCGCCCGTGCCCAGGGAAGGATCAAAGTAGTGGGGGTCACTGAAGACGATAAATTTTGCAGGGGGGGCTGCCGGGACCCGTTCCTTCTGAAGGGTTTGAAGCGACGGATCGGTCAGGTAACGGTACGGGTGCCCGGTACCGCAGCCGGGAACCACCCATGCAGCGGCGGCCGCCGCGGACATGCAGAGAAATTTCCGTCTGGTACAGTCAACGTCCGGGGTCATAGATGTCTCTCTTTAAAAATTCATGTTGGAACAGTGGTTCAACATATCAACTGCTGGCTGTTTACAATAAATTTACACCGGGTTGGTTATTTTTCCGTTATATTTCCATTTGCATTCGATTGCAGCCATTGCCAAAACTATGTGCCGATGCCACGGCCGTCCCAGAGCGCGTAAATTTTTTTCTGACCTTATGATCCGGCCCTTGTCTGAGGAGTACTATGGATCGGCTGTAAAAGTCAATATCCGTTCGGTCTGATTGGTTGTTTTCAAATCGCTGTAATCGAGGGGCTTTTTTACGGAGGGCAACAGATGACCAGCTTCCAGTGAAGGGTTGCTTGCCTTTTGTTCGGCCTTTGCGGCACCGTTTGTAAGAAATGCTTAATGAAGCGGAGCGTCAAACCGCAAACTGTTTGAGGACCCTCCGGACCGGAGTTTTTGCGGTTTAGCGAAGCGAGTTTAGAAGTTGTCAAACGGTGCCGCCGAACGAAAAAAGGCGGGCAGTGCGGAACGGGTTCCGGGAAGACCTTCCGATTTCGCCACCAGGAGTTATCGGAAATTGCCAACAGGCGGATCAAAATCTTCATGAGGCCATGTTTCCCGAGCTTTTTGAGACGCTGAACCGGGCCGACCCCAAAGCCCTTGACCGGTTTGAAAAGATTCTGACCGCTATTGACAGCGCCTGTGACAGGATCCTCAGTCAGGCCTGATGCGTTTCCGTACCGGCGTCAGACTCCGATTGCCGATTGCCCCGGTATCAGGGCTTTTGGCTCAGCTTTTCAAGGTTTTCCCTTGCAAAATCGAGTCCCGGGTCGATTTCCAGCGCCATGGCATAGTAGGTGAGCGCTTCTTCGGTATTGCCCATGTCCCGGTAATTGGAGGCGATATTGGCATAGTCGATGGCCGACCCCGGATTGATCGCGATGACTTTCTTGAAACATGCCACTGCTTTTTCGTGATTTTTGAGTTTAAAATGGCAGAACCCTTTTAGGTTGTGAATGTCGGTACGCTCACTGTCCACGCTTTCGCCGACAGCCAGTACCTCGAGGGCTCTTTCGTACTGTTCCAGGTCTTTGAGAGCGACCCCCATATGGGAACAGATGTCGGGAATATTGGGCTTTGGCGGCGCCAATTCCAGGGCGTTTTTGAAAAAACGCAGCGCTGATTCGGGATCCCCTGTCATGTTGGATACAAGCCCTTTGTAAAAACTGGTATAGTACTGTTCCGGTATCAGCCGGTCGATCTCATCCAGTTTCGCCATCGCCTCTGCGGGGTGAAAGCTTTCGGTGACGAGCCGCGCGGAAAACATGCCCACGCTTGACTCAGCCGCTCTTTCCCTGAAATGCGCGCCCGGTATGATCGTGTAAAACGCGGGTATGGAAAGCCCTTTATCGGTCGTATCGATGACGATTACCTCCATCCCGATCTTTGAGAGCGCAGCGATTTCGTTTTCAACTTCTGTTTTTATATTGGGATCGGATATGTCCGGCAGGCTGTCAATGGGCGCAACGGTCTCCGGATTCATTATAAAACGCCCTTCCTCGAGGGATTTTATTTTTGGCAGTCCGCTTGCTTCATAGCAGGCGCCGGAATTGAAGTCGCCGCCGAGCTGGGCTGTTTCGGTGAGGGCCCGGCTCAGGGCCTTGTGGGGATCAGGCGAGGTGCCGGCCGTCCACACGATTTCACTGTCGGCCGGGAAGGTGGCGGGGTCATAGGCCATAACCCCCACGGTGGGGATACCCGTATCCAGGGTGAAATCGGATATGGAAAGGGAGATGCCGGCCTGCCGGTACTTCTCTATCATATCGGATACTGCGGGGTCGGCTGAAGAGTCCGGGTCAATGCCGGGGACGTTTAACCTGCCGCGGCTTATGAGGGATGATGAGTGGCGCTCCACCACTTCACAGATGCCCTGGGAGATCGCCTCCTCGGTGCAGTTCCCGGCGGACGGGCCGTTGAATTCATTGATCATGTAGAACCAGTCAAACGGGACAAGCACCGCTTCCTGCCGGGTCAGGTTATACCCCCATGTCCATTGCAGGGGCAGATCTTCGAATATTTTCCTTTTGGCCGTTTCGTCGCCGCCGCTGTCGTCCACCGACTGCAGTATCATGGAAAACGGCAGGGCATCGGCCCGGACATTTTTGTAGGTATCCGTGATAAAGTTCCGGGGGGTGGTGTAAAATTTGAAAAAGCTGTATCGCTCGGCAAGCTCCATCACGGCGCTGGCTTCCGCCTGGGCCGGTGTGACGCCTTTTCCCATCTGCCGGCTGGTGCCGGTGAGCGCTTTGGCCTCGTGACCGCATTCACTGATATATACCGGTATGTCCAGCCGCCCGCTGTCGATTCTTTCGGTTTTTTTCAGAAGGGCTGTCTTGAGACGCCCTGTTTTTTCCCTGAAATCTTCAAGGGTTTCCCCGGGGGAACGCACCTTGTCAAAACCGGGTGTACCGGCTTTAAACGCATCCTTTAAACGTATTCTGCCGCTCATATTCCGCCTCAACTGGTTTGCCACAAAAATTACCACAAAGTGGTATGCGATTGACTGAGTATCCAGTTATCGCAGATTTTTTGCCTTTTATCAATAGAAAGTCCGGGCCGGTATATCATGATACATTTTCCGGTAAAAACGGGCCGAATCCGATTCTGCCGCTGGAGCCGGACCCGGCTGTACGTCAATCCGTGCCTTGTTCCAGGTAAGTCTTTTTCAGGGTATCATCAAACCGGAAGATTTCATTGAAGATCTCGACCAGCTTCATGTTCTGTCTCGCCATCATCAGGCAGTTGCCGTTTATCGCGTAAAACAGGATACTGAGGCGGGTTTTTGAAGAACCGTCACGGATACGTCCTATCTGATTTTCATTGAATTTCTGGACCATTTTTTTAAGCGCGGCATGCCGGTCTTTGATCTGATAATAATTGCGAAGGTGTTTGTTGTTAAATGCGGTTTCAAGCATTTCAAGAATTTCCATCATGCTCTCTTTTATTTGGGAAAGCTCTTCGATCTGGCTTTCAAGAAGGCCTTTGTGCCGGTTGCTCACGTGCAGGGACGCCTTTATCGCCGTGTCCCGGTAGCCGTCGGAAAGCTTCTGAAGCCGCCTTATGATCTGGTAGTAGTTGCGGCTGAGGCTGCTTTCATCGTTGTCCATGTGACACAGTACTTCGAAAATGTTTGCAATGATGATATTGGTCCAGAGCTGGTACTGTTTGGATTTTTTCCGGTGATGCCGGAGAGAGAGCAGGTCCTGTTGAAAAAGGCCTTCAAAAACGGCATCAAGAGAGATCCGCATATCTTTTAAAAGGTAGGCCAGATGATCAAAGGTGTTGGCGATCGATTTCTGAAGATCATTTGCATCTTCAAGCGTAAAGATCCCGGCCTCGTCTTTTGCGGTTTCCCTGGCCCGGTGCCGCAGGTGATTCCGCCAGATAACGAAAGCAACAAGAACGGTAATGCCGGCGATTCCCGGGATCTTGCCCAAATGGATGATATTGGCGAACACAAAGGCGACGGTAAACGCGATAAAGGCGGTCATAAACCATCCGCCGATAACGGTAAGCACGCCGGTAACCCGGTAAACCGCACTTTCCCGTCCCCATGCCTGGTCTGAAAACGACGTGCCCATGGCCACCATGAACGTCACATAGGTGGTGGACAGGGGCAGTTTCATGGATGTGGCAAAAGAGACCACGGCACTAGCGACCATGAGATTAACGGACGCCCGTATCAGATCGAATGCCGGTTTCTGTTGTTCCGGGGCGCTGCCGCTTTTACCGGCGGGTGACAAGCGCCGGGAGATGATCCGTTTCATGGGTGGCGGGAGGATGGTTTTAAGGGAATCGAAAATCATATCGCCCATATTGACGATCCGCCTGGAGAGCCATATGGATTCGAATCTTTCCGTGCCCTCGTGCTGCTGTCCCAGGCTGATTTCCGTTTCCGTCACCGTTCTTGCCTTCCGGGAAATCCAGAGCGTCACCACCATGATGGCGCCGGCCGCCAGCATGATAAAGGTTTTGGACTGGACTGATTTGCTGAGGGCGACCATGGGTACCGTCAGCGGATCGGCCGCCGCTGTTGCCGTGGTATAGGCGCTCAGCCCGGCCAGGGGTACACCGATGAAATTCACCAGGTCGTTGGCGGCAAAGGCCATGGCAAGTGCGAATGTTCCGACAAGTATAATGGGTTTCAGTATATTGACCCGGAAAACAGAGAGCAGCGTCTGAAAAACAGCCGCTGAAACGATCAATATCCCGGCCATAATGGATATGGCATGGGTGTTTATCCATTCCACGCTCGCCTCGTCCATGAACGTGGCACCCTTGGCCCCTTTCACCAGAATAAAAAAAGTGATGGCCGCCATTGCGACGCCGCCGAAAAGCGCCCCGTAGCGTTTCAGTGTGCGGGTGTAGTCAAAAGTAAAAACGAGTCTGGCAAAAAACTGGACCACCGCCCCGGCAATAAATGCAATAATAATGGACATGAGAATACCGAGCACGATGGAGAGGGCTTTGGCGGTATTGATGTATTCCCAGAGTTCCTTGCCGTTGTTTGTGTCTCCGGTGATTTTGATGAGCGAAACAGCCACTGCGGCACCTATCAGCTCGAACACAATGGATACGGTCGTGGACGTGGGCAGGCCCTGGGAATTGAAGACGTCCAGAAGGAGGATATCCGTGAGCATTACCGTGAGAAACAATGTGAGAAGTTCGGGCATGGTAAAGAACTGCGGGTGAAAAATACCTTTCCTGGCCACTTCCATCATGCCGCCGGAAAAGGTGACGCCCGCCAGTATGCCCAGGCTGGCTATGATCATGATAACGGTAAACGGGGCGGTCCTGGAGCCTATCGAGGAGTTGAGAAAGTTCACCGCATCATTGCTGACACCCACCACCAGATCGAGAACGGCGATCATCATCAAAAAACATACAATGGCAAAACACAATTCAATACTCATCATCACCTGCTCATGCCATACAGGTCCATCCCGATTTGACCAAAAATTACAGCCTTTTTATAATTTATAAAGCACAAAGGCAAGGAAAAACTTGAAGAGATGCATCTATCCTGTCATATCCGCCGTTTTTTGAGCCCGCCGGCGTATCTGGCGCGCCGAAATACACAGTCGGGGCCTATGGATGGATGCCGGTGCGTCTCCATTGACAGTGGTTTCGGGATGCATTATCATGAAATCAGGATACCCCAAAAACAAGAGGAGGCGCGTTCTATGCACATTCTGTTTACTTTTAAGAATATCGAGTCATCGGATACCTTGAAATCCCATGTTCAGGAGAAACTGGACAAGCTTGACAGGATGCTTGACAAGCCGGCTGAAGCCGATCTGGTCCTGTCGGTGGAAAAAGAAAGGCATATTGCCGAACTCAATCTGCGGTGCAACGGATTGAAGATTAACATGAAAGAGGAGGCCGAAAGCTTCTATTCAGCGATTGACACCTTGTCAGACAAACTCAAGCTTCAGATAAAAAAGAACAAAGAAAAGTACAGACGGCATCTGGCCGGATACAAGGAGACCATCCGCAACAACAGTGACATGGGAGGCGGCGCCCCGGAAAATCCGCTGGATGACGTGATAAACAAATAAAGAAACAAGATGCCCGGCGGCTGTACAACATTACAGGCGGCAGTTTTTCGTCACACGGCTACCGCTCCGACATTAAGGTTTATCTTTCGCCCACCGTGAATGCATTTGCCATGGCCGACGGCACCGTGAGGATCTGCAACGGGTTGATGGACAGGCTGAATGACCGGGAACTGCCGGGGAAAAGGCTGTTCTGTTGCCACCAACCCGGTAAAATGATATGATTGGTTGTTTTCAAACCGGGGGGCTGTGCCTCCGGTTACAACCGTCAACGATTGAAACTCTTGCGTGTTTCGCCCTTCCGGCCGATGCGCCGGGCGCGAAGAGATGTGAATCCATACACGTCAAGCCACCCGCTTTTCGGGTGATCGTTGACTTATCGGAATTGAGCGATTTTCGAGTTTGCCCTGGATTAGAGGATATTTTAGAGGAGCGGGCGTGGTGAAAAAGGAGAAGTTTGTTTTCAGGTGTCAGGCCTGTGGCGGTCAGACTCCCAAATGGATGGGGCGTTGCCCTGACTGCGGTGCATGGGATTCCCTTATCGAGGAAAAACTGAAGCCGGACAGAAAAAAAACGACGTTTTCCTTTTCGGGGCGCGGCATTTCCCCAATATCACTGGATGTCGTGGATATCAAGGAGACGGGTCGCATCAATACCGGGATCGCCGAGTTCGACCGGGTGCTGGGCGGCGGTATTGTAGAGGGGTCGCTTGTCCTGATCGGGGGAGATCCCGGCATCGGCAAATCCACTTTGATGCTGCAGGTGCTGTCAGAGCTGTCAGCCGCCGGAAGGAAAACGTTGTACGTGTCGGGGGAGGAATCGGTAAAGCAGATAAAGATGCGGGGGGAAAGACTCGCCTCGGCTTCTTCCGGCATGTATGCGGCGGCCGAGACCGACCTGGACACGATCCTGGAAATGGCGGAGGCAGACAGGTACGAATCGGTGGTGGTCGATTCCATCCAGACGGTCTTCAATCCCGAGGCCTCGTCCACACCCGGCAGCGTCACACAGATCCGGGAAGCGGCTGTCCGGTTCATGAAGCTGGCAAAAGAGAAGGGCATACCGGTTTTTCTCGTGGGGCACGTCACCAAAGTCGGCGCCATTGCCGGGCCCCGGATCATGGAGCATATGGTGGACACCGTTCTCTATTTTGAAGGCGACAAGAGTCATGTGTTCAGAATACTGCGGGCGGTGAAGAACCGGTTCGGTTCCACAAACGAGATCGGGGTCTTTGAAATGAAGGAAAAGGGGCTTGAAGAGGTGCCCAACCCGTCAGCGGTTTTTCTGTCGGAACGGTTTCCCGAGACGCCGGGGTCCGTGGTGGCCGCCAGCATGGAAGGCACGCGGCCCATACTCGTCGAGATTCAGGGGCTTGTCAGTACCTCCGGGTTCGGCACGCCGCGGCGCACCATCCTGGGGCTGGACCCGAACCGGGTG
>CAYZHB010000066.1:3540-16545 GCA_964478245.1 uncultured Desulfobacterales bacterium | reverse complement strand
TCTGCCAGAGTGCCGTATGTCTGTCAGATCTGCGAGGTCCCCGGTACCTCATAACGCGGGGTCAGCGCCGCCACATCGTCAATGTACTGCTCCTTTTCTTCGGCGGTCATCTCCCGCATCTTCTGGTCACAGCATTTCAGATCTTCGCCGAATCCGGCTTCCAGAAGATAGACGGTTTTACTGCATTGGTCGCATTTATAAATTGCATTTACCACTTGTTTTTCCCTCCTCATCAAATCACTGATAATTCAGTTTAACCGTACGCCCTGAAGAATTTGTTTGAAATGCGGTATTTCCTGTAAACTGCTGCGTGTGACCCTGTAGAGATGATGTACAGGCGCTGCAGGCAAGCCTCCTGACTTTGCTGCCAGGATAACGGTTGCAGGGCAGGTGTTATGCCGTGAGGGATCTGATTGGCGGACGGTCAGCAGACTTGCTTTTGCGTTGGTTTTGCCGGTTTGATCGTTCTGATCATTCGCGCTGCAAATTTGAAAAACTCGGGCGCAGGCGCCCTCAGACAGTTTCAAATTTTGTGCAGCGCTTCATGAAGAACGATTGGCAAACCGTCAAAAAGACGCTGCAAGCAAGCCCCCTGACCTTGCAAATCCCCTTGTTTCTAGTTGAAACTACAGCCCGTTGTTTTTATAGTGAGGCAAAACACCTTAAAAGCAGGCTGTTGGTTCGTCAATAAAGGGGAAAATTACCAGTGAAGGCGGGCGTGTCCTGCAGGCGCCCATTTTTATCCTTTTTGAAACGTCTCTTAACGAAGTGGAACGACAGAACAGCAAACTGTCTGAGGACCGGCCGGGCACCGGCCGGTCCTCAGTTTTTGCTGTTCAGTGAAACGAGTTTAGAGACGTACAAAACGGATAAACCGGCGACGGCAGGGCATGCCTGCCGAAACGGGTCCCTGCCCCGGCTGCTGTTTGCGTATAATAGTTAAATGCCGATCTGCCAAAATACGAAGAAGGGGTTCCATGCAACGGATAAATGACAGGCAGTTTGTTTGAAAATTTTTATCAGCATGCAGCTGGATATCTGTGTCGGCTCGGTGCACTATCACCAGAATCTCTCCCGGAAGCGGCAGACGGAAAGGGTCCTGAAGGCCATGGAAAATCCGTACCTGAATGTCCTGGGCCATCCCACGGGCCGGCTTATCGGCCGGCGGAAGGGGATGGACATCGACATGGACACCGTGATGGCGGCCGCCCTGGAGAACGGATGCTTTCTGGAACTCAATGCCCATCCCGAACGTCTGGACCTGACGGATAAAAATTGCCGGTTTTCCCACTTTACCCACTGAACTGCTGGTTTTGAACGGCAAAAATGGCGCTTTTCCCCCATATACGACATGCGGATGAAATGGTATGAAAAGTCTGTATGGAACGGAATCCCGGTTTCGTCTCAGTGAGGGCGAAGGAGATCTTTATGGAGAAAATTCAGGAAAAACTGATTCAACAGATGGGGCATGCGGATTTTTACCCCCATCCGGCAGACGATATCCGTCACAGGGAAACTCACATCTCTCATGTATTTTTGGCCGGCGATTATGTTTATAAGATCAAAAAACCGGTGAATCTGGGGTTTCTGGATTTTACCACGCTTGAAAACCGAAAGTTTTACTGCGAAGAGGAAGTCAGGCTGAACCGCCGGCTGACTGAGGGAATCTATCTGGGAGTGGTCCCGGTCGGGCGGTCCAAGGAGCGGTTCGGATTTACAGACGAGGGGGAAACCGTTGAATATGCGGTGAAAATGACCCGTCTTCCTGATGATGCGTCCCTGGCAGCGCTTCTCGCCGGGGGGCGGGTGGATGAAACGCTTTTAGAAGAAGCGGCCCGGGTCCTGGTGCAGTTTTACCGCCAGACGGATAGCGGAGAAAAAATAGACAAATTCGGTGACCCCGGCGTTATCATGAAGAACTGCAGTGAAAATTTCCGGCAGCTCGATGCCTGCCGGGACAACCTGGTTGACACCGGCCTGTGCCGCCTGGTAGAGGAGACCACCCACGGCTTTTTAGAGCAGAACCGGTCCCTGTTTGCAAGAAGGATAGAAGAGAAACAGATCCGGGACTGCCACGGGGATTTGCGGGAAGATCACATCTACCGGTACAGGGGCATCCAGATTATCGACTGTATCGAGTTCAACCACCGGTTCCGTTTCCAGGACACCGCCTCGGACATCGCTTTTCTCATGATGAACCTCGAGTTTCAGGGGTACAGGCGGACAGCGGCGGACCTTTTGGGACTGTACGTCAGGAAATCCGGGGATTACAGCCTGCCCGGCCTGATCGATTTCTACAAGTGCTACCGGGCCATGGTGAAAGTAAAGGTGACCCGGTTCCAGATTGAGGAGACAGCAGCAGACGAAGCCGAAAAAACCGCTCTTGCTGGGCAGGCGGACCGGTATCTGCAGTTTGCCTGTGAGTATGCCGTGCGAATGTCCCAGCCGGTCATACGCGTGGTCTGCGGCATGATCGCCGCCGGCAAAAGCACGGTGGCCCGGCACTTCTCCGAGCTTCTTTCAATCCGGCATTTGCGTTCCGACGTGATCCGCAAGGAATTGTTTGATATTTCGCCTGATACGGAAGTGGCGTCCGACTTCGGGGAAGGACTGTATGCCCCTGAAGTGACCTCCCTGGTGTATGGAAAAATGTTGACCCATGCCCATAACGAGGTAAAGCAGGGGCGGTCGGTGATACTGGATGCCACCTACAGCCGGCGCCGCTTCCGTCACGATGTGATGCAGCTTTCGGAAAACACCGCCAGCCCGGTGCTCTTCATAGAGTGCACGGCCCCGCCGGACGAGATAAAAAAGCGGCTCAAAAAAAGGGGGAACGCACAGGAAGTGTCGGATGCCCGGCTGAAACATTACGAAGAGATGAAAGAAAGTTTCCAGCCTTTGAGCGACATCCCGTCTGACAGGCATATCGTGGTCGATACCACCCTTCCGCCGGACAAGGGAACGGCAGCCCTTCTTCTGGACCAGTACACCTGCATATCCGGACAGGCGGATGCGCTGGCCGGAAAATTCTGCTTTGACAGATGATCCTGAGCGGTTTTACAGGGCCGGCCTTACCGGAATACAGGATTTGCCCGGTTGCCTTCCGTCTGAAAACAGGAAAAAATGGCGGGGCTTTTTCCCGGCAGCGGTGTGACGGCAGTGCTGCCGGTTTTTGCCGGAAATAAGCAGGTAAGTAAGGAACGGATTTATCCGGACGACTGTTCGGCCCGGGCCACCTCCTTTTTTACTTCAATGATGCTGTCGGGATTGAGGGAGATGGAATCGATGCCCTCATCCACAAGAAAAGCGGCAAAATCCTTATGGTCGCTCGGCGCCTGCCCGCAGATACCCACCTTCCGGGATTGCTGGTGAGCGGTCTGAATCAGCTGTTTGATCATCCGCAGCACGGTCTCGTCCCGTTCGTCAAAAAGGTCTGCCAGCTCCCCTGAATCACGGTCCACACCGAGGGCGAGCTGGGTGAGGTCATTGGATCCGATGGAAAAGCCGTCAAAGTAACGGGCGAATTCATCCGCCAGTACCACATTGGAAGGCACCTCCGCCATCATGTAGACATCGAGACCGTTCTCCCCTCTGACAAGACCGTTTTCGGACAGTACGTCAAGAAGGCGTTCGGCCTCTTGAACCCGCCGGACAAACGGGATCATGACCACGAGGTTTTCCATGCCGATGGTCTCCCTGGCCCGTTTGACAGCCAGGCATTCGAGCTGAAATCCTTCCCTGTAGGCATCACTGTAGTAACGGGAGGCGCCGCGGAATCCGATCATGGGGTTGCTTTCGGCGGGCTCGAAAGATTCCCCGCCGATCAGATCGGCATATTCATTGGTTTTGAAATCGCTCATGCGCAGAATCACCGGTTCGGGATGCTGGCAGGCCGCAATCTTGGCGATGCCCCGGGCCAGGATATCGATAAAGTATTCCCGTTTGTCCTCGTATCCTTTTGTGAGTTCCCCGATCTGCGCTTTTACCTGCTCGTCTTCCAGGTCGTCAAACCGCTGGAGCGCCATGGGATGGATCTTGATGATGTTGTTGATGATGAACTCCATCCGGGCCAGACCGATCCCGTCGGCGGGAAGGCGCCACCAGCGCAGTGCGGCGTCCGGACTGGCAATGTTCATCATGATGCGGGTCCGGGTTTCGGGAATGTGTTTGAGGTCGATATTTTCTGTTTCATAATCGCGGATCCCCTCGTATATAAATCCTTTTTCACCTTGGGCGCACGAAAGGGTAATTTCCCTGTCGTCGGTGAGGATATCGGTGCCGTTGCCGACCCCCACTACCGCCGGGATGCCCAGCTCCCGGCTCACGATGGCGGCATGGCATGTCCGGCCGCCGGAATCGGTTATGATGCCGGCCGCTTTTTTCATGATAGGGACCCAGTCCGGGTCTGTCATCTCCGTTACCAGGATGGATCCTTCTTTGAAACGGTCAATTTCGTCGGCGCTTTTGATCCGGCACACCGGCGCGGCCGCGATGGCCTCGCCGATGCTGAGTCCCGTGAGCAGCGGCTCGGGTCCCGCCTCCTTTAACCGGTACCGCTTTATGGCATCGGCCTCTTTCTGGGACTGTACCGTTTCCGGTCTGGCCTGGACGATATACAGGCCACCGCCGGGACCGTCCTTGGCCCACTCGATATCCATGGGTTTTTCATAGTGGTTTTCGATGGCGAGTCCCCAGCAGGCCAGCTGGAGGATTTCCTGATCCGTGAGCACGAATGATTTCTGTTCCGCCTTGGGAGCATTCACATTTTTAATGGTATGGGTGCCGCCCGTGGCGTAGATGATCTTTTTCTCCTTGCTTCCCAGCTGCTTTTCGACAATCGGTACAAAATTGTCTTTATGGAGAAGCGGTTTGAACACCCGGTATTCATCCGGCGTGATCGTTCCCTGCACCACGTTTTCCCCGAGTCCCCAGGCGGCGTTTATGACGATCATGCGCGGGAAACCCGTTTCCGGGTCGATACTGAACATCACCCCGGCACCGGCCTTGTCGGACCGCACCATTTTCTGCACACCGATGGAAAGCGCCACCTTCATGTGGTCAAATCCTTTTTCCTGCCGGTAACTGATGGCCCGGTCCGTGAAAAGGGAAGCATAGCATTTGCGGCAGGCGTCCAGGAGTTCGGCCTCGCCGCTGATGTTGAGGAATGTCTCCTGCTGTCCGGCAAAACTGGCATCGGGCAAGTCTTCGGCAGTGGCGCTGCTCCTGACCGCCACATCCACATCCGTGATCCCGTATTTTTCACAAAGGGTCTCATACGCCCGGGTGATTTCCCCGGAGAGCCGTTCCGGGCACTCGGCTTTCCGGAAAAGCCGGCGTATCTGTCTGCCGGTCTGATCAAGGGTTGCGGTACCGTTTTCCAGCGCCTCGATCCGGGACCGGATTTCTTTATCCAGGTTGTTTTCGCTGATAAAAAGCCAGTAGACGTCGGCAGTGGTGGCAAACCCGTCCGGCACCCGGATTTCCTCTTCCTTGAGGGCCCGGATCATCTCTCCCAGAGAGGCGTTTTTACCGCCCACGCTGCTGACATCATCCGCATTCAGCGCTTCAAACCATTTGATGCATGGCGTTTGTTGTTCAGACTTCATCATTGGCCTCCTTTTTCCTGGATGCGTTTGTCTGCGCTTCAATTTTTTGAATTGAATTTTACCGGCTTTGAAACCGCCCGGTAAATGGGGGCAATCCCTCATTTGACCATTCCCGGGCTTGTATACAGACGCCTGTGCCGGTCAGTAATCGCGCCCGCGGATGATGGTGAATACCAGCCACAGTCCGAGAACAGCGGCAATCAGATAGCCGATGATGCCGAGCGCGGGGAATCCCATAAGCAGCGGCTTAACCCCTGTCGTAATGATCATGGAGGAACCGATGATCATGGCGCTGATAATGATACCGAGGGTCAGGCGGTTGAACATGTTTTCAATTGTCTTCTGGAAACCGTCCAGGTTTTCATGTTTAAACCGGATGGTTATGCGCCCCTCTTCCATCTTCTGGAGGATGGCGCCGAGCCGCGAGGGCAGGTGCCGCTGAAAGTGCCAGACTCCGGTCAGGTACCGCTTGATCTGGTGCAGTATATTGCCGGGCGCGTACTGCTTTGACATCAGCCGGCGGATGTGGGGCGTGGCCTCGGAAACCGCATCCAGTTCCGGATAGAGCGTCCTCGCGGTCCCCTCCACCGTGATCAGGGCTTTTATCACGATGGAAAACACCGGCGAGAGCCGCAGATAATGTTCTTTCAGCACGCTGACCACATCGGTGAGCAGGTCGCTGATCCGCAGGTTTTTCAGGGGTACGGAAAGATACGAATCCAGAATCTCCAGAAGATGCCGCTCAAGAGCCGCCAGGTCGACGTCTTGTTCGCCGACACTGATTTTGACCAGGATTTCGGCCAGTTTCCGGCTGTCGTTTTCGGTGATCGCCAGGATAAGGTGCAAAAGGTCCTGTTTTTCAGAATCCGTGAGGCGGCCCACCATTCCCCAGTCCATGAGGCACAGGCGGTTGTTCTCAACAATAACAACATTTCCCGGATGGGGGTCGGCGTGAAAAAAACCGTGATCAAGGACCTGGCGGATCCCGGATCGGATACCCGCTTTTCCCAGTTTTTTGCGTTTCTCAAAAGGCATGTCCAGGGTATGGTCGATTTTTGTTCCTTTGACAAACCGGGTTACCAGTATTGTGGAAGTGCTGTACTCCATGAAAACATCCGGGATATAAATGTCCCGGTCCCGTTCAATCGTTGATTTGCCGATCTGGATATAACGGGCCTCCTTTCTGAAGTCGATCTCCCGGATCAGCATTTCCCGGCAGGTCTTGACGATACCGGGCAGATCGTATATCCGGAGCGCCCGGATGTTCTCATGGCATTGCCGCGCCACCATTTCCATGATATCGAGATCGTTTCGTATCATTTTCCCGATACCGGGCCGGCGGACCTTTACCGCAAGGTCGGTCCCCTTTTTTTTGTGTACCGCCCTGTGCACCTGGGAAAGGGAAGCCGAGGCCAGCGGCGTTTCTTCAAAAGAGTGAAAAACGGTGTCCAGCGGTTTGCCGAACGCCTCTTCAATCACCTGTTTTACCGACTCAAACGGGAGGGGGGCGGCTTCTTCTAAAAGCTTGCCGAACTCCCGGGCCATTTCCGGGGGCAGAAGGTCCGGCCGCATGCTCATGATCTGGCCCATCTTGATAAAGGTGGGCCCCAGATTTTCAACAGCCAGGCGAATCCGTTCATGGACGTCCGCATTGAGATCGACTTCCGGGGAAATGGTTTTCACGAGGCCTTTCACCGGCAGGTCCAGCCGGAGGACGATATCTCCGAACCCGTGCTTTACAAGTACGGTAACAATATCCTTCAGGCGGAATATATTGCTTATTTTTTTTATTTCCATGCGGCAGGCCACTCCTTTTCGGGTGGCGGTTGCGTTACCACGCATCATGCACCGGATTCAGCAATGGCTGCTAAGAAACGCGGTCCCTATTTGAATTTGGCAGCGGCATTTTTCATACCGTCGGCCAAATCCTCCCAGGCCTTCAGAGAGCTTTTGCGCAGCTCTTGAAAAGCCCCTTCCCCGGATTTCCGGGCCTCTTCCAGTTTTGATCTGGCAATCTGGTACCGTTTTTCCAGCAGGTCGTTTTCATTATCAAACTGGTCTTTTAAGTTTTTTTCCATGTGTTTGCTTTTTTCAGTCATCTCGTCCATCATTGATTTCAGCTTTTCAAGTCTTTTTTCCATTTTTTCAGCGAACAATTCTTTGTTCTCTTCCGTCTTGCAGGTTTCAACCGAGGACGTTTCCACGGAGAGCTTGTCCATGAGTTGCTGGCGGTATTCTTTGGCTTCAATGATGCGGTCTTTTTCTTCTGTCATTACCAAAACTCCTTTTATTAAAGATTGATGAAATATTAATGGAAAAAGTATTGCTTTGAAATTTTGCTCGATCCTTCCTGCTTTTCCAAAGCCAAAATCCATCGTAAGATTTCGGATCATAGTATCGTACATATTGAAAGGCGCTTAAATAAGGGTTTTACTGTATTTTATGGTCTGGAGTGATGTAGTTCGGAGCGACGGCGGCCGGACTGGTGGCCATGTGCCGCCAAAATTGCTGTATAGGAATGATTTTGAAGCAAAACATTGAAATTGCCGAGGCTTTTATTGTTTTCGGTACAATTCAGTGATATAAACATACGGTGAAATTGTTCTGTTCTACAGGTAAGGGATGAAGAAATTCCTCTGCGCTTAATCAATTTTAAGAGGCGCCTATGCAAAATATCATAACCGCTTGTGACCCCAGAGAAGATATTCTGGGGGGTACGTTCAACCCGGAAATTTTCACCGCCTCCTTAAATGAGGTCATCCAGTATTATCAGACAAACCAGCACGGGATTCATCCGATTTATACCGATGCGGTCCAGTTTTTTACCGAGGGCACCTATGCGACCGACGGGTTTAAAATGGTGCTCAATGAAGTGTTTGCGCGACTGGCCGGAGACGGAACAGCACCGGCCATCCATCGGCTGGAGACCGCTTTCGGCGGCGGAAAGACCCATACCCTGATTGCCTGCACCCATATCGGAAATATGGGAGATGAGATTTCCGACTGTATCGGCGGGCTGGTGGAGTCCCGCTATGTGCCCCGGAAGGGAGATGTCCATGTGGTCGGCATCTCCGGTATTGACATCCCCGTACACAAACCCCGCGGCACCCGGTTGATTCCTTATACGCTCTGGGGGGAAATCGCTTTTCAGATCGGCGGGGAAAAACTGTACAAAGAGGTGGCAGAAGAGGCCACTTCCAAGGCCGCACCGGGCGGGCACTACTTTGAAACTGTTTTCGAAAACCGTTGCGTTTTACTGATGATCGATGAGCTGGCCCAGTATGCGGCCCGCCTGTCCGCTGTCGGCTCAGGTGAAGAGGATCAGCTGGCCGCTTTTTTGCTGAAACTGCATGATTACGCCAGATCCCGCACCGGTGTATCCGTGGTGCTCACCCTTGCCAGTACAAACGATGCATTTGGCCGTCAGACGGCACAGCTGACCGAACTGCTTTCCAGAATCACCGGCCGGGATGTTGACACGGACGATGCCCTGACCATCGGAGAGAAGGCGGTTGAGAGCATCGCCAGCGTGGTGGCCAGAGATGCCACCTCGGTGGTCCCGGTCCAGGCATCGGAGATATCGCGGGTACTGTCCAAACGTCTCTTTGTCCGGATCGATGAGACCGCGGCAAAAGAAACCGCCGGCCGGTACCGGGAGATGTATCAGAAAAACAGTGAGCTGCTTCCGGATAAAGCCTGCCGTGAGAATTTTTTTGGAAGCCTTGTGGCGCATTATCCGTTTCACCCCTCGTTTATCGATTTTTTGAACCATAAACTGTCCACCTATGAAAATTTTCAGGGCACCCGCGGCGTTCTGCGGGTGCTGGCGACAGCTGTTCGCGCATTATGGCGGAGCAAACCCGCCATTCCGATGATCCATACCTGTCATCTGGATCTTCGCGATGCCCGGATCGTTAACGAAGTTGTCGGCCGCACCGGCAGCGGCGATCTGCTGACTGTACTGAATGCGGATGTCGGAGGTGCAGACACCGACAGCCTGACCGGCGGCAGCAGCAATGCAGAGGAAGCGGACAGGCGTAACCCGCATCCCGAAGGCTATCCCCTGTATGAATACACCTGGAAAACCATTTTTCTTCACAGTCTGGTCGGCCGCAATCAGGGGTTGAAATCGGGTATTTTCGGCCTGACAGAGCCGGATGCCCTGTTTGACGTCAGCTTTCCCGGTCTGACCCCGCCCCAGGTTATCACAGCACTGAAAGAGGTCAAAGACAGCGCTTTTTATCTCCGGTTCGAACAGGGCCGCTATTATGCCAGTCTGGATCCATCTGTGAATATCGCCCTGGCCAGACTCCGCCGGGGACTGCAGGCCGAAGCCGTGGACGGACTGCTGGAAGCCACTGCCCGAAAGGTGGTGGGCGCCGATGTAGGCCCTTTTCACATTATTCCTGATGTGACAGCACCGGAGCATATTGCCGATAAAAAAGGGAAGCCCTCGCTGGCCCTGATATCCCTGAAGGCCGATCCAATAGATGTTGAGGCGTTTATTACCACTGCCGGACCCAGCCGGCCGAGAATTGAACAGAATCTTGTTTTTCTGCTGGTGCCGCAAACGGTGCAGGTAAAAACGGGCAAGCCCGAGCAGCAGCTTTTAGAGCAGGAAACCGCTCCTGGTCGGGATACCGGGCGCAGCCGCCTCAACGACCTTACCCGGTCAGTCCTGGCCATGCGGGAGCTTAAAAAAAATCCTGAAAATTACGGCATCCCCCCTCAAAAACTGGAAAAAGACGATTTTGTGCAGCGCCACACAGAACGTGAAAATGCTCTGATATCCATGGTCACTGAAAGTTACCGCAGTCTCTGGTACCCGTCGGCCGGCGGCCGGATTGTGTGCAAGGAGATCAGGACCGCCGGCGGCGAAAGCGGCACGGCTGTCATGGAACAGATCAAAAAGGCCCTGCTCGAAGACAATGAGCTGATTACCACCACCCCTACGACCAAGGCTGATTTAAAGAAGTTAGCGGCCCTTTTTTTTTCACAGCAGGACATTGTCAATGTTTCAACATTGCGGGAAAATTTCTGCCGCATCCGCAAGTGGCCGATACTGGAATCCCCGGATGTGCTGCCTCAGATCATCCGTGCCGGGGTTAACGCCGGCAACTGGTGTCTTTTCCGCATGGGAAAAGAAGATACCCCGCTACCGGACGAGTTTTTCAGCTGCGAGACGGGTGAGCTGCCTTTTACCATTGATGTCGAACAAGAGGGGTATTCCCTGGTGACACCGGAAGGCGCCAGGCAGCGGGGCTGGGAAAAACCGTCAAAACCGGACATACACCGGCTTCAGGATCAGGTCTGGGAAGCAACGAGACAAAGCGGCATTGAAACGGTCGCTGATATTTCGGAAAATGTGAGCGTCATGTTCGGGGATGTCCCTGAGACGGAAACCCGGCATACCATTCTGAAACTGATCCGGCAGAACAAGGTATACGCATATAAGGGCACCCCTGACCAGCAGGAAAAACCCGAGCTGATCAAAGGGACGGATGACCCTTTTTATGTGCCGGAAGACGACGACGTGGTTGTCACCCCGGCCAAAGCGGCGGAAAAAGGCTGGATCGATGAAGAAGAGAAAACCATTCGGCTGTCGGGAAAAGAAGGGGCGGAAAAAATAATGCCGCTTCTGCACCGGATCGGATCTATTTATGCCAAAGGCGGCAAGAGCCGGATAGATATGCTGGACATAACCGATATGGAACTGCCGGAAGGCGGCGTGCTGCGGATCGCTGTGGAGAATGCAGAGCCGGAGACCCTGAAAAATCTGGGTGAATTATTTGAAACCGTGGCAGGAGTGGTTGTCTCCGGCGGTCAAACCGGCTGTCACCTCACCGTCAGCCACCCGGAAAAAGACTGCCCTTTTATACAGGAAATAGAAAAAGACGACGGAAGGGAGCGCAAATGACCCGGCAACCTGGGACAAAACCAGCGGCACTTGAGATGCATTACCGTCAAAAGGTGAAGCGGGAAATCACGGACTTTCCGTGGGTGCTGCGCATTACCGAACATAAAGACAAACCGGTGCCGGTATTTATCATTAAGCAGCGGCTTCGGCCTGATCAGCGCACCGATACCGATGACCTGATTGCGCCGCGTGCCGTTCTCAAAGAACGGGGCTTGCTGTACGGCCCGCCCCAGCAGCGGTGTCTCCCGGTGGTGCGGACCATTTTGATGGGAATCAGCGACTACCGGGGGGTGCCCCTGGAACTGTCCCGGTTTTTGAACGGGTCCCGGATCACCTTCCGGGGCAACCTGCCGGCTGATGACGAAGCCGGATACAAACTGGCCCTGATCTTCAAACTCCAGGAACGCATCCGGGAGATGGACCGGGTGGAGCTGATGGCCAGGCGGATTGAACGGTTTACCCGTGAAGAGGCCGCTTACTGGTATTCGCGCATGACCACCTATGGCGAGGCCGCCAACCGCTGGGCCTTGGCCGGCATGAAACTGATGCTGGCGGGCCAGCCCCATGACCCCCATGTGGACACCATGCTGGCGGATTTGCACCGTGGCGGATAAAATAGTTGATAAGGGAAAAAGGAATATACGAATTGCAAACAAAATTTAGGAAGAAACCATGACGGCTACGGATACTGCGGATGCAAATAACACCAAAATCGAAGGATATGATGATTCTGAGTCTTTTGTCGGATGGGGTGGGGAGTATCCGCTGGATTCAGTTTTCATTCGTTCTGAGGTGCGAACTGTTAAAGACGCAGTCAGTCGCATCAACAAAGGGCGGTATGAATTAAATCCTGATTTTGAAAGAGATTTTCTTTGGGATCCTGACCGGCAGTCCCGATTGATCGAATCGTGTCTGATGAGAATTCCTCTTCCGGTTTTTTATGTTGCAGAAGCAGTAGACGGCCGGATTATCGTTGTTGATGGACTGCAGCGGCTGACGACCTTTAAGAGATATTTAAACAACAAATTTGCTTTACAGGGGCTGGGAAAAGAAAAAGATAATGAAAAAAACGCGCTATATTCTTTAAACGGCAAATATTTTAAAGACCTGCCCTTAAAACTTCAAGAGCGACTTGAAGATACGAATTTAACACTTTATATACTTGACCACAAGGCCCCTGAACGGGCAAAACTGGATATTTTTGAGCGCGTGAACAGCGGCATCCAGTTGACGCGTCAGCAGATGCGTAACAGTCTTTACAACGGTCCGGCAACAAGGTGGTTGAAAGAAGCGGCAGCGTCTGAGCTGTTTCTAGAAACGACCGATCATGCACTGGATTCAAAGAGTATGCGGGACAGGGAAGCCATAAATCGGTTTTGCGCTTTTAGATTGCTCGGGTGGCGTCATTATAAAGGGATAATGGACGATTTTCTTTCGGAAACCCTGATAAAAATGAATCAGATGACGGAATACGATCTAAAC
>CAYZHB010000066.1:0-3530 GCA_964478245.1 uncultured Desulfobacterales bacterium | reverse complement strand
TCTATGGCATCAAATTTTTTGTTGTTCGGAAGACATGCCTTTAGAAAATCCCTCCGCGAAAATAAAAATTGGGCATCGCGCACGCCTTTTAATATATCGCTTTTTGATGTTTGTTCGGTTTTGTTTTCAAATATAGAAAAATCGGAAACAGAAACAAATAAAACAATAATAAAAAAGCAATTTCAAGCGCTTCTCAAGGCTGAAGACTTTGAGCGTTCGATTACATCGGCGACACACAGTATGAAACAGGTCAAAAATCGTTTTGCGTTGGCAGAAGATGCCATTAAGGAGGTTTTGACATGATTACCCGCCTTGATCTTAAAAATTTTAAGTGCTTTGAAAAACTGTCACTGCCTTTTTCACCGCTGACAATTTTAACCGGGTTTAATGCCGGCGGAAAATCCAGTGTGTATCAGAGCTTGCTCCTGCTTTCGCAATCCATGCGGACAAACCGGCGTCAACCGGCAACGCTTATATTAAACGGCAACCTGGTTAAGCTGGGAACGCCGGGAGAATTGATACACAGCAGAGCAACGCAAAAGGAAATTGCCATTGGTATCCAAAAAGATGATTTTGGGTTTGAATCTATCATTGGTTTTAATGAGGCGGTGTATGAAGGAGCCCTGCAAGTAAATCATATAAACATCACCAAGGGAAATCACCTGACAGAGACGGTGACCCTGGAAGAGGACAAACGCTCTTTTTTTTCCCAATTTCATCAAAAAACATCGGCTGGATTTATCGACTTATTATCCGAGATCGTTTACATCAGTGCCGTTCGCGGCGGTCCGCTTGATGTATATCCTTCACCGGCTGATCCCCTTCCTGTCATGGCCGATGTGGGCATAGAAGGAGAATATGCCCCTTGGTGGTTTTATCGTCAGATTGACGAGGAGATCGATAAAGCCCGCCGACATGAATCAGAAACAGCGGCCACCTTGCGTCGGCAATTCAATGCCTGGGCCGGGGAACTGTTTCCGGGTGCCCAGGGGCATGCACAACCGGTGGAAAAAACCGGTTTAATCCGGTTGCAGTTGCGTATCAGTGAAACAGATGATTGGCTGCGTCCCGCCAACATCGGGTATGGCCTTTCCTATGCGTTTCCTGTCCTGGTTGCCGGACTTTTGGCAAGACAAGATCAGACTTTGATTATCGATAGCCCTGAAGCCCATCTTCATCCCCTGGGGCAATCGAAAATGGGCTTTTTTCTGGCGAAAGTGGCTGCAGCCGGTGTTCAGATGATTGTTGAAACGCATAGCGATCATATTTTAAACGGTGTCAGGCTGGCACTGCTGGACAAGGCTATCAATCCGCAGAAGGTATCTCTGCATTTTTTTACGCCTTTCCAATTCGCCGAAAAACAGGAAGCCGCTCAAATTATTTCACCACAGGTGGACCAAAAGGGGAACCTCAGCGAATGGCCGGAAGGTTTTTTCGATCAGTCGGAAAAAGATCTGGCCCGCCTTGCCGGATGGGAGTAGCCGCATGCAGTGGTTTGTCAATGATCTTTCCCTCGACGGTCAGTACCCCTCTCCGTATGAATTTAGAGCGGCGATAGAACCCCTCCTTGCCCTGCGAATGAAAGAAAAATATCTGCAGGACCATTTATATTGTTCATGGGCAACAGGCGACCGTCCTGTGACGCATAATCGTTCCTTCAAGCAGGCCATGTACGCATTAGCAGATAAGACATTCAAACACTTGGTTTTAAACTGGATTACAAAAAAAGGTCCCTTCTGGGACAATGATCGGCATGCCAATCCGGATGACTATTTCGAATATCAGAAGATTGATGTGACCGATCAGGGACTTGGCGAGGCGGCACGTCGATGTATTTATGGTAAAAACGCCGGGACCTATAGTTTCACGGGAAGCAGCCGATTTGATTTTGAAACGAGTCCCCTTAAAGTACAGCATGGATTGATCGAAGAACCCATTGGATGGCTGGATGTTGACAATTTATGGCATATTGACCAGTTAAAGGCGGAAATAGCAAATGCCCGGCATGAACCCCAAACCTGGCAAGAATTGATTGAATATGCGCAATATGATTTTCCCCGGCTCATTTTGGCTTCAGGTCCTATTGCGGAACAACTTACGGCACACCCATTCAGTCAATATTTGGCAAGCCGGATTTCTCAGCGGTTAGGGATACTCGATCGGATCGTAGAAGAAACAAACGACGACGGTAGTTTGTCAGACGTGGGAAGACAAATGCGGGACAATCACTTTGTTGGAGATAAGGCTTGGTTTTCAGATGAATCCGCCAACAATAAGCGTAGCTTTAAAAAAGAACTTACATTCCCTGATCCTGAGACTCCCGGACACCGGCTTTTTTGCAGCTGGCACGGCAAAATCAAAACGCCGCAATTCAGAATCCATTTTGAGTGGCCGCGACCTAAAGGTCAAAGAAAAATCAAGGTGGTGTATATCGGCCCTAAAATAACAAAAAAATAATCCTTGGAATAATGACTTATGACCATATCCTGGCAAGATGATCTGCGACTGATTGAAGCCGGTTTCCCCTGCCATCAGGTAGGGGCTGAGACCCAGCGGGAACGGGACACAGGAAAAGCACCGCCAACTCATCGACTTCATGTCTGGTGGGCCCGGCGGCCGCTGACTCCCAGCCGGGCCGCCATTCTGGCATCGCTCCTGCCGGCCGATACCGATCCGGACTGGTTCCTTCGGCAGCTCGGCATTGAAAAACGGGTGGTGGAAATCAACAGCGTAGAGTGGCCCCTGACCGGTGATTTGTTAAAGGAAACAGAAGGAATAAATGGGCAAGAAGTTTTAGTAGTAGATCAAAAAATAATAAAAGCGATAGAAAAGGAAAACAATCTTAGAACTGATTTGTTTGATTTTTTAGATCAATGTCAGAAAAAAGAAAAATTAGATAATTTTGAACCCATAATTTCAGAATGGAAAAAAGAGACAAACAACTTGTCAATACCAGAGCTGGGAACAAATTTACCCGTTTTCAAAAAATCTGCTGATCCAGCGTGGGCAAATGAGAAAAAAGCACTGGGGAAAGCTTCGGGTCTATGGTTTCCCGGAGATCCCTACGGCTATAAACGTGCTTTTCAAATATCGCCATCAGCATTAAATTCAAAGGAACAGATTGTACTTGATCCCACAGCAGGTGGGGGATCTATCCCATTTGAAGCACTGCGTATGGGGTATAAGGTGATCGCCAACGAACTAAATCCCGTAGGGACGGTTATCCTTCATGCCACATTGGAATATCCAGCATCATATGGTACTCAATTATTAGATGACCTTAAAAGGTGGGGTGACCTTATATTTCAATCAGCCAATAACAGCCTATCTGTTTTTTTTCCCGACAATCAATCTTTGCCATCCGATGAATTGAACCCTCTAGAGAATCATCTTTCTATCCCCCCGGAGTTTGTTCATGATTTTGATAAAGAATATATAATGGATTACCTCTTCTGCCGCCAGGTCACCTGCCCCAACTGCGGCGGGGAATCCCCGCTGCTTAACACCTGCTGGCTGAGCAAGATGGACGG
>CAYZHB010000065.1:4998-16873 GCA_964478245.1 uncultured Desulfobacterales bacterium | reverse complement strand
ACCTGCATAAAAGTTTTGCAAGCGTCGAATTCCCAGCGCCGCCCCCCCCCTCCCCCGACAGCGCAACTATTTCGCCGGGGTAGATGGAAAAACTGACATTGGAAAGCACGGGTTCTTTTGACTTTATGGTTTCAGGACCTTTAACCGGGGGGCAGCCGGACTCGTGGTTTTATTTTTCAAGTCAACGACTACCCGCGAAGCGGGTGGCTTGAAGTTCCGGCCATAGGCCGGAAAAACAAAAACACGCAAGAGTTTCAATCGTTGACGGTTGTAACCGGGGGCATAGCCCCCGGTTATCAACAACCAATCAAGCCCCCTCTGGAACGCCGGCGAATGCATGACAAAGTCTCCAAGGGTAATAAGAACTCTGATTGCTTCGAAAACAATGAAGGCCAAAGCACCGAGCACAGTACCGACAGATCTTATCCGGGTCAGAAAGTCTGCTATGGAGCAGCTTTTTGTCAACACGAATTTTTCCTCCCGCAGGGTCTCTTTATGTTCGAGAGTCTTTTGGCAAACAGACTTCCAAGCCCGAATAATCTCAGTTTTTTCGCATGACGGTATGATGCTGGACGGGCTGCCCGGGCGGTAAAATAATACAGGGCATTGGGAATGCCAAAGGCCCTACGACCTTATAATTCGGAAGCCGGCAGGCAAGGGACCCAACCAGCAACCATTCTGTTAATGTATTCTCTTAACGCAGTTTCAGGGCGGTCGGGGGACAGACGTAAATCCCTTTTTTGATCTCATAGGGTTCGTCAACAGGAGCGATGACCCATCCTGTTTCCGGGTTTACTGAATCGAAAAGTTCATAAAACCCCCGCGAAGGTTTCGGTGCTTTTGAAAGTTTACATTCAAAAATGTGCCTTTTTCCCGCCCTTTCTAATATCAGATCTATTTCAGCCCCGTTGGAGGTCCTCATGAAAGATGGTTTCCAGCGGTTATATTCGGTAATAATATTCTCAATGACGAACCCTTCCCAGGAAGCCCCGGCTGCAGGGTTGGCCAACAGATAATCGTATCTTTCAATCTCTAAAAGGGCATGAAGAACTCCGCTGTCACGCAGATATATTTTCGGGGATTTTATCAACCGCTTTTTTACGTTAGTTTGTGCGGGCCTCAACAGACGGACCATATAGGTTTGTTCCAGAATCGCCAGGTATTTTTTTAATGTCGGGATCGATATATCAGCGGCGGCGGCCAGCTTGTTGTGGTTCACTGTCTGCCCGTGGAAATGGGCCAGAAGCAGCCATAATCGCTCCATCACAGGGACGGGTATCTGAAATCCAAGATTCGGGATATCCCGTTCCATGAAAGTTCGAATAAAATCAAGCCGCCAGTCAAAACTGTCCATGTCGCTTCGGGCAAGAAGACTTTCAGGGAATCCGCCCCGGAGCCAGATATCCGGCCATGGGGAAACATCAGCCACTTCTTTTGCAATAAAAGGGAGAAGATCCGTATAAGCGATTCGACCGGCAAGAGATTCTGTTGATTGTTTGATCAGATCACGGGAAGCTGACCCCAGTATTAAAAACCGTCCCGGTCGTCGGTCCTTATCAATTTCCGAGCGAAGGATGGAAAAGAATTCAGGAAGAAGCTGAATTTCATCCAGGCAGATAAGCTTGTCTCTGTAATGGTCAAAAAAAAGTTCCGGTTCTGTCAGTTTGTTTCGATTGACCCGGTCCTGCAGGTCCAGATAGACCGAAGGAAACTCTTTGAGAAGCATTTTTGCCGTTGTTGATTTTCCTGACTGCCTGGGGCCGAGAATTGCCACAGCCGGAGAGCGCAAAAGTGCGTTATGTAATTTTTTTTCAATCAGCCTCGGGACGTAACCATGCATTTCAGAAAAACCTTTTTTCAATTTACATGATAAATTACAGGAATCCATACCAATTGTCAAATGTTTTATGTCTGAACGGTTGGTATGACAGCGGGGCGCCGGAGCTGAAACCGGAGAACAGGGTTTCGGATTTTTAACCGGTATGGGGTGTCATGTTACGGTTTCATGCCCGATCCCGGCGACCAGGCGCTGTTTTTCAAACCACTCCGCATAGGGGCCGTTTTGGGTCAGAAGTTCCCTGTGGCTGCCCTGCTCCTGTATTCTGCCTTTGTGCAGGACCACGATTTTATCGGCCATTTTCACGGTGGAGAACCGGTGGCTGATCAGGACCGCGCTCCGGTCCTGCATCAGTTTCCTGAAATTGCTGAACACTTGGTATTCACTGGCGGCGTCCATGGAGGTGGCGGGTTCGTCCAGGACCACCAGTTCCGCATCCCGCATGAACGCCCGGGCAAGGGCGACTTTCTGCCACTGGCCGATGCTGAGCTCTTCGCCTGTCTCGAACATTTTGCCCAGCATGGTGTCGTACTGTTGCGGGAGTTCTTTAATAAAGGTGTCGGCGTCCGCTTTTTCCGCTGACGCTTCTACTTTGCCGCCTTCGGGATCACTCTGGATGTCCCCGACCCAGATGTTTTTCCGGGCCGTGAAATAATATTTGGCAAAATCCTGGAACATCACCCCGATTTTTGATCTCAGGTCTGTGAGGGGGTACTGTCTCAGGTCGGTGCCGTCCATGGTGACCGTGCCCGCGTCCGGATCGTAGAGGCGGCACAGAACCTTGATCAGCGTGGATTTGCCGGCCCCGTTTTCGCCGACCAGGGCGACCACCTCTCCCGGTTCGATGGTGAAAGAGATATCTTGAAGCACGGGTTTTTCCGAGAGGGGGTAGGTGAAGCTGACATTGTGAAAGGCAAGGCCTTTTGTCATTTTCCGGGGGACTTCTGCGGGGGTGTCCGGGTCTTTCACCTTCTCTTTCACATCCATGAATTCGTAAAAATAGGAGATGAACAGGTTGTCCTCGTAAAGGCCCGTAATGCCGCCCAAAAGGCTTCGAAAGTAGCCGATGGCTCTCTGGATCGCCTGGTAGTACATGACCAGGTCCCCGATGGAGATCATGCCGTTCACCGCCCGGTACACGATAAAGCCCAGCGCCCCGAACATGGCGGCGACAGAGGAGATCTGCGCCAGTATGGTGGCAAGGACCCGCTTCCGGGTAATGGCCAGCTTTTCTTCCCGGATGGTGGTCCTGAGTTCGGAAAACCGGTCGGCAAAAAAATCCCCGAGATTGAAGAGCCTGAGCTCCTTGGCATGGAGGTACCCGGTGATCAGCCAGTTGAGGTAGGACGCTTCTCTCTGGGTTTCGGTGCGGTCCCGCTGCCATCTGTACATGATGCGCGAATATTTTATCCTGACCAGCACGCCCGGGATGACCGCGGCAAAGAGGATCAACGGCACGATCCAGTGAAAATAGACCAGAAGGCCGGTGACCGCGGTAAGGGAGACCGCGTTCATGCCCAGGTTGACAAGGCCGTTGACGATTCTGGCCGGGCGGTGGGGCCCTTCCATCTGGGCCCGGTGAAGGGTGTCGAAATAGGCCGGGTTTTCGTAAAATTCGAGATCGGCGGCAATGGACTTTCGGTGTAGCAGTCCGTAGATGTGATCGGCCACTTTCATGGAAAGGGTCTCGTTGGCCAGGGACGCACCCTGCTGGCAGACGGTCCGCAAAAGGGCCACGGCTGCGGCGATGGCCACAAGGGTCAGGACATAAGAGAGATTCACCGAGCCGGGGCTGGAAATGGCCTCACTTGCCGCATCCACGATCAGCTTGACAAGGTAAAGCATGGCGAGCGGAAAAACACCCTGGAGGATCACCAGAACGCCTGAGGCAAGGGCGGCCGCCGGCGCCGCCTGCCAGACGAAGGCGAGCGTCCGGTTGAGCCGGAGGGCGTATTTGAGTTTTTCAGCCGTGGTTTTTTCCTTCTGCATAGATCCCTATATATAGTAAATACCGGCATATGACAACCGAATTAAAATTAGGCCGTGAATAACACCCTCAAACAAAACTGGGCATTATTCAAAGGTCTCAACCGAATTAAAATTAGGCCTTGACCCGCACTGCGTATAAACGGTATAAAACCGGAAGATGTATCGTTTGCACAAGACAGGAAACCAGTCATTTTGAAAAAGAGAAGCTGCGCAAGATTTAATGTGCCGGGCACGACCCTGTATTACAGGAAACGGCGGAAGCTGTTCGACCGGGGCCGGTACCCGAACGAATACTTCCCGGTGCTCGATGTCAGCCGGGGCGGGGCCAATTTTGTATGTAACGAGCGGCTCAAGGTGGGCGGGGCCATTGCGGTCCTGATCAGTATTCCTTCGCTTGAGAAGCCCCTGGCGCTTTTGGCCCGGGTGAGATGGGTTTCCATGAATCCCGAACAGAGTTACCGGTTTATCACCGGTATTGCGTTCAATCCCTTCGGCACCGGCAGAAATAAAAATTCCCCCGGGATTCTCGACGAGATAAAAAAGCTCGAGGCGGAATACGCCACGGCGGATTCCAATGAAAAAAAATGAGTGTTGCATTGCCGGACATTTTTTGAGAAATGCGGTTTGTGTAATATTATTCCGTATAAGTGTGAAAAAAAGGTTATCTTGTGTGAAAAAAATGTTACAGGGGTCGCCTGAATGCAATCGGTAAAGTGGCGGGAGAAAAAAAGCCCGGACTTGCCTTTTTACGGCCGGCCGGATAATATTCTGAAACCGGGAATAAATCTTGCATTAAATTACAGAAACGCGTCATTATAATTTTTTCGAACGAGAAACAGAGATTATCGGAGAGAGAGAAATGAGAAAATATATCAGGCGGATTCTGGTTTTAGCGGTTGTTTTTTGCTTTGCCTTTACCGCGAGTGCTTTTGCCGCCGAAGACTGGGAAGATGAATTCGTGGACGCCCTTATAAAAGGCAAGGAGGTGACCCAGACGGAAACGGAAGGCCTTGCGTACACACCGGCCGAAGAGACGGTTCTCCAGGACGCCATCAAGAAAGCCATGGATGAAGAGGCACCGCCGTGCCAGTGCTTGAAGATTGCCGTGAACTTTGATTACAATCCTTACCTGGTCATCAAGAATATCTACGGATACGGCGGTGAAGTGGATCTTGACGAGCTCTGCATGTGCGCCACTGAAGAGGGGATCATGAAAGAGGTGATCGCCAAGGCGGCCGCCGACGCGGTCACGCCGCTCGGCGACAAGGTGTTTGACCGGGATGAGATCACCCGGTCCGTCTGCCTGGAGATGGGGCTTCCGTATACAGCTGCGGCCGCGGATCTGCCGGATCCTCCCGAACCGCCGGACCCGCCCCCGACTTCCGCATCCGCCCCCTAGATATTCCGGAATAAAACGAGACAAACCTGTGCTGTTGAAAAACGGCACAGGTTTTTTGTTGACAAGCCGTTTTTTATAAAGTAGATAATGAGGTTACAGTAACGAAACGCCTGCAGAACGGGGAGCACTTTATAATAGACACAATTCGTCCGCTTGTTTCATTGCGTCATCTTATTAAGCGATACGGGGAAGGGGGGAAAATGTTAAAGAACAATTATTCTGTTTCATTTTTTGTCATTCAGCTGCTGGTGGTCCTGCTGATATGCGGGTCGGCCGCGGCGCTTGATCTTCCCGGCGGCCAGTCGGACACATCCAAAGATATTCCGGTCGGGCAGACCGAACAGGAAGTACTCGAGGGCCGGACGGAAGGCACCGAACTTTTCGGCCAGGGCGGGTATCTGCATCCTTTTGTTTTCTTTGAAGAAAAATACACAGACAACCTTTACTACACCAATACAAACGAGGAAGAGGATTTTATCACCAGTATCGCACCGGGCATCTGGATCGCCTATCCGGCCAACCGGGAAAAACTGATCGAGATGACCACCTCCACCACCTCCCCGGGCGGGCTCAAGCTCAGCCAGATCAAGCCGGAAACGACCCGGCGCATGCAGACGTACGCCCTTTACTCCCCCACGTTTGTCTACTACAAGGAAAACCCGCAGCACGATCACATAAATCACCGCCTGGAAGGACTTTTCCAGTACAACTTTGACAGCGGCATTTCCATTGACGTGATCGACCAGTTCAACGACAAGCACGAAATCAACAACAATGCCTACGGGCTGTTCGACGAATACGAGGACAATCTTCTCAGTTTCGTGGCCACCTACAAACCCTCGGGCAAGTTTGAATTCCGGTTTGACTACTCAAACTACATGCTGGATTTTGACAGCGGGGACAACAGTTTCAGGGACAGGGAGGACAACTCGTTCGCCGGGTACGTGTTCTACCGGTTCAAGCCCAAGACCTCGCTTTTCGCCGAGTATGAGTATGCCGATATCGAATACGACATCAACACCGGGTTTAACAGTGAGGAGTACCGGTACTACGGCGGTCTTGACTGGGATGTGACCGCCAAGACGCGGGGCCGGGTCAAACTCGGGTACATCGAGAAAGAATTTGAAAGCAGTGCGCTTGGCACGGAAGAAACTTTTGCGGCCGAGCTGCAGGCGCAGCACAACTTCTCGGACAAGCGGGCGATGACGCTGAACATATACCGGCACTTCAACGAGTCCACCCTGACCGACTCCTATACCATCGAGACCTGGGGCATCGACACGGCGCTGCTCCAGCGGTTCAGCCAGAAATGGTCCGGCACCCTGAGTTTTTTGTACTACCACGACGAATACCTGGGGTCATACACCTATGACGACGTCACGAAAGAACGGGTGGATGACACCGTCAGCATCGGTCCGACCCTGATATTCGAACCGAAAAAATGGCTCGAGTTCGAGCTGGGCTATTTTTATTCCTGGCGGGATTCGAATTTTGACGTGTTTGATTTTGAGAACAATACGATTTATATTAATATCGCCCTGATCATGTAATATGGACAAAAAACGGCTGATTCTGACAATTTTCGTCATGCTTTTCGCCTTCTGCGGGATCGGGTTTTCAGAGGCCCAGGAATATACGGTGGGCGACGGCGATGTCCTGAAGATAAACGTGTATGAAAACAAGGACCTGAACACCACGGTCCGGGTGAGCGGGGATGACACCATCCGGGTGCCGCTGATCGGAGAGGTGGACGTAGCGGACCTGACCGTGGCCCGGGTGGCCTCCAAACTCCAGCGGCTTTTCTCGGACGGCTATCTTGTCAATCCCCAGGTGGACGTGTTTATCGAGGAGTACCGGAGCAAGAACGCCATTATCCTGGGGCAGGTGAAAAATCCCGGTCAGTATGAGCTGCGCGGGGCGATCACTTTTCTCGAGTTTGTCTCCAAGGCCGGCGGGTTGACTGAAAATGCCGGCAGCAAGGCCACGATAAAACGGATCGATCCCGACGAAGAGGGCAGGGACCGGATCATTCTCGATCTCGACCGGCTCATCAAGGAAGGGGACACCACCCAGAACATACTGATCAAGGACGGGGACAACTTATATATTTCCAAGTCCGATATTTTTTATGTGACCGGCGAGGTGGAAAAACCGGATTCATATAAATTCGAACCGGGCATGACGGTGATCAAGGCGATTACAAAGGCCGAGGGGTTTACGGGTATCGCCGCCAAAAACAAGGTGAAAATTATACGGGTTATCAACGGAGAGAAACGCGTGCTTGAAAGTGTGAGCATGGATGAAAAAGTCCGTGCCGATGATGTAATTGTGGTTCCGGAAAGTTTTTTCTAGATGATGGAAGAAAAAGAGCTGCACCTGCGCGACTACCTGAGGATTGTCAACCGGCGGAAAAGTACGGTTATCACCGTTTTTGTACTGATTGTCCTGATAACTTTCATTACCGTGCTGACGTCCCGGTCCGACCCGCGGTACCGGGCGTCCACCCGGGTGGTGATCGAGAAAAACGTCTCCTATTCGCTGACCGGACATCGCTACGACGGATATACCGGGTACGACCCCAACTTTCTCAATACCCAGACACAGATCATCAAGAGCGAAGGCGTGGCCGCAAAGGTGGTCGAGGCCATCGGCGCCGAAAAGATGTACAGCGCCTTTTTTCCGGAAGACAGAGAGGAGAAGAAACCGGTCGCCCGGGTGGTCAAAGAGTGGTTCGGATCGACCTGGGCCTCCCTGAAGGAGCTGATCGGCATCGGACGGATCGAAAGCGCCGACCAGGCGGCGTTTGAAGGAGAGATGGCCGGGGAGATGCAGTCCGCGCCCCCGACAAAAGCCGAGATCATGCAGAATGTGGTACGGGGCGGCATTATGGTGACCCCCATCGAGGAGTCCAAGGCGGTCGCCATCAGCTTTACCTGCGGCAACCCCGTCCTTTCCATGAAAATCGCCAATTCGGTGGCCAAGGCCTATATCGATCAGCTGCTCGACATGCGCATGGAGGTGTCCGGCTACAGCATCGAATGGATGAAACAGAAGGCGGAAAAGCAGAGAGAAAAGCTCGAGCAGTCTGAAAAGGCACTTCACGAATACAAGAAAGAGCACAATATCGTCACCATAGAGGACCGGCTGGCGATTCTTCCCCAGCGGCTGGCCGAGTTTTCAGAAAAACTGACCCGGGCCGAGGCGCAGCGCAAGGAGCTCCAGACCATATACAACCAGGTAAAAGGGAACAGCGATCAAGAGCTGGAGACCATGTCGGTGATCTCTGAAAACGCGTCGGTGGATTCTATCAACAGGAAGATTTTCGAGGCCCGGCAGCAGATTTCCGAACTTTCCAAAAAGTACGGCCCGAGACACCCGAAAATGATTTCCGCACAGAATACGCTGGAACAGCTCCAGGACGAGAAAACCAAGGAGCTGCGGCAGGCGGTGGAAACCCTGAAGAACAAGTATCTTCTGGCGAAATCCCAGGAGGAGAAACTCGAGGAGATGCTGGAGCAGACCAAGTTCGAGGCGGCCAGGCTCAACGAGAAATCGATCCAGCTCGATATTCTGAAAAGGCGGGTGGATACCAACAAGTACCTGTACGAGGCCTTGATCCGGCGGATGGAGGAGAAAGGGCTGACCGAGAAAACCCAGCTGGTCAATGTCTGGGTGATCGAGAAGGCCAAGATGCCCCGCATGCCGATCCCGGACGACAAAAAGCGCAACCTGATGCTCGGCCTGGTGCTGGCGGTGTTCGGCGGCGTGGGATTCGCCTTCTTCCTGGAATACCTGGACAACACGGTGAAAGCGCCTGAAGATATCGAGGAGCGGTTCGAGGTGCCGGTGATCGGCACGGTGGAACACTTGAAAACCAAGGGAGAATCGGTCCTCGAGAATGTGCTGAAAAGCGCCGCCAGCTCGGTCACCGAGAGTTTCAAAAGCCTGCGCACCTCTATTTTTCTCTCTTCGGCGGACAGTCCGCCGCAGGTCATCCTGGTGTCGAGCATGATGCCCCAGGAGGGGAAAACCACCATATCGAGCTGCCTTGCCGCGGTCACGGCCCAGGCGGGGCGAAAAATTCTTCTGATCGACGGCGACATGCGCCGGCCGTCCATTCATACCGCTTTCGACCTTGACAACTCGGGCGGCCTGAGCTCGTACCTGGCTGGGGATGCGGTAAAGGGCCTGATCAAAAAAGAGCATTTCAAAAATCTCGACATCCTGGCCGCCGGGCCGGTGCCGCCCAATCCGTCCGAGCTTCTGAGTTCGGAAAAGCTCGGGTTGATGCTGGAGCGGGCAAGGACCACGTACGACATGATCATCATCGATTCCCCGCCCCTGAGCGTGACCGACCCGATCATACTGAGCCGGCACGTGGACGGGGTGGTGCTGGTATCCTCGGCAGGGAACACCAAGTACGAGATGCTGAACAAAGGGATAAAAGAATTAAACGAAGTGTCCGCCCATCTGACCGGGATCGTTTTGAACAATTTTTCGCCCAAAAAGAGCGGATACTATTACCACTACGGGGATTATTACTACTCCTCGAAGTAACAGGCACAGGCAGTTCTGAAAATGGCAGCGAAAACGGCAAGGCGGTTGTTCTTTTTTACGCTTATTTTTTCTCCGCTGGCCTTCGGCACGGTGGAACCGTGGTCTTACGCCGTCATGATCTCGGCATGCGCCCTCGCCCTCCTTTTTTATTTTATTCATATTGTCCGGGATAATGACACGCTTTACAAGGTACCGGGGGTGCTGCCCTTGTTTTTGTTCCTGGTCTATATCCTTTTCCAGGTGGTGCCGCTGCCCCCGGCCGTGGTCAAGCTGCTGTCACCGGCGGCTTTCGCCCTGCAGCAGAACGTATCCGACGCCGCCGGAACCGACATCACCATGACCCTTTCGGTAAATCCGGGCGCCACGCTTTTCCAGTTTTTCCGGATGGGCGCCTGTTTCCTGTTCTACATCCTGACCGTGCAGCTGCTTACAAACAAGGAGCTTCTGCGGAAAACGGTTTTTGCGGTGATGATTTTCGGAGCCGTTCTGGCGTTCTCCTCCATTCTCCAGTTCTATCTCACCGAGGATACGGTGCTGTGGTTCAGGTCCATCACCGACGGCACGGAAATGGGGCCGTATGTCAACCGGAACCACTATGCCGGGCTGATGGAGATGATTTTTCCGGTGGCGCTGGCCCTTTTTTTCTTCTACCGGCCGAAAATCGGGGAGACCTCCTTTTTCAAGGGCATCGCCGAAATACTGGGCCAGGAGAAGGCCAATATCCACATCCTGATCGGGGCGGGGGCCCTTCTGATCGTCACCTCCATATTCGTTTGCGTTTCGCGGGGCGGCATCATCAGCACCTGCCTGGCCCTGATTTTTTTCATGCTGCTGCTGGCCAAACGCAGGCTCAGCCGGGGCAATACCACGCTCGTTGTCTGCCTTGTCCTGCTGGCGGTGCTGTCGGTGAGCTGGTTCGGGTGGGACCGGGTGTTTGAACGGTTCGGCGAGCTCAGGAACGAAGCCGGGCAGGTCGAGGTGGGCCGGTTCAAGTACTGGAACGACAGCCGGGAGATTATCAAAAGTTTTCCGGTCACCGGCGCCGGGTTCGGGGCCTTCCAGCATATTTACCCCGCCTTTCAGACGCTTGACGAAAGAATTTTTGTGGATCATGCCCACAACGATTATATTGAACTGGCGGCCGAGGGGGGCATCATCGGTTTCCTGCTGGCCGCCGCCTTTGTGATCACGGTGTTCTTCAAATCGTACCGGGCGTTCCGGATCCGGCGGGACGTATACGCCATCTATATCTATGCCGGGGCCGTTACCGGCATGCTGTCGATCCTGTTTCACAGCTTTACCGACTTTAATATGCAGATCGGGGCCAACGGGCTCTGGTTTTTCTTTACGGCTGCGCTTGCCGTGTCAGCCGCCCACACAAGGTTCCAGATCCAGGATCAGGCCACCAATCTTGTGCCGGCTGAAAGCGGCACTGCAAAAAAGGCGGCCCTGGCCGGGGTGTGTCTGCTGACGGTGGTACTGGTGCCGGGCAGCTTGGCCAATTTCGCCGGCAGCTTTTACTACGCCAATATCGACGAGATCGACTTCAGCCTGGACACGCCGCCCGGCGATCTTGAAAAGATCCAGTCCATCGCCGCCCATGCCGCCATGTTTGATCCCCTGAACGGCCGGTATGCATTTGCGGATGCGGATGCGTCCTGGTTTCTTTCCGACTATGAACGGGCCCAACGAAAGTTCAAAAAGTCCCTGGCCCTGAATCCGGCCCGGGGGGCGTACCTGAAGCGGTACGGGGTTTTTCTGGTGAACCGGGGCGAAAAAGAAAAGGCGGAGCGGCTGCTCGAGCTGAGTGTCGAATATGATCCGAGCAGTTCCGATTATGCCCTGGAGTACGGGGCGCTGCTGGTCGCAAACGGTAATCTGGGAAAAGGGGTGGGGTATCTGAAGCGGGCGGTGGCGCTGAACGATGACACCATCAGTCCCGTGCTGACCACCATGGCCTCGGCCGGCCTGAGTCTTGAAGAGATGGCCGAAGCCGTACCGGAAAAGCCGGGCCCGGTGATCGCCTATGCCGGATTTCTCGATAGAATCGGCCATGTGGGCGCGGCAAAGGAAAAATACCTGCACGCCCTGGA
>CAYZHB010000065.1:3513-4988 GCA_964478245.1 uncultured Desulfobacterales bacterium | reverse complement strand
ATCCAACGGCTCGAAGAGGCAGAAGATGTGAACCGCAAGCACATTATCAAAATATACCGGTTTTTCCTGCACCGGAACCGACTGAAACAGGCCACGACGGTCCTGGAGAAAGGGGAAAAGCTGCTGCCCCGGGATGCGGGCATCCGCATCCTGTTCGGCGATCTTTACAAAAAGCAGGGGATTCTCTACAAGGCGGAAGAGAAGTATGACCAGGCCCTGTTAATAGACCCGGACAACCCGGCGGCCCGGCGAAGGCTGGAGCGGCTCAGTCCGTAACAAATCCGGATTGTCACCCGTTCTTTGAGATCAAATCCCCTTCAACGTATCGATGAATTATACCTGAAATCAATGTTTGATAAGGGAGCCCCATTTCCAGTGCTTTTTTCTGAATTCCTTTATAATCATGATCGTAAAGCCGTATTGTAATCTTTTTATCCTTTTTAAAAGTGTTTTTGGCCGCCATTTTAATTTGTTCCAGCTCTTTTTCCGATGGCGTGGAAAGTTTCATCTTTCCGCTTTCATAGGCCTCTATTATATTTTTTTCTTCATTATCGTATTTCATTTGTCTATTCCCTTTTCTTTTTGATATGCCCTTGCTGCGTGCATCTTTTAGATGTACACATCAACTGCATTCCGCAAAATGTTTCGCCCAGGTGGCCGGAGAGATAATCGAACTCCGGGGACCGGGATTGTCAATGAGCAGGCGATCACCGGTGACTAAAACGGTATCCGCCTCTGACAGCAGGAGCTCCCATAAATGAGAATCTTTCGGGTCAGGGGCTGCAGGATCTGTTTCAGGGGGTGGTTCCCGCCAGATGGCATTGGCGGTAATTTCCGTTAAAAGCTGGTCGATATGTGATTGGTCCAATCCATGATGCCTGGTAAGCTTGGGCCGCAGCAACACCTCCCGGTATTCTTTCAGCAGTTTTGCCGAGAGTATGAAAAAAAGGCGGCCGGCCAGCATTGCATCCAGGATTCTTGCTGTCGGGCTTTTGGGAGCGGCAGTGATCAAGCCGGCGGCCACCACGTTGGTGTCGATTATAAAAAATCGCGTGTTCATCCGGCTCGATGGGACCGTGTTTCTTCCACAGCCAGTTCAATGGCCTCTTTTTCACTGCAGGTTGCTTGCGAGCGGGCCTGTGCCACCAGTTGACGGGCACTTTCCACAGGTTTTATGCCGCGAAGCAGCAGACTCTCCTCTATAATTCTGCCGATGCTCTTACTCTGTCGGGCTGCCGTCTCCTTGAGCGCACGGTGCAGCTCGTTGTTAATGCTGATGGTCAGCCGTTTCATAAATGCCTCCGCTTATTGTATAATATTCAAAGATCTCACAGTAACACAGTAACACCGAAACACCAAACTGTCAATATGCTTCTGCCCGGGATGCCAGGCGCCTGAAAGGCGGTTTAAGATAGCACATAATGTCAAAGAATTCGGCCGCGTTGACAAGTTAAAAGTGGCGGGCTGGGCTGGCG
>CAYZHB010000065.1:0-3503 GCA_964478245.1 uncultured Desulfobacterales bacterium | reverse complement strand
AAAGCAGGGGATTCTCTACAAGGCGGAAGAGAAATACGACCAGGCCCTGTTAATAGACCCGGACAACCGGAAAGCCCGGCGGCGGCTGGAGCGGCTCAGTCCGTGATGTGCTTTTCGGCGTACTGGGCCATGACCTCGTGGATGCGGGCCGGTGGGGAGACCTGGAAGTAGTTTTCCGCCACCACGTGGCCGATCTCATGGGCCACCACCCGTAAATTGCTGTGATCGGCGGAATAGAACACGGTGTTTTGGGTGGGCGAATAAAAGGCGATATAGTTGACATCCACCCCGTACAAACGCTTGAAGTCTTTCTGTACGCCCTCGTCGGAAGGGTGGATCACGATTCTGAACTCAAGGTTTGACAGGTGCATGTCCACCACCAGCATGACTTTGGCGACAATATAGTCGATTTTGTTTCTGACCTCTTCTTCAATGGTGTCGCCTTTTTGGATATTGCGTTTCAGCCGTCCCATGTAAAGCTCATGGTTGAACTCTTCCAGGGCTTCCATGCTGTCGCAGACAACAGTGGCATACTTGGTTTCGATCTCGAAGGCCCGGGCGTCCGCAGGCGGAAACAAGACCCATATCAGTGCGGCCAGGCCGAAGATGACGGAAAGTCGCGGCCATGCTTTCGGGTCAGCCGAACACGCCGGTGCCGGGATCGGTGGGGGATGGCACCGGGGGCATCGTCCCCGGTTTGGAAACAACCAGTAAAACCCCATTCACCCGTCTTCCCGGACAAAATAAAATTTGTTGAGAATGTCACTGATTTCCCGGGCGCTGTTCTGTATTTCCCGGATCGTATCGGTCGGCTGCTCTTCGGATTCGATCCGGCCGGCATCGAATTCAATCCGCCGGTTGAGCGCTTCGATACGGGAAAGCCGCTCGGCAAGCAGGGTGTTGAATTCGTTGATTTTCCGTGCAAGCACCTTGCCTTCGTCTTTTTGACGGAGATGGATTTTCCCGGAGATATCGCCGCCCAGCATGTCGTCCAGGGATTTTTCAAACCGGTAAAACGGCCCGGCGACCCGGTGGGTCAGAAACAGCGTGATAAGAATGACGGCGCCGCCCCCCAGAATGATGAAAAACCACTGGGCGCTGAATATTTTTTCCATGAGAATGCCCGGTGTGGTGCCGAGCTTCAGGTGGTAGTTGTCATAGACAATCGAGAGGGTGTTGGCGGAAAAAAAGCTGAATATCGCTGCGAAAAGGACACTGCCGATGAGTACCAGTATAAAGTAGCTGAATATGGTCCGGCCCTGGAACTCCTTGTTGATAAAGTAGTTCCGGCGTTTGTATTTTTGTGCGTTCATGTGTTCCTCCAGATATCCGCGTTGGCTTTCAGTTTTTCGGTCCATTCTTCAAAGAGCCGTTCTTTTTTCTGCTCCCTGATGAATTCCCGGATTTCCCCGATATCGGCGTCGCCGGTCTGCATGCCGGTTTCAGGCGGTTCCGTGCTGTCCAGCCGGTAGACCACGACCCCGTTCTTGGTCGCTACAGGCGCGGACCGCTCTCCTTTATCAAGGGTCAGTACGGTAAACTTGAGATCGTCGGAGAGATAGTTGAATATCGAGTCGATTTTTTCTTTCTTGGCGATCCTGTCCGCTTTCAGCGCAGCCGTGTCTTTATAGAAGAGCTTGGATATGATCACTTTTTTCCCGGCAAGCGACCGGTATTTCTCGATCTCGTTTTCCGTTACCCGGGGATCGAACCGGTCGTACTGCCGGTCCAGCAGGATTTTGACAAGGGACTGTTCATAGTAATTCTCCACGGACTGCCGGAAGTGTTCCTCCTTGTAGATTTCACGTCTGACCGCCTCCTGTATCAGAAGCTCGTTCAAAATGACCGATTCCAGGTATTTTTCGCTTGTCCGGTCGTGGGGTTGGGATGCCATCATCTCATCGAGTTCGTCCTGTGTGATGATCCGGTCGTTGATGACAACGGCCGGTTTTGACACGCGCACTTCCGCATCCCTGAATATCCCCCAGGCGGCGGCCGCCGAAATGACAATGACGATGGCAAGGATGTAGTATAAGTATTTCATCTGTGTCTCCTTATTGAGACTTTGAATAATACCCTCTTTTGCCCGATTGCTTTGTCAAACGCAAATTTTAATCCTCAAAATATGCACTATATTCCTCCGGTTAAAATTTGCGTTTTCCTCGCACTAAAACAAAACTGCGCATTTTTCAAAGGTCTCATTCTATAATCCGGCCGGTATTGGATTCCACCTGGATGCACCGGTCATCGTAAAGCCGGATCATATTGTAATCCTTGACGTTTGTGATTTCAAGTTCGGGCAGGCCGTTTTGTTTGAGCCACTGCCGGATCAGGGGTATCTGTTCCGGGTCCTGGGCCCGGGCGGTAAAGATTTTGACCCGCTCGCCGTTGGCGATCATCTTTTTGACCATGTTGAGAACCGGCACCACCGGTCTGCCGATCCTGGCAAGGGAGGAACCCGCGTCAAAAAGGGCAAGCGTGCCGTCCAGGTCCACGCCGGTCCACACCGCGGGAAGGTTGTCCGGGTCGTACCCGCTTTTCCCGCCGGTATCCGGCTTTTTCCTTTCCCCGGGCGAAATCGTGTGCTCCCTTGTCGCCTCTTCCTTTGCCTTGCTTAAATAATTTTTTATTGAATTCAGCATTGCCAATCAAATATGATGTCGATATAATTTTGCGGTATTATAGGGGTATTTAAACATTATTTTTCAAGGAGTGTCAAATTGAAAAAGGTCCTGATCGCTGTTTTCATTGTTTTCCAGATTTCCGGCACCGTTTTTGCCGCCTCGGAAAAGGCGGTTTTCAAGGAAGGGGTTGAAAAGTTCGGGCAGAAGAAGTACGACGAGGCCGTGGCGCTCTTTACGGAGGCGATCCGGATCAACCCGGACGAGGCGAGGATCTACAAGAACAGGGGCGTGGCCTACCTGAAGCTGGAAGATTATGACCAGGCCATCCTGGACTTTGAAATTGCCCGTAACATGAAACCGGACCTCAAGGGGGTGAACAGCAATCTCGGGGCGGCCTGGTATTACAAGAAGGACTTTGAAAAGGCGGTGGCCTTTTATGACAAGGAGATCGCCATCGATCCGGACAATCACATTTCGTTTTTTAACCGGGCGCTTGCCGAAGCCGAACTGGATGATTTCAAATCCGCGCTTTCCGATCTCGAGCAGACCCTCGAGTTGAAGCCGAAATTTTACTGGGCCTGGTGTTTTAAAGGCGACATCCTGAAAGAGATGTCCCGGATTGAAGCGGCCAGGGCAAGTTACGAAAGAGCGGTGGGAATCGACCCGTATGCATCGTATGCCCAAAAAAAGCTGGACGGCCTGCCGCCGGCGGAGAAGGGCAGCCGGGCTTCGGCACCTGACCGCCCGGCGTCGGCAGCGGAGGATTCACCTCAGGCAGCTGACAGTCCGCCTTCGACCAAGGACAGGTCGACTACAGCAGCTGACAGTCCGCCTTCGACAGGAGACAGGTCGACTGCAGGGGGTGAAAGCCCGGCATCG
>CAYZHB010000064.1:0-16977 GCA_964478245.1 uncultured Desulfobacterales bacterium | reverse complement strand
AGATCGGCAACGGCACGGAACTCGTGGCCGCCACCAATGAATCGTTCAAAAAGGTTTCCCAAAGCACCCAGAAAGTGGGAAATCTTGTATCCGAGATTGCCGAAGCCTCCAAAGAACAGGCCCAGGGGATCGATCAGACCAATACCGCCCTCTCGGAGGTTGACAAGGTCGTTCAGCAGAATGCGGCCACTGCGGAAGAATCCGCGTCCGCAGCCGAAGAGATGAATGCGCAGGCGGAAGATCTCCGGGAGTTTGTCGGCCGGCTGGTAACCGTGGTGAAAGGCGCCGGCAGTGAAAATCCGAGGTCGGGAAATCCGGGGAGAAAAAACCGGGGGCTGCCGCTTAAATCCGGCACCGGAAGTGACGGGCAGCAGAGCCGCGGCCTTTCTGCTGCCGGCAGAACAGGCAGAACCAAGTCACTGGCTGTCAAATCCGGCGGCGAGGTCAAACCCGATCAGGTGATTCCGTTTGACGAGGATGAAGAATCATTTGACGATTTTTAACCCCGGCTGAATAGTACCGCCGGGCGGGCTGTTACCGCCCGGCGGTAAAAAAAATATTTTCACGGAAATAGTCAACTACCACCCGCAAAGCGGGTGGCTTGGCGTGTATGCATTCGCATCTCTTCGAGCCCGGCGCAGAGGCCGGAAGGACGAAACACGCGAGTGTTTCAATCGTTGACGGTTGTAACCGGGGGCACAGCCCCCGGTTTGAAAACAACCAATTACCCGCTGCTGAAAAAGGTTTCAGGCGCTCTGCGCCCGGTGCAGTTCCGGTTGAGCTTCCGTGCGATATCTTTCAGAGGGCACTCTTTCATGACCCTTGCCTGTGGGGGACATGCTTTGATACAGGCACAGCAGTGGATGCACAGGTCATCAACGGTGGCGTATCCGGCGGATTCATCAATGGCGTTATTCGGGCAGACCGCCACACAGACCCCGCAGTCGTCGCAGTCTTCCGTCACCTCGATAAAGGGAAAGCTCCGGTGGGGCATCAGCTCCCGGTAAGGCCTGTTACCGGGCACCTTAACCGATGACACCTCTTTTACGGTTTTCACCCGGTTCAACAGTGAGGAAACCGCTTCACCGAACCCGCGGGCTTCTTCAAGATCGGCCTTGTCCGGCCGGTTCTCGGCGATCCGGAATTCTCCCCCTGAAAAGGAGTGCTCCCCGATAAACGCACCCGCTGCCACGGGCAGGCAGCCGGCCGCTTCGGCAATATCAGTCAGCTCCAGCAGCGCATCGTCATAGGCGCGGTTGCCGTAAAGTACAATCGGCACCGCCAGGCAGTTATCCGCCCGGATCCGCTTGAAGTATCCGGCGGCATCCACCGGCAGTCGCCCGGCATAGACCGGCGCCCCCAGGAGCAGGAGTTCATCGCGAAACGCCGGAGGGGCTTCTTTGCGAACCGCCGGCAGGGTGATGTCGACGGTTCCGGAAACAGCCGCGCCCACGCCTTCTGAAACGGCTTCAAGCACGAGCCGGGTCGTGGAAGTCGGGCTGAAGTATACAAGAGAGACTTTCTCAATGGTCATAACCAGTCCTTTTCCCCTTTTTTACATTCTCCCTTCTTTTCTCAGGAAACTGTCCAGCGCCTCGATCACCAGGCCTGTCACAGTGGTGTTGTTTTCCCTGGCATACCTTTCCATCCTCTCGATAAGGCGGCACGGCAGTTCAACTGTAAAATTCTCGGTGGGGTCTTTGCATTGATCTTTCGTTTCTTCACTCATTTCTGCTTCTTTCTGCTTCATTGTGTTTACGGATGGCAGATTTTTACACTTTTTCTTCCCATGATGCAACAGAAAAAATGTGCCGGGTACGAACGGTCCGTATCGCCCGCCATTACAGGCTGGTGATTTTTACCCCTGCGTGTCGCCGGTCGCAACGGACATCGTGGAAAAGAACGGATTCGAGATCCGGTTTTCCCGACCAGTGACGTACACGGTTGTCCGGCAGGTCGGGTGCGATTTCCGGCAGGCGCGGATGGGCCATCACCGTGGAGAGATCCCGGCCGGATGACAAGGCTTCGCCGATTGTCTCCAGCAGCCTGACACTGCGGCTGACAGCTTCGCCGGCAAGGTCTTCCATGCCCGCCTGCAGTTCCCGGCCGTCCGCAGGATGCCGGAGCCGGCCGGGTTTTTCAAAAAAAGGCAGGATCACAGGGTGTTGGAAAGGATACATCAATGCCCGGTTCCGGGCCGGCACCGGCCCACCGTGCCGGTACAGAAAATTGAAAAACCGCACCGACCAGCGGGCCCGAAACAGGTACTGCAGCACCACATGGGATATCAGCGCATATGCCAGACAGCGGCTGCGCGGGTCCCGCCGGATCTGAAACAGGATCTTCAGAAATGATACAAGCCTTTTTTTGGGAATCTCAAGCCGCCGGATGATCCGGCCCACGGAGACCCGCGACATGTCATCCGAGTGCCGCCAGAAATAATAGTCCATGGCGGTTTCAAACAGGTGATGACGGACAACGGCATTTTCGTCGCGGCCCGTTTTGCCGGCATAATAGGCCACCAGCGGGTGGAACACGGTATCGCCCGTAAGATGACACACAACACCGGCGGCAAACGCCAGCGCCGGTGCATCGGTGTCCGGAAAGTGCGCCAGAAGATCAAGGACCGGGACCAGCGCGGACTTGTCCGTGCCGTGCAGGCGGTGGCTCTGTTTCTGGATGAACTGGTTGTGGGGGCCCCGCACATATGTATAGGGGGTGTCCGGTGCCACAGCCCCGTAAAAAAACAGGTTGGGGAACCGGTGGACAGGAGAGAAAAAGAACGATTGCCTGCCTAATTTTTCCCGGGCCCTTGCGGCCAGAATCCAGTGAGAGATTTCCTTGGGCACAGTGCTTCCTTTACAGGTCTGTGAGCAATGGGAACGGCCCGGCGGGAAAAGCAGCCGCTTTCGGCCGGAAAACGGCTGCTTTTCTCTTTTGCCTGAGCCGAAAGGAGACCGGCTTCAACGACATATCTATTCCTCTTTTCCGAACAGCTCAGGCGGTCTTGTGGTGTCGCCGGTGGCGTTGGGAAAATCTTCGGCCCTGTAGGCTTTCTGTCCGGTTTCAATCAGATGGTTCGCCTCTTCCATGTAGTTGTTGAACCGCTTTTTGCACTCGTAAAACCCGTGCCACCAGGAATAATCAGGCGCCATCATGGCGGCCCCCATCCGGGCCCGCCTGCCCTCGTGGTGCCACAGCTCGTAATACTCCACCTCGAGCCGCTCATCAAAAAATTTTGTCTTGTCGAGGATCCCCTTTTCATACATCTCATCCAGCTTGGCCTTGGCCGGCTTGAAATAGACCTCGTTGTACTCTTCAACCGCCCGGTCCATCTGGCTGTAGTGGGACTCGGTCCACCGCTTGCCGTGGCACTGCATGCAGATCGCCTGCATCTTCTCCCGTTCCACCTCCCAGTTGGTGTCCGCCGGGAACGCTTTGAAATCGGAAGGCCGCACGGTCAGGGGCGCCTGGAGTTCCCAGGAAAGCCGCTCGGTCACGTCGTGGGTGGTAAACACCTCGCCGGCGCCAGACATGTGGCAGGAAGCGCAGGTCGGTCCCCTGAAATCGACCCCGGGCGTCCAGGTCCCGGGCGCGGCGTTCCAGTTGTACTCGTCCCCGAATGCGGTGTAAAGATCCCCGTGCTTGGACTCCATGTAGATCTCGATCTGGGGATGATCCGGCCCCAGATGACACTGGCCGCAGGCCTCGGGTTTCCGCGCCTCCATCACGGAGAACCGGTGCCGGGTGTGACAGCTGCTGCAGCTGCCCTTGCTGTCATCAAGGTTGACCCGCCCCACCCCGACATTGGGCCAGGTATCCGGATCGAGCTCGTCATCCTTCATCTTCAGAATGGTGCCGTGACAGTGATAACAGCCGTTTATACGCTCAAAATCGCTGTTCATCCCGTTGTTCAGCCAGGGGTCGATCTTCCAGATCAGCTCCAGGGTATTGGCGTGCTTGCTTTTGGCATACTGCTTGGCTTCATCCGGATGACACCGCGAGCAGTCCTTGGGGGTCACCACACCGGAGACCGGCACCATAAACTCCTTCCGGCCGTACTTCAAATCTGTGCCCTCGTACTCCTTGTAATGGGACTGGCTCACATCCGGGTCGAATTTCTCGGCCGCGTGGCAGTCGAAACAGGTAATGTTGGCACTGGCATGCCGGCTGGCCGCCCAGTCGGCAAAAAGCCCGGGATGCTCTTTCTTGTGACACTCGATGCAGGCCATGGCCTGCGGCGGCATGGCCCTTTCCACACGGAACTCCTTGGCTTTCGGGATGTTCATCTCCTGTTCCTGGGCTGCGGCACCGCCGGCAAACATCCACATCAGAAGCAGACTGACGGATAAAATTAAAATGGTCCTTATCATGGTCATCTCTCCCCTTTTTTACGTATATATGAACAATACATTAAAACCGTAATCCAAACACCTATATGCCGAGGCCCCTGTACGGCATCTCGTACTGCTTGTACCGGTAGTGCCCGCTGTCCACGTGGACCAGGTTTCTGTGGCAGTCCACGCATCTTTTCTCGTACCCTTCCCGGGGATAGAGCACGCTTCGATGGGCCAGCATGGCCCCGCGCTTATCCGGAATATGCAGAATATTGCGGTGACACTTCCGGCACTGGGCGTTTTTAAACGTCTTATACGCGTACTCCCGGCTCTCCTCCCTGTCGTATGTGCCGTAAACAAAGTGGACAAACACATCCTTGATGCCGTGCAACGTCTTGGCATAAAAAAAGTTGACCGTGTCCTGGGGCGCCGGCAGATGACAGTCCATGCAGTCGGCGGCAAATCCCTGTTCATTGTTCACATGGGTAGAGGTTTTCCAGCTGTTGTAGGCGGGCTGAATTTCGTGACAGGAGGCGCAGAATCCCGGCGTGGAGGTCCGGGCCATGGTATAGTAGGTGAGGCTGAAAACCGGAAACGCGATAAGGAGACCGAGGCCGATAAAAAAAAGCGGCTTTAAAAATTTCTTCATATCAGCACCTTTATAATTGTTTTTTTATTAAACCAACGGCTGATACCCGGAAAAGTCAACTACCACCCGCAAATTTGAAAACAACCAATAAAAAAACACGGAAAATGCCCGGAAAATCTTTAAACAATTTTTAAATAGCACCGAGATTGATACCAGAGACCCCCAATTGTTTATTTAATGAATTCGATTCATTTATCTGCCCATATTATCTGCTCATTGTCAAGGAAAAAATTGACATCTTCAGATCACTGCCTTTCTCTGCAAAGAATTTGTCCCGGACATATCAAACAAAATTGACACTTGTTTTGCCCGGCTTTTTTTTGTATTTTGTGAAAACCGTGTGGTTTGTTCAGAAACAGCATCTGCCGGCACCATTAAATTGACATAAAGGCGCTTTCTTATGAAAGAATTATCGACAACTACGCTGTCAAAGAAAACCTTTCCAACACGGCGGGGCAGCAGCCAGGCATGGCTTGTGGACATGGCAAGCGGCCGGGTGGGTCCTGTCCTTAACCTGAACAGCTGGTATATCCGGCCGGTGCGCGGCGGGGACAGATGATCCGCATTACTAGATCCGCCTGGTTGGTTTCATGAAGAAAGAGGCTGACGGCCGCTTCGGCATTTTTTACGGGTGGTTTGTCATTGCCGCAGCCGCGCTGCTGATGGCCACCTGTTTCGGTATTGTTTATTCGTTCAGCGTTTATTTCACCTCTCTGCAGTCCGAATTTTCCTGGAGTCGTTCCGCCACATCAGGCGCCTTTTCGCTCTATCTGCTGTTGGTGGGCCTGTTTTCCATCATCTGCGGCCGGTATGCCGACCGCTTCGGCCCGAAACCGGTGGTGCTCACTATGGGGGTTATCACCGGTTTCAGCCTTATTCTGACCTCGTGGGTCCAGACCATCTGGCAGCTCTATATAACATACAGTGTACTGTTTGCAGCCGGGACAGGCGGCATATACATTGTATCCATGTCAACGGCATCACGCTGGTTCTATCGAAAACGCGCCACCGCAATGGGTCTTCTGGGAGCGGCAGGGTCGCTGGGGCCGATGGTAATGGCACCGGTCAGTGCCTGGCTGATCGTCACCTGTCAGTGGCGTACGGCCTACATGCTGACCGGGGTTCTGGCCTGGTGCCTGATGGTCCCTGCGGCCCTTGCGCTGAAAGCGAGCCCCGCCGAAATCGGCACCGGTCTTGACGGCGATTCCCGGCAACCGGTCAGACCGGTCCGCGGCACCCAAAATACCACCGAGTTTTCCGTGTCCGCCGCGGTCAAAAGTCCCGGTTTCCGTTACCTGTGCCTGATCTGGTTCTGCTTTTCCTTCTGTCTCTATATGGTCATCACCCACATCGTTCCAAGGGCGCAGGATCTCGGGCTCGATCCGATTCAGGCCGCCGGTATAATGAGTGTCCTGACGGCGGTCAGCGCCATATCGCGTTTCGCAGGCGGCGTGCTGGCCGACCGGATGGAAAAGAGAAAACTGGTATTCATACTGACGACGGTAATGGCCGCCAGCATGGTCTGGCTGGCGGCAGCGGATCAGCCCTGGATGCTGTACCCGTTTGCCATGATTTTCGGTATCACTTTCGGCAGCGGGGACACCTCGATAATCGCTGTGGTGACCGATGTCTTTGGCATTGCCAAAGTGGGCACCATGATGGGCATTCTCATGATCAGCTGGGGACTGGGGTCCGCCTGCGGACCTTATCTGGCCGGATGGGTGTTCGACAGCACCGGTTCCTATAAATGGGCCTTCCTTGTTGCCGCATCCGGACTTCTGCTGGCCGCGCATTTCAGCATGAAGCTTGCGCCCGGAAGTCAACGACCACCCGCGAAGCGGGTGGTCGTTGAGTGACAAATCCAGAGGGAAGGTAATTTCCGGACACCGCCAGAATTTCAGACCGGCGGACCGGCAGACTGATGCCGCCGCTTATGTTACGCCGTAGTCTTTGATCTTTTTCAGGAGGGTTTTCCGGGTGATACCCAGGCGCCTCGCCGCCTCGCTTCTGTTCCCACCGGTTGATTCAAGCGTTCTCAAGATCGCCTGCTTTTCGATTTCAGAAAGCGGCCGGTCATAAAGATCCGGTCTCTCTCTTTCGGAATCCGCCGTTTCCTGCCCGCCAAACGGCAGATCCGCCGCGGTGATGTTGTCATGCCTTGCCAGCACCACGGCGCGCTCCACGCAGTTCATCAGTTCCCGCACGTTGCCCGGCCACTGATACCGGATCATGGCATCCATGGCGTCCGGGGTGAAGTCCCGGATATCCCGGTTGTTTTTAAGGGCGAATGACTCCAGAAATTGTAACGCCAGCGCCGGGATGTCCTCGGGTCTGTCCCGCAGCGGCGGCATTTCAAGGCGGACCACGTTCAGCCTGAAAAACAGGTCCTCCCGGAACGATCCCTTATCGGACATGACTTTCAGGTCTTTGTTGGTGGACGCGATGATCCGGACATCGACGGGTATGCTCTTTTCATCGCCCACCGGCGTGACCTCCTTTTCCTGTATGACGCGCAGCAGCTTTGCCTGCATGGGCATCCCCATCTCCCCGATTTCATCGAGCAGGATGCTGCCCTTGTCCGCCTTTTGAAACATGCCCTTCCGGGTTTTATCCGCCCCCGTGAAGGCGCCCTTCCGGTGGCCGAACAGTTCGGATTCCAGCAGGGTTTCCGTGATGGCGGCACAGTTGATCTTGATAAACGGATAGTCCTTTCGCGGGCTGTTGTAGTGGACAGCCCCGGCAATGAGCTCTTTGCCGGTTCCCGATTCCCCGCAGATCAGGATATTGGCGTCCGTGGGGGCCGCCAGTTCCACGGTATGGAGAAGGTCGGTCATTTTTTTGCTGCTGCCGATGATGTTCTGCCTTGAAAACGTCTCTCCCAGGGTTTCTTTAAGGGACCGGTTTTCATTTTTCAGGTACATGGTTTCAATGATCCGCTCAAGGGTGAGTTTGAGCTTTTCAAAATCAAGGGGTTTGGTCAGATAATCGTAGGCGCCTTTCTTAAGGGAGGCCACCGCCGTTTCCACGGAAGAGTAGGCCGTCATCATGATCACCGGCAGCGACGGGTTGTAGGCCTTGATCTCTTCCAGGGCCGCCATTCCCGACATCTGGATCATGCGCATATCCATCAGCACGATATCAAAGGAAACCTCCCTGACCATCTCAACCCCTTCCGGGCCGTCGGACGCCAGCTCCACCCGGTATCCCCACCCGGAAACCAGCGTTTTCAGCATCTCCCGGTGAGAGGGGTCATCATCCACAACCAGTATGCGCTTTTCATTTTTCATTTTCATCGAGTTCCCGGTGCCTTAATTTTATGGTAAAATAGGTCCCTTCGCCCTTGCGGCTTGTCACCCGGATCTCGCCCCTGAGCGCCTCAACCGCTTTCTGGACCATGGCAAGACCCAGTCCCGTGCCCTGGGGCCGGGCGGTAAAATACGGGTCAAAGATGTGATCGATATCCTCGGGGTCGATGCCAATGCCGGTGTCGGCGACCGTGATGACGATGCCGGTGCCGTCGGAAAGATCGCTGACCGAAAGATCAAGCGTGCCGCCGTCGGGCATGGCCTGTATGCTGTTGAGAAAAAGATTCAGCAGGATCTGGTCCAGCCGCTCCGGGTCGAGGATGACGGTTTTAGACGTCGACTCGATATGAATTTTCGGCGTGATCCCCGTTTTCTCCAGATCGTACGTCACAAGACTCAGTGCGTGGTCGAACAGTGACTGCACCTCAACTTCTTTCAAAACCACCTCCAGGGGCTTGGCAAATTCCAGGAGCTGGGTGACGCTGCGGTTCAGCCTTTCGGTTTCCTTGGCCATGATCCGGGCCGTGTGCCGGTCTTCGTTCGCATCTTCGAACCGTTCCATGAAGTAGGTGGCAAGCCCCTTGATGGAACTTAACGGGTTCCGGATTTCATGGGCGATCCCGGCGGCAAGCTTGCCCACCGCTGCAAGGCGCCTGTTCTTCTCGATCTCCTCTTTGAGCTCGGCAAGCTCGGTCAAGTCCTTGAACAGGAACATGAATCCTTCAATATCCCGCAAGTCGCCGAATATCGGGGAGACGCTCACATCCAGGCGCACCTTTTCGCCGCCGGACAGTTCGCACATTTTTTCTTCGGACACCGTCCGACTGTCCAGTCTCGATTTTTCAGCCATTTCCAGCATCTGAACGGGCAGCCCCAACGGCTCCTCATTTCCGAAAATCTCGAGGGCGGTTTTGTTGAACGACAGGATTCCCATGTCCCTGTTTACGGTGACCAGGCCCGCCGGCATGTTCTGGACAACGTTATCGGAAAAGGCCATGACCCGCGTCAACGATGATTTCGCAGACCGGTAAGCCTGGAGTGCGAAAAGGCTCACCACGCCGGCAAGGCCGATCAGGAACAGGACCGTCACCAGAACCGCCGTCCGCAAAAGGAACCCTTCCTGGATTCTTTTGGCAGGGGCCATGTCAATGCCGGCAAAAATCAGGAGGGGGGGTTTCTCCGATGCCGGGCGATCGATGGCGAACCGTTGCCGGCACCAATCCATTGTTTCGGGAGAAGGCGATCCAAGGCTGTCGCCATGCATAAGGCCCTTGAAATGCCTGAACCGCTCTCCCCGCTGGTGCGGCATGTCCCCCGCCCCGGGCCGTTGGTGATACCGCCGCCCGAGGGCAGGTCTTTTTTCCGGGGTGAAGGTTTTGTACACCTCGTAAATTTCCCGGTTGGCAGCGTCCAAAACCACCCGGGTATAAAATTTCTCGCCCGTGCTCTCGATATCACCGGCGGCCGGCATGTTTTCATGGAATTCAGCGTCCGCTTCCGGATTACTGTGGGCCAGGACCCGGCCGGCTTCATCGGTTATGACAATGTACCGAACCCCCGGCTGAAAAGACGTTTCCGTCAGAAGTCTCCCCACCCGGTCCGCGCCCCACTGCATTCCCAGGATACCGGTGCGCGTGCCCGCTTCAATGGCCCGTATGAGGAAAATTCCCTTGCCGGTGAGCTTCTCCCGGACCCGTTTTTTGTGTTCGGATACGCTTTCAAAAGCGAGAAATACGAATATCGGCACCAGGATAACAAACACCCCCAGTACGATAAACGGGGAGATCCACTTGCTTTTTCTCCGACCCTTATGAATCATTCTTCTGGTGTCCAGTTCAGATTTACATCGTATTCAGCAATCCCCGGCCCGGGGCCTAAGACCATCCGGCCAGGAGGCGGAATTACCACTCGCATTCATGGCCCGGGCCGCCGTGACAAACAATGGCGGTATCGGGCGCGGGGTTAGCTGTTAGCCGTTAGCCGTTAGCTGTTAGCTGTTAGCCCTTAGCTGTTAGCCCTTAGCTGTTAGCCCTTAGCTGTTAGCCCTTAGCCGTTAGCCCTTAGCTGTTAGCCCTTAGCCGTTAGCTGATTGCGGACAGCTGACAGCTTACTGTTGGTAACAACCATTGACTTAAAGCAATAATGATACCGCCTGTTTGTACCGGATGGTTTCAAACTGCCGCGTTGCCGGGCAGCCCTGTCAGCTTTCAGGCTGAAAGCAGTCAGCCGGTTACCACAATAGGTACCACACCGCTGTTGAAAAGTATACATGGACCAAAGTGTTTACTTTTTATACAGGTGGGCCGGACTCCTGTATAAAAAGTACCCATTTCTTTCAACCGGCTACGTCCCTGCCAGGAATCGCTTCGAAAAAAACTTTTTGTTTTCAACAGGTTAAAATTTTTCCGCCGGACTGGCACACCCTTTGCTATTTTACGGGGTAACGGAGAAAGACATACCGGCCTGCATGACGGGCCGGAAGATTAACCCCAATTGAATGAAAAACAAGAAAGGAATATCACATGAAAACGAAACTCACACTTGCAGTTACCATTTTTGCGGTACTTATACTGACGTCTGTAACAGCTTTTGCCTACGGCGGCCGGGGACACCAGGGCCGGATGGACGGTTCCCGTTTTGACGGGCAGGGCGTGTCTTCTTATCACGGCGCAAAGTTTCAGGATCAGTGGGAAAGTCTTACACAGGAACAAAAGGACCAGCTGAAAGATCTTCACCAGGCCTTTGTGGATGAGACCGCAGATTTTAAAACACAGATCATAACCAAAAAGGGCAGCATGCGGGTGCTTTTGAACACCTCGTCTCCGGATGCGGCCGAACTCAAGAAACTGGCCGGCGATATTGCCGATCTAAAGGCCGATATCATGGAAAAGCGGATCGATTTTATCCTGAAAGTCAAAGAAGTGGCGCCCGACTTCAGGATGGGTCCCGGCGGCGGTCTCACGGGCATGGCCGGTTACTGCCCCTTTTCAGGCGGCATGATGCACCGCGGCGGTTTTGGAAAAGGCCGTCAGGCAGGAAGCCCCTGCTGGCAGTAGCGGCCGAAACGACACATTTGCCCTGAGCACGTTACCCCTCCCCATCCATACCTGCAACACCGGCGGTGTTGCCGCCATTGCGGCATTATAGACGGCACCATCCGTGCCGGTCTCAGATCCCATCTTGCCGGGACGTTGACCGATAGAAGCTATCCCGCCGTGGCGCCCATGCCGGCCACCCAATTGGGCCTGGGTGAAATCCAGGAATTACGGATATGCCTCATCCCGGTCGGACCGCCACTGACATAAAAAAATGAGGCTCTCCGCTCCGGATACGGCACATATGAAATTTGGCTTGTATGTTTACACTGATTTAAATTTGACTTCATTGGATCAAGGGTGTATTAAAGTGTAGAAAAAAGAGTACTTGTATCCAAATCGCTACTACTTCACCGGAATATAAAAATGACTGCCTCAACCCATCCAAAACAAAATGATGAAACCAGTTATAAAGACCAGGTTGATCTTTTTTTAAGAATTTTCGACAGCGTTCAGAACGGCATAATGATTACAGATGCAAACGGTTACATAACTTACATCAACAGACCTTACGGAGAATTTTTAAATATTAATCCTGAAGAGGAGATCGGCAAACACTGTACCGAAGTGGTGGAAAACACCCGGATGTATATTGTGGGCCAAACCGGCAAATCAGAAATTAACCACATCCAGGAAATCAACGGAATGAAAATAGTAGTTCAGCGAATACCCGTCAAGAAAAACGGCAAGGTTATCGCCGTTTTTGGCCGGGTGATGTTCAGCGACATCCGGGAGATTTCCAAGCTGGCCACAAAGGTCAGCCATCTGAAATCCAAAGTAAAGTTGTATGAGCAGGAGCTGTTAAACTTACGATCTACAAAGTATACTTTTAACAGCATTATCGCAAAAAGCAGGGCAATGACCCTTCTTAAGGATGAAGCGCTGCGGGCAACGTCAAATACATTCCCGGTATTGATTACAGGAGAGAGCGGTACCGGAAAAGAGGTTTTTGCACAGGCGATTCACCATTCCAGCCCGAGAAAGGTTCACCCCTTTGTACGGATCAACTGCGCAGCAATACCCAAAAATCTTCTTGAGTCCGAACTGTTCGGGTATGATAAAGGTGCTTTCACCGGTGCAGGCGGACAGGGCAAGCCCGGTAAGTTTGAACTTGCCAACAGAGGCACCATCTTTCTGGACGAAATAGGAGATATGCCCCTTGACATGCAGCCCAAGCTCCTCAGGGTGATTGAAGCAAAAGAGTTTGAACGGGTTGGGGGGACAAAAGTCTTTAAATCAGACTTCCGGCTTATTGCCGCCACCAACAGAAGCCTTGAAGAAATGGTACGGGAAAAACGTTTCAGGGAAGACCTTTTTTATCGCCTCAATGTGATTCCATTGCCCCTGCCGCCGTTGAGAGAGCGCAAAGAGGACATCCCGGACATTGCCAATCATATTACGAAAAAACTCTGCACTGAAACAGATTACTGCGATATAACCCTGAGCAGAAAAGCACTGGAAATACTTTCAGATTTTGACTGGCCCGGCAATGTAAGAGAGCTGACCAATGTTCTGGAAAGGACACTTTCAAGACTCAACCGCAACGTTATCAGGCCCAATGATCTACCTTTTTATATACAGAAGAAGAGCAGAAAGGAACGGGATAATATCCCGGGCTCCTTAAAGTCTGTAAAACATGAAGCTGAAAAACAGGCTCTTGAAGATGCGCTTGAGGCAAACGGGTACAACAAGGCAAAAACCGCCAGACAACTTGACATCCACAGAACACTGCTGTACAAAAAAATCAAAAAATACGGGATTTCAATGAAATAAAAAACGCATGATGCCATCAGGTGTCTTTGATTTTTTTTAAAGCTTTTTCCGCCTCTTCCCTTGTTTCAAAGAGATGGGCATCAACATCCTTGTTTTCAAACGCATCTTTCATTTTCATACGGTTAAATGCGCTGGTAGTGTATCTTGAGACAGAATAATAATAATTGTCAACAAGGTATTTCACCATATCCGTATAGGGATCTATCAGCTCCTGGTGGATGGAAAAATTGTCATAATTGACAATGGTATATACCTTGCCGGAGGCTGATGAGAGTTTCTTTTTCACCATGCTTTTTATATTGTCAATCTCCTGGAAGCTTTTTACGGAAAACCCTTCAAAATTTACAAAAAACATGTCGCTGCCCCTGTCGTATACCAGGCGGTCATTAAGGGAAAGCGCCATCAGATCTTCCTCGAGCCCCATGGGCACATCCTTGAATATCCGGCTGTCCATCAATTGAGGCAACTGGTTCATAACCGGCTTAAATTCCATCTGATCAAGGATGTCTGTTTGAAGATCAACCCCCGGTGCTATCTCAATCAGTTCCATACCATTTTTTGTCAATGAAAACACGCATCTTTCGGTAATATAGAGAACCGGTCTGTTTTCCTTTACCGCCAGATTGCCGCTGAAAGTCACATGTTCCACGTGTTTTACGAATTTTTTTACCTTTCCTTCTGTATTTATCTGAATCTTCCCTTCGGTTATGGGTACATCAAGCCCCCCGGCGGTAAATGTGCCCACGAAAACCACCCTCTTGGCGTTCTGGCTGATATTTATGAATCCGCCTGCCCCGGCCAGTTTCGGCCCGAACTTGCTGACATTCAAATTACCCTGTTCATCGGCCTGAGCAAGGCCCAGAAAGGCGATATCAAGGCCGCCGCCGTCATAAAAATCAAACTGGGAAGGCTGGTCGATCAGGGCATCCGTGTTTGTGGCCGCACCGAAATTGAGGCCGCCTGCCGGGAGCCCCCCGATCACGCCGGGTTCTGCCGTGAGGGTCATGAAATCGAGTATTTTCTCTTCATTGGCAACACTTGAAATGCCTTCGGGCATGCCGATGCCCAGGTTGACAATGTCGTTGGCCTGAAGTTCGAACGCGGCACGCCTGGCAATGATTTTTCTGCAACTCATCTCCATGGTTTCGATATTCTGGGCGGGTATTTTTATTTCACTGCTGAAAGAGGGGTTGTAGATATCCGCAAAGGTCTGCCAGTGATTTTCCGGCTTTGATACAATGACACAGTCCACCATTATCCCCGGTATCTTCACCTGCCTGGCATTTAATGTCCCTCTTTCGGCCATCCTTTCCACCTGAACAATGACAAAACCACCCGAATTTCTGGCGGCGGTGGCAATGGCAAGTGCTTCAAGCGTCAGGGCCTCCTTTTCCATGGTGATATTCCCGTCGGTATCCGCCGTAGTTCCCCTTAAAAGCGCAATATTTATGGGCAAAAGCCTGTATGCGAGGTATTTTTTCCCGTCAAACTCCGTCAGTTCCACAATATCTTCGGTTGTGATACTGTTGATCTTACCCCCGCCATTGCGGGGATCGACAAATGTTTCAAGCCCCACCCTTGTTATTGTTCTCGGTTTCTTGGCCGCAATATCCCTGAACATGTGGGAAATAACGCCCTGCGGAAGGTTATAGGAAACAATCTTATTCTCAATGGCAAGTTTCTGAAGTTTGGGGCAGAGCCCCCAATGGCCGCCGATGATTCTCTTTACAAGGCCCGGGCGGCCGAAATGGTTGAGTCCCCTTTTGTCACCGTCTCCCTGGCCGGCTGCATAGATCAATGTAAGGTCCCTTGGCCTGCCGGTTTCAAGAAAGCAGGCCTCGATATCTGCCGCAATCTGTTCTGGAAAACCGGTTCCCACAAATCCGCCGGTGGCCACGGTATCATTATCATTTATAAGCTGGATCGCTTCCCTGGACGTAACGATTTTCCCCTTCCGCGCTTTGGAGGGATCCAGGGGAGACAGCATCGGATGAAGGGTTTTTTCTTCCATCAAAGGGTTCTCCTTTAAACCTAGTTATACGCCACTGAGGGAAGCCAAAGTACCAGTGCAGGGAACAGGGCGATGAATATAAGTCCTATAAGCTGCAGAATGATAAAAGGTATAACGCCCTTGTAAATGTCGGTAAGAGAGACTTCATCCGGGCACACCCCTTTTAAATAAAAAAGAGCAAATCCAACCGGCGGTGAAAGGAATGATGTTTGCAGTGTGACAGCGATAAGGACAACAAACCAGATCAAAACAGGATTGTCCATTGCACCACCGTAAGCCGGGATATTAATTGACAGGTTTTCAACAACAGGTGCAACAAGAGGGAGAATGATCAAAGTGATTTCAACCCAGTCAAGGAAAAAACCAAGCATGAATACGCAAAACAGAATAAAAGCTAAGACACCCCAGTCTCCGAGAGGAAGTGCCATAAGGATTCTTTCAATAAACTCGTCTCCGCCCAGGTTTCTTAAAACCAGGGCAAAGCAGGTGGCACCGATCAAAATACCATATATATAGGCAGAAGTGTTAAAACAGGACCGGGTAACTTCTTTCAAAACCTTGAAAGAAAACTTTTTGTTTATTATGGTGAGTATAAGTGCACCTGCCGCTCCAATACCGCTCGCTTCCGTTGGTGTAGTTATCCCGGCAAATATGGAACCCAGAACTGCAAGAATTAATAATGCAGCAGGAAGTATATCCTTTACAACATCTAAGAGAAGCCTCCATTCGAAAGGTTTCCGGTCCTTACTCAACGGTACTGCATCCGGTTTGACAAGCCCAACCATTAGTATGTAGGTCACATATAAAATTCCCAGTACAATGCCAGGGAAAACAGCCCCCATAAACAGATCGCCGACTGAAAGCGCCAGCTGGTCAGCCATAATCACCAGCATTATACTGGGAGGAATAAGTATACCCAAAGTTCCGGATCCTGCGACTGTACCAACTGCAAATGTCTTGGAGTATCCCTGTGTCATCATAGCTGGAATTGTTAAAACTCCCAGCAGTACTACTGACGCACCCACAATACCCGTGGATGCAGCAAGAATGATGCCGATCATGGTGACAGTGATGCCAAGTCCGCCTCTTACCTTTCCAAACAGGTTCTGCATGGATAACATCATCTTTTCGGCAATGCCGGACTTATCCAGCATAAATCCCATGTAAATAAACATGGGCAGTGCAATCAGCACATCATTGTCCCCCAGTTTGTAAATGCGGTTGATGCAGGTTTTGTATGCTGTAAAATTGGCTTCGTAGAATCCCCCCAGGGAGATGCCGAAATATTCTAAGGCAGCTCCCAGCGCAGTAAAAAGAACAGATGTGCCTGCCAGAACCCATGCTATTGGGAACCCGGTAAACAGAAGAGAGATAAAAGTGATAAACATTGCCACTACTAGAATTTCATTAAGACCCATTTGTAGCGTCCTTTCCAAAAAGAGCTGAAAGATCCCGCATGAGTCGGGAAAAAGCTGAAACAATTAATAACGCGAAGGAAGCAGGAAGAACTGATTTAATAATCCACCGGAAGGGAAGCCCCATTTCATTGTTTGATCTTTCATTAACCACCCATGAGTCATGCACATATTCAAGGCTCTGATAAAAAATGACGCATACAAAGGGCAATAAAAGAACAATTATGCCGAAAACATCCAACCATAACTGTTTCTTTCTGGGTAATTTTTCATTTACAAGGTCCATACCCATATGGGAGTCAGTGGTCACGGCATATGACAGGCCTATCATGAAAGCAACCATATAAAAATGCCACTGGAGTTCACTTAATTCTATAGTCCCCCATTTTAGA
>CAYZHB010000063.1:2051-17040 GCA_964478245.1 uncultured Desulfobacterales bacterium | reverse complement strand
CCGGTGCCGTCTGAATCCGGACCAGGGGCCAAAGGGAGAATCGTTTTCATGGAAGGAAAAACTTGTCTCTCTCATGGGACTTGCCGAGACACTGGCCGTCTTTGTCCTGGTGATAGGGGGGCTTTTCGTCGGCCTTTTTACCCCGACTGAAGCGGCGGCGGTCGGGGCTTTCGGAGTACTCGCGGTGTCGCTTTTCAGAAGACAGCTCACCTGGGAGTCTTTCATCAATTCCCTGTACGAGACATTGAAAACAACCTGTATGGTGCTGCTGCTGATCACCGGTGCGATCATTTTCGGCAAATTTCTTGCCGTCACAAGGATACCGTTCAATATCGCCAGCTGGGTGAGTGGATTTGATATGCCGGCCTATATGATAATGAGCGTCATCATTCTTATTTATTTTATGGGCGGCTGTTTTATGGATGCCCTGGCGTTTGTTACCCTGACGGTTCCCATATTTTTTCCTGTTGTTATGGAACTTGGATATAACCCGATCTGGTTCGGGATCATCATTGTAATGGTAACGGAGATGGGGGTTATCACGCCACCGGTGGGTATCAATGTATATGTGGTGTACGGGGTTGCCAAAAGCATCATCACCGATATCAGGCTCGAATCGATTTTCAAGGGGATTTTTCCATTCCTGCTCGCCGTTATTCTCGGCGTTATTATTCTCATGATTTTCCCGCAGATTATAATGTTCTTGCCGGATCTCATGTATTGACCGGCCACGATTCGGGAACGTTCAGCCTTACAAAACAGTAAACGGGGCCGGATAGACCGCCAGCCAGTGGACGCTCAGGATTGCCTGTTTGACAATCCATGTCACCGGGCCTGAAAAATTGAAGAGATATCTCTCGACCGCAAACACGAGGGCAGCGCATCCCCCTGTTCCCAGGAGGAAACTTGCGGTCCCTGCCATAGAAAAATAGAGTGCCGGCGGCCTTATGTTGTAGTCTGCCGGTATATCCAACAGTCTTTCCGTCATCATCTTTTTCAGGCGTTTCGGTGTGGCTTTATCGAACAGAAGGGTAAAGATCAGGACCACGGCGTAAAAAACGGTGGGGACAAGTACGGTAAACAGCATGACAGAAAGCCATATGCCGTTCTCCGTTATTCTTCCGGAAAAGGCGTTTTCCACAAGGTACGGCACCCTGATCATGAGATCACTGTTCCGGGCGAGAAAAATGTTAAATAGTTCGGTGATAAACGTGCCCAGGAAAATCAGCAGAGCCGCCAGTAAAACAGCCAGGCACAGATCGCAGAAAAAGAGCATCGCCGCGGTGATAAAGCGATCGGTTTCTGTTATCTTCATGGCCAGAAACCGGCTTTTCCCAAGTGACAGATGATCCATGAGTCCGTTTATGACCGGCAGTACCGTTATCAGAAAGAGAAAGGCCGCCATATGCCGGTTTAAATGGAAAAAGTCTGAAAATATGCTGAAACAGGAAAAAAAGAGAAAGAGCAGGACAATATTCATTGTATATTTGGAAAACGTTTTATCGAACAGGTCAAACATGGTGAAAAGAATGGCAAGACTCCCCGCCCCTGCGATCCCCACAGCAATACCGCCTGCCAGAACCTCTGCACCGTAGGCCGCGTATCCGTATATGCTGTCTGAGGCAAGCCCGATGATGCATGCCGCGACCACCGCGACAGCCGCCGTAATAAAGGTTTCAATTTTTATTTTAAAGAAGATTTTGACGCTTACCAGAATCCCGATCAGTATGCCGAGAACGGCCAGTGTCCACACGTGGTATCCGAAGTATACAATTACCGCGACCGCTGCAGAGACCGACAGTGTCAGTACCGGGCTTATGATGCCTCCTGCCAGAACAAACAGGGAATCGGCGGCGGAAAATTTAAAAGGAACCAGCAGTATTAAACAGATCACCAGAAATGCAAACCGGTAAACCAGATAAGCCGTCCTGTCCGATTCTGCCCGGATGTATCTTTTTTGTACCCACCTGTCGATGTCCTTGAATTTTAAGACGATTATGGCGATCAAAAGAATGATACCCAAAAAAAGGATTCGCTGGTATACATTTGCAAACGCCGGCAGAACGGCGGTGTTGCCGATACGGCTGACACCGTAAACGATCCATAACAACAGGAAAAAACCGGTTGTGTACAAAAAAGCGGTACCTGTAGTGAAAATGAGAGACGCAAAACTGAAGTGCCGTATTTGGAGACGGTAATTGAGCTTATTTGATATCCTGCTGAGACACGTTTTGTAATTGATTGCAAGGCTCGCACGCGAAGCGGTTTCAAGATGATGGATATAGCGTGTCCTTGCCTCCCGACCGGATTTTAGAAAGCGGAAAATGAGGGTGTACAGGACAGTAAAAACGAGTACGGATAATATGATGACAGCGGCAGTGAAAGTTGAAATGAGTCCGATATCCATATGGTTCCATATAGTCCGTTAAATTGACCTTGTGACAGCATTCTATAATTAATTGAAAATTCAGTTGGTTGTCAATGGTTAATTGATGCCGCTGTCTCCAAAACCGTCTGGAAAACTGATCCTTTGCCGTATAATCGGGGTTGACACCGCACTGAAATTGATTCTTAATAACGGACGTGCTGAAAGTCGAAATCGGTTTTACGGCGTATCACAAACCAATACATACTGAAAAAAACGGGGTGTTCACTGTTGGGCAAAGAGGCGAAAAAATATCAGGCCCCCATGGTTAAAAAAGCGTTTCAAATATTGAAACTTGTGTCGGACAGCCGTACCGGAATGGGGATAAGTGACATTTCGAACCGGCTGGATATGAGCAAAAGTACCGTTCACGGGGTCACATCGGCCCTTGAGGAAGCCGGTGCGCTGATAAGGGACCCCATTACCAAGCGCTTCGATCTGGGATCGACCCTGATAGAGATCGGCAGAACGGCACATGTGAAAATGGGATTGGTTGCCGCAGCCAGACCGGTTATCGAGGCACTCATGAAACGCTGCCGGGAATCGGTTTTTTTGGGCGTCAGAAACGGCGAACGGGTGACCATTATCGATGTGGTGGAATCGGCGCATGCCTTCAAGATCACGTCGCCGGTGGGAACCGCGATACCGCTCATGGCCGGTGCTGTGGGCAAAATATTTTTGTCTGCCATGCACAAGAAAGAGGCGGCGCAATTTATCGCTTCAAAAGGCTTGAGACGGTACACGGACAATACAATAACGGACAGGGATACGTATGTTAAATTAATTGAAACGGTCCGGCAGAAAGGATATGCCACGGATGATGAAGAGTACATATCAGGGGTAAGAGCGGTTGCCGCCCCCATAGAGAACAGCGGCCCTTATACGGCGGCCGTCTGGGTGGTCGGATTTAAACCGGATATGGACGACAGGAAAATGAAAAAGGTGATTGAAGAGACAAAAAATGCAGCGGAAACCATATCAGCAGAACTGATATCGGGAAAGGGGTAGTTTGCCGGCGGTTACAGTTTTTTTCTCAGGTTGATGAATTTGCTCCTTTCAAAACCGAGCTTTTTAAAGAATGATAACAGATCGATGGAGTCCCACAGGACCGAGGAGTAGATATATTTAATGCCTTTTTCTTTGTAGATTTCGCATATTTTATCGGCAAGCTGGGAACCGACACCCTGTCCCATGCAATCGGGGTCTACACCCATTGCCACAATCCAGGCGCTTTTCTTCAGACCGAAACCGGCATAGAGAATGTTGCTGATCATGTATCCGACTATCTGGCCGTCCATTTCCGCAACAAGGCTTGCTTTTGCGCTCGAAGGCCCTACCTGATGATCGATGATTTCTTTGAAATCAATCTCGGCATCCTCTTCGGAGATCGATTGCCGAATTCGTTGAATGGCTTCGGCATCGTTCAGGGAAATTTCTCTTATATGCAACTTCATATCCGTGTGTTCCTATGGGTTATTCCACTTTAATAATTTTAACCGTATGCCCCACCCAGTTGGGCGGGAGATAAATCCGGCCGCTGTTTCCGCTGGACTTGACTGTCTTCTCTATCATCTCCTCCCCGTATACCTCGAACTTGACTTTGGCTTGCAGATCGGTCTCGTCAGCCTGCGGCTTTTTGTCATTTTTATCCGCCATAAAGTTCCCTTTTTTGAAAATAATAAATTAATACTGATATTTCAGTGACAAGTCAACGTTTTTTGTGTACTGCCCGTTTTCAGTTTAACAGGGATCTGTTTCATGTTTGGGCCCTGCCTGTTTTGTGGGGTTCCGTTTGCGGGTGGCAGTATGCCGAAGTTCCGGACACACCGTTTCCGGGGGAGGAAAGAGGACAGGAGAGAAAAAGGACCCGCCTGTCCCCTCTATCCGGCAAGCTATAGCAGCGGTTTGTAATAAGCGCTTTTCATTATTGTGTACCGCAGTGCCAGATCACCGGCAAAGACGAACACCAGTCTCAGAAAGACAAGTCCCGCGTTTACGCTGCCGCCCCACATCAGCAGCGTCAGGATAAGCGGCAGAACAATGCCCACAAGAATCACACCGATATAAAAAAGTCTTACAAAGTCGCCTTTCAGCATCATATTGACGGAATATCTGGCAATTTCAGAGGTATGTGACGTGCCCCACAGGTAAAGCAGCAGAAAAACCAGGTATGTGAGCAGAAATATTTTCGACCAGACTTCAAAGGCCTGGGCCGCTGGCGAACCGGAAGCGGCCAGCAGGAACTGCAGGATCTGACTGCCGACCCACACGCCGGAGATGATGGAGAGCGGCAGCACCACAGTGGAGCTCCATGCATGGAGCGCCCTGACCACATTCATGGTGGCAAAACCGTGGGAGATAATCAGGAGGCAGAGAATACCCATTATAACGTTGAATACCGGGTTGAATCCGCCACTGGTGATGATCTGCAGAAATCCCAGAACCGCAAAAGCCCCTATTATCCATAACCCTCTGGAAAGTTCAGATGAGTTGGGTTTCATAAACATCCGCCATGCCCGGAAGGGGTTGCCCAGATACAGAACATGAATGATACCGCCCAGAACGAGGGTGATAAGCCACCCCAGAACAAGGCCGGTACGGTACTGGTAAAAAAGGGAAATAAAATACAGTCCCGCGCCGATTTCCGAAAAGAAGAAGGCCAGCCACAGATAAACACCTTTCTGGTCAATCCACTCCTTTTGCGGCGTCGCTTTGATCATCCAGTCGTATGGCTTCAGGTCCGAACCGGAAGGCAATAATTTATTAAAAAGATCTTTCACTGTATCCTTCATTTCAAAATTCTCCTTTTTACGCTTTGTATACCTTGACAGCGACCGAGGTTTCTATGTTGCCGGTTATCGGGTCATAGTGCCGCAGATAGGAGGGCATAAGTTTGCAGAAATTGCTTCCCTTGCCTTTTGCAATGGGTCTGCCGTCCGCCCACAGCCCTCCCTGACCGGCGATGCCGATGACTTTGGGGTGCTGCGCCTCCATTGTTTTGACAATGCCCTTTTCCTTTATGCCGTACTTGTTTTCAATCCATATCATGTCTCCGTCTTTCATCTTTTTCTTTTTGGCCAGGGAGGAGTTCATGGTGATCGTGAAGGTATACGGGCACATTTTGCTTATCTCGTCCACCATGGGATTCTGAAACGTGGTGTTGTTGGTGTGAAGAATATCCCTGTAGGAGAAAGCGATCAGATCGAATTCATCGTTCATCTCGTTATAGGATTCCGGCCAGAACCAGTCCGGCAGCGGGCAGTACTGTGCCGTATCCAGACTCAGTTCAAAATTGGTTTCCTCGAGGATCTGCTCAACCTTTCGTCTGTCATGGATTAAAAATTCCATGTAAACCGGGCATCTCGACGGAATCTCCCATCGCCAGTAAACATCTTCCACCGGCTTGTGCCAGGTAGCGTACCCCTGTTGTTCAATCTTTTCCTTGTCATCACCGTAGACCCATTTGAGGATCCGTTCGCCGATCTGCTTCCAGTTCAGGTATTCGCCCGGTTTGAGTTTGAGCGCCTCATCCTCGATGCTGTAATAGCTGTTGAGAAGTTCGTTGAATTTATCCAGCACGCCGACCCGGTGGGCCACTTCCAGGTAAACATCCATGAAAAACCGGCTTTCGCCGACGGGTTCGGCAACCGGTTTCTGCATGTGCACGTACCAGTCTTCGTAAGAGGGACTTCCGGAGAAGAAAAAGGCGTCAATTTCACTGGACCAGCAGTCCTTTTCAAGGAAACTGACATCCGGCAGAATGATATCGCCAATCGCCTGATCGGTTTCATTGACCCAGAGGTCAATCTGCACAACGAACATGTCCTTGAAAAATTCCACTGCCGCATCCCAGTCAGACTGGCTGATGATAAAGTTGGCGGATATGCCGAACACCATTTCCGGCTTTGATTTCATGCCGAATTTTTCATAGATGTAATCCCGCTCTTTCACATACGGCACATGCGAGAGAGTGGAATGGGTCCAGAAATCGACGCAGCCGGCATTGTTACACGGAATGCTCGGAGAATGCGGCGGCCAGGGCATGTGTGAGTAGAAGACGGAGGGAATCAGTACCCCGTCCGGTCCGACTCTTGTTTTGCGTTCATAGTGCCCGCCCGGGTATTTCCGTCTGATGGAGGGCCATCCCATGGTGCCGCCGGGAACGTCCTCGGCCCCGACAAGCTGGCTTAACAGGTCGATGGCGGCCACCTGGTGAATGCCGTTGGAGTGGCCCTGGGCACCGCGGAATGTAACCGATGATACCGGCCGGTAGGGGAAGGTCTTGCCGTCTATTGTAATGGTGCTGCCGATGCTGGCATTGTCCACCCACTCCTTGGCGATCTGCAGAATCGTGGCGGTGGGAACCGAGCTGACCTTGGCGGCCCATTCCGGGGTGAACTGTTTCAGGTGCTCTTTCAGAGTCGTGAAACAGGGCTTTACTTTTTCCCCGTCGTACTCGTATTCCCCTTCCAGGGCGAAATCCTCATAAGCAATCGATTCATCGTCGAACTCTTTTATTTTGCCTTCTTTGCTGTCATACACCATCGGTTTTTCACTGGTCTCATCCCTGATAAATGTGCCGTCTTCTCTGATCAGATAAACCAGGTTGGTTTTTGCCTTGAGATAGAGTTCGTCAATCTCTCCGCGGATGTTCAGGACGTAGTTGGCCATTGCCAGGCCGACGGCCGTATCGGTACCCGGGAGTATCGGTACCCACTGGGTGGCTTTGCCGCCGGCGAAATTGCCCATGGGATCGAACACCACCTCTTTGATGCCGCGCCGCACCGCATCGGCCCGGAGCCGTGCATTGGTCATGGCGGAGTGGCCGGAACCGGTGCCTTTGCTGGAGCCCCATTTCAGAACGAATTTCGTGTACCGCCAGTCGGGTGCAATAGACCAGGCCCCGTGAATAAGGCCGCCGAGCATATGCGCGGCATTGCCGCAGTGCAGACTGCCCCCGCCGATAATGAAGTTCCCGTTATCTTCCACACCGAAGGCCTTGGCGTAAAAGTAGGGATGGTTGTGAGGCCCGTCACTTGCCCGCATCGTCTGGTTGGTGAACATGATCTTGTTGGGATCATCTGCCATTATTTTCTTCATCCTTGTCGAAATGTCTTCCAGTGCTTCCTCCCAGGAGATTTCTTCCCACTGGGGATCGACACCGATGCCCTTTTCCGGGTTGGTTCTTCTCAAGGGTTTTTTAATCCGGTTGGGATCATGGTAATACATCAGGCCGGCGGCGCCTTTACCGCAGAGACCCGCACCTGTTCCGCCCATCGTACTGCCGCTGATGCCTTCCATCTTGACCGGTACACCGTTCACAACGCGTACTTTGGTCCCACAGCCGCAATAGCAGACGCCACAGGTGGTGTTTACCCATTTGTCTTCCCAGATTTCATCACTCTTATAGGTCATAATTCCCCCTGTTATCCAAATTAATTTAATCTATATAGTATACTGACGGGTCAGTGCCGAATTCGGGACGCAGTTGTTTGCCGTTTTCCTCCATAATCAGGCGGGAAACTTCACTTTCCGGATCGTCAAGATCGCCGAAATACCTTGCGCCCACCGGACATGCGTTTACACAGGCCGGTGTCGCCTCCTCATCCACGCCGGGCGTCAGTCCTTTTTTCAATCCTTCGTCCACCCGCTCCACGCAGAAATTGCACTTCATAACCGTGCCCACTGTAAAGGGATAGAGTTTCTCGCCGATTTTTTCAAATTCTGTTTTGCCCTGTCCCGGGAAATATTCGGCCTGCTTTTTTTCCTCATCAAAATAGGTCCGCTGCTGGTAAGGACAACTGATCAAACAGGCTCTGCAGCCCACGCATTTCTCGTAGTCCACCACCACAACGCCGTCTTCTCTCTGGAAGGTAGCACCTGTCGGGCACGCTTCCACACAGGCGGCGTCCTGACAATGATTGCAGAGAACGGGGTAGATCAGTTTTCTGCTGGTGGGAAAGTTTCCGGTTTCCGAAATCAATACCCGGTTCCAGAAAACATCGGGTGGGAGGAAATGCTCTTCCTTGCAAGAGATCGTGCAGTTCCAGCAGGCAATACATCTCTTCACATCAATAACCATTCCCCATCTAGCCATAACAACTCCTTTATCATTAAAAGTTAATTATTTTAAGTTCTTCAAAGCCTCTTCGGGCGCATTTAATATTGGCCTCAAGTTTGTTTGCATCAAAGTAGTCGGACAGACCGTCTGCAATATAGTCGAAATCCAGCATGCCGGTGAGTGCGGCAAACGCTCCTGCGATACAGGTGTTGGGGATCGCCAGCCCGATTTCTTCCAGGGCGATCCGGTTGGCATCCACCACACCGAGGGTGCTCAGGTTCTCATGTGTTATGCCGGGATCGCTGTCCGGGTGGTTGATCAGCATCACGCCGTTATCTGAAAGCCCCTGGAATATGGCGGGTGAGTCTTTCTGGGAGGGATCGAGCACCACAATGATATCCGGATGGTAAATCTGGGTCTTTTCCCTCACGGGTTTGTCGTTGAATCTGCCAAAAGCCGTAACCGGGGCGCCCCTTCTTTCAAACCCGAACATGGGAAAACTGGCGCCGAACTTCCCCATCCTGGCAAACGCGCTGGTCAGGATTTTCGAAGTGGTGACAACCCCCTGCCCGCCTCTGCCGTGGAATCTGACCTCTTTCATTTTATGGCTGTCCTCCTTTTACCGTTCCGTGGTGCCGGGCAGCTGGCATTCCATCTCCAGATTGCTCAATCCGCCCAGCATACAATACTCGTAATCAATGTCTTTCTGAAGCACGTCAATCTCTTCATCACTCAGGTGACTGAATTTTCTGATCAGTTTTGTATACTCTTTTACCGGCTTGGGTTTGTTGACGACCTTGGTCAGGGAAATTTTGCCGTTCACCGCTTCCCAGAGCGGAAAATAGTTGGTCTTGACCGCCCGTCGGCACACTTCAATGGTCTTGTCCGGGGCCACTCCCCATCCGGTGGGACACGGCGCAAAAACGTGAAGAAAGCAGAATCCGTGTTCTTTCATTTCTTTGGCTTTCAGGAGTTTTTCAGCCAGGTCCTTGAGATCGCTCAACGTGGCCGTGGCCGTATAGGGGATTTTGTGCATGGCCATTTTCATCGCCAGGTTCATTCTTCTTAAATTTTTTCCTTTTGCCGCGCTGCCGACGGGCGTTGTGGTGGTGCGGGCACCGAACGGGGTGGTACAGCTTTTCTGGATGCCGGTATTCATATACCCTTCATTGTCGTAACAGATGTAGATAAAGGGTTCGTTTCGCTCCGCTGCGCCGCAAAGATTGCCGAATCCGATATCAGCCGCGGTGCCGTCGCCGTTGAAACAGATCACGGTATTGTCAATGCCGGCTCTGTTGTAGTATCTGGCAAGGCCTGTGGCATTTGCGGCAGCGCCTGTCATGAGTGTGCCGAAATAGGAGAGTTTGTGCCAGGTACCGATGTTCTGACCGAGCAGTACGGGAGCGGAACAGGACGGCGTCCCGGTTATCACGATATTGTTGCCAAGCACCTGCGGGATGAAGCGCAGCAGCAGCTCAAGCGTACACCCGGGGCAGAAGGCCACCCCTTTTGAAAACGGATCGTCATACTTCAGGTAATCAAATATTTTTGACTTTTTCTTCTCTTTCTTCTCTTCCATATCAGACCTCTTTCTGCTAAGGGGTGTTTTCCCATGATATCCAGGTGACATCCGGGACCGCTTTCCCGTCAGCCGCATCCCGGGTCATCCCGATCATGCGGTTTATATTTTTCTTTGTGATGTCCATGTTGGCGATGCCGTCGATAAAACTTAACATCCGCGTGCTTTTTATTTGATCGGTAAACGATTTTATTTCGGTATAAATCGGGCCGCCGTCAAATCCGAAGCAAAGGCTTCTGTCCACGATGCCGGCGGCCTTTTTCCCCTTCAGTGCGGCCACGAGTTTTTCACCGGGAAAGGGGCGGTACATGATGATTTTGACAAGCCCGATTTTTAAACCCGCGTCCCGTTTTTCATCGATCACGGCTTTTATGGTGCCGCACATGCTGCCGGACCCCACCAGCACCATTTCCGCATCCTCGGTTCTGTAGGTTTCGACCTGTCCGCCGCATTTTCTGCCGAAAAGGGCTTCAAATTCATTGTCAATACGGTCGAATTTATCCCTTGACCTTTCAAGTGCCCGGCAGTGCTTCCGCCGTAGCTCGACATAGCCTTCGAGGATACCGTGAGATCCGCAGCCTTTCTGCTCACCGGGAACCAGGACCGTTCGCTGCGGCTGCTGCTTCAGGGGGGCCAGGAACGCGTCCACCTCTTCCTCATGGGGGACATCGACGATTTCAGAGAGATAGGAGAGATAGAAACCGTCGTAATGGACCATCACCGGCAGCTGAATGTCATGATCTTCCGCCAGCCGGTATGCCATGATCACCATGTCCATAATCTCCTGGCAGTTTTCGGCTATCAGGAAAATCCAGCCGCAGTCCCGGGTGGATATCATGTCCTGCTGGCCGGAAGAAACCGCGATAATACCGGGGGTTTCACGGTTGACGTTGACCATTACCACCGGGGCTCTCGCCCCGGCCGTCGCGAGAACGGCGTCGTACATAAACACAAGCCCCCATGAGGACGTCGCGGTAAAAACCCTTCCTCCGGCAACAGAGGCGGCCATGGAGGCGTTCATGGCGGAGTTTTCCCCTTCTACCGTGATGAGTTCCGTATCGAGTTCGCCTGACGCGTGATACTGGGAGATCAGTTCAATCACCTCGGTCTGGGGGGTGATCGGGTAGGCGGCTATCACATCGGGCCGGCAGAGTTTGGCTGCAGTGGCGGCCGCCGCATTTCCCGTCATTACTTTGAGCTGTTTTTCGGCTGTTCTTCTTTCTGTCATGCGAATTGGCCCTCCGGTTCCATGGATATTGCGTTTTTGGGACACTCATTCGCGCAGATACCGCATCCTTTGCAAAAGTCAAGATCGGGCACGAACCGGTCGGGAAGCTCTTCAAAACACTGAACCGGGCAGAAAACCGCACAGAGACCACAGAGAATGCACGCCTCTTCATCCACAACCGGTCTTACCGAGCGCCATTCACCGGTATTGGCGCACAGAATCTTTTCCGTGGCGTCAGACCATGGCCCTTCGCTCTTAAAATAGACATCCAAAGACATTAAAAACCTCCTTATCTACGTCACCTGAAAAACACCTATGGCATACAGCAATGGATTGGTATTTACTTTTTAGCTATTATTTAGCCGTATTGTAAATTTAATGTCAAGAAAAAAAATAAAATTATGAAGACGTACCTCACCGGCGCCGTAAAAATGACAGAAACCGGTCGAAGAGCTATATTTAAGAGAGAGGCTATAGAATTGTCAGAAAGACGCCCGCCGCAATGACAGTTCCGATAACACCGGCCACGTTGGGTCCCATGGCGTACATCAGAAGGTAATTGCGTTTGTCGTTTTCAAGGCCGACTTTGTGGACCACTCTGGCGGCCATGGGCACAGCCGAAACCCCTGCCGCCCCCAGAAGGGGATTGATTTTCCGTTTGGTAAAAAGGTTGAAAAACTTGGCAAGCAGAATGCCGGAAATCGTACTGATGATAAAGGCGATCAGTCCCAGGATAAAAATGAATATTACCCATGGCTGGAGGAAATTTTCCGCGTTCATGGTCGCGCCCACCGGCAGGCCGAGAAAAATGGTGACAATATTCATCAGTTCATTCTGAGCGGCTTTGTTCAGTCTTTCAACCACGCCGGCTTCCCTGAAGAGGTTGCCCAGCATGAACATGGCGATAAGCGGGGCCGCTGCCGGGATCAGCAGGATGATGACAAACGTGGCGACCAGGGGAAACCACAGTTTTTCCAGACGGGAGACTTTTCTCACTTTTTTCATTCTGATTTTGCGCTCATTTTCAGATGTCAGAAGTCGCATGATGGGCGGCTGGATAATGGGCACCATTGCCATATAGGAGTAGGCGGCAACGGCGCAGCTTCCGAGAAGCTGGGGCGCGAGATTTGCGGCGAGAAATATGGTCGTCGGTCCGTCAGCCCCGCCGATGATACTGATGGTGGCGGCCTCCTGAAGATCAAACAAGCCGGTCATGTTGGCCGCAAAAAAAGTGATGTAAACCCCGACCTGGGCACCGGCACCGAGAAAAATAAGCCGGGGATTTGCCAGCATGGGGGCAAAGTCGGTCAAAGCGCCCAGCCCCAGGAATATGAGGGGCGGTATAATTTCCCAGGTGATGCCGTAGTGATAAAACCGCCAGAGCAACCCTTCTTCGGGCTCCATAAGGCCGGCGAGCGGGAGATTGGCAAGGAGGATGCCGAATCCGATGGGCAGCAGCAGAAGGGGTTCGTAATCTTTGGCAATTGCCAGATATATCAGAACAAGTCCGATGACCCACATCAGCACCATGCCCGGTGTCAGATAGAAAAAGCCGGTTGACTCATACAGTAGTGAAAAGTCTTTAGCCATTTTTTTCGTCCTTTTTTTCCGTTTCAAACCGGTCCGCTATTTTTCCCATGATTCTGATCGAAATATAGAGCAGGGCCATGCCCGAAAAAACACCCGCAATCCCCGATAAGAAAATAAAAACTTCGTCTGACAATGTGGACCTCGCTGCTGTAGTGGTTGTTCAATTATATGAAACACTGTTCCGTATTCTAATGTAACCGAAAACAAAATGTCAAGCATCAATTATCATAAAAAATTTGCAGGGCGATCCGCTTGAAAAGAGAGGATTTCTTTGGTGATATCAAAGTTATAAATTGCAATCCCGAATGAAATATATTAATTTGACCTCATTTGACCCCAAAAGAGTTGATGATTATCAAAAAGCGGTTTTGAATGAACCTCACGGTTGATATAAACGGAATAAAACTGAAAAATCCTGTTTTGACGGCATCAGGGACTTTCGGTTATGCAGCGGAATACAAAGAGTTCGTGGATCTCGATCAGCTCGGCGGGATTATTTTGAAAGGACTCTCCCTGTATCCCTCCAGGGGCAATCCGTCTCCGAGAATTGTTGAAACACCGGCCGGACTTTTAAATGCAGTGGGGCTTGAAAATGTCGGGATCGAGGCGTTTATCAAAGACAAATTGCCTTTTCTGCGGACAGTAAAGACAAAAATTTTTGTCAATATTTACGGAAAAAGCGTTGAAGAGTACGAGGCCCTTGCAGCTATTATTGACAACCTGCCCGAAATTTCAGGTATTGAAGTCAATATTTCCTGTCCGAATGTCGAAGCGGGCGGGGCCGCTTTCGGCAAAGATCCCGATGCCGCATTCCGGGTGGTCAGCCGCGTGAGGAAATCGACATCAAAACATCTGATGGTAAAACTCTCCCCCAATGTGAGCGACATTGGCCGGATTGCGGTCAGTGTCGAAAAAGCCGGGGCGGATGCCATTTCTCTTATCAATACCTTGACCGGGCTTGCAGTTGATATCGATACGTTCAAACCCGTACTTGCCAACGTGACCGGCGGCCTTTCCGGGCCGGCCGTCAAGCCGGTTGCCCTGAGAATGGTATGGGAGGCGGCACAGCAGGTGGATATTCCCGTTATCGGCATAGGGGGCATAACAGATGCCGCGGACGCCCTTGAATTTATCGTGGCAGGTGCCACGGCCGTTCAGGTGGGTACGGCATCCCTGGTGGATCCGTCGGCATTGGCGAAGATTGTGGACGGCATACGAAAGTTTCTTGTAAAAAGAAACATCGACCGGGTTTCAGATATTGTCGGAAGCTTAACAACCTAAACTGCAAAGGGAGGTAACAGTATGTTTTCAACTGAGAATACAGTCATGATTCTGATCGATGTCCAGGGAAAACTGGCAACACTGATGCATGAACGGGAACAGCTCTACAAATCGCTGGAAACCATTGTAAAGAGTATGAAAATACTGGAGGTGCCGATTATCTGGCTCGAGCAGGTGCCTGAAAGTCTGGGCCCCACGGTTGAAGAGATTTCAAAATATCTGACCGATATGACCCCGATTGCCAAACACACTTTCAGCTGTTGTGACAACCGGGAGTTTACCGACACCTTTAACGCGCTGAACAGAAATCAGGTGCTTCTTACCGGCATCGAGACCCATATCTGCATTTTTCAGACCGCTTTTGATCTTATCCGGGCCGGATACCAGGTTCAGGTCATAACAGAGGGTGTCTCTTCAAGAACCGTCGAGAACAAAGAGATCGGCCTTGGAAGGATCAAGCAGGCCGGTGGCGTGGTGACAAGCATTGAAATGATCCTTTTTGAACTGATGAAGTCAACGAAAGCGAACGGTTTCAGGGATGTTGTGAGACTGATAAAGTGATGGTCAGGCCACCGCTTTGAAAGCGGTCCTGTCGTCGTATGCCGGACTGCTCTGAACCTTCATGTAGCTGGCACCGGCTTCCTTCTGAATCGCCCCGAATGCCTTACGTTCGTTCAGGCCGGTTTTTTCTTTTACCTGCTGGATCATCAGTTCCGACATTGCCTTCAGGCTCAAGGCAGAGGCTTTGGCCGCTACCCGTCTGTCCTGTGCCGACGGTTCGGCCGGTGCAAGGGCCGCCCGTTTGACCTGCTGCATTTTCTCGAC
>CAYZHB010000063.1:0-2041 GCA_964478245.1 uncultured Desulfobacterales bacterium | reverse complement strand
TGGCCCGGGGGTCACCCGGTACCGGCGATGTGTCAATCTTTACATCGCCCGCCACAGCGTACCGTCTTCCGTCCGGGCCTGTCTTGTAAGTAAAGTTGGCACCCGAAGAGATATGCCGCCCGCCTGCCGCAATATGCGCCATTTCGTGGCGTTTGATTTCTCCGTCAATCTGCTTGAGCTTTTCAAGGAGCCTGAGTTCCTTGTGGGAAAGCGCATTTTGAGCTGCCTGTCCCCGGCTGCCGGAAGGTGTCCGGTCCTGGGCGGATGCGGCATCCTTTCTATCTGATGTATCGACATGATCAGGCCGGGACGGGGTGGATGATGCGGGGGCAGCGGCGGCGGCAGCGGTCCCGGAAGGCGGAACCGGTGCACGGATCTGGACACGGGGTAACGCATGTCCCGTGTATGCGGTCTGTTGATGTGTGGGTGTGATATTCATGAGCGTTTGTCAACATGAAATTGATGATACATCTATTATAGAACAAATCGGCCTGAAGTCAATAACGGTTTAATAAAAAAAACCGGCCATTCGCTTTTTCACAGAGTTCGTCGTGGCGCCGGTCAATGTGCTGTGCCACGGCTAATTTGTTCTGCCTGTGGCATAGAACAAATTCACCGTGTGTGCTGGCGGGCAGCCGTTGACTTCACCGGCAAATAAAGGTATAGATGCATGTGTTATGGCCATCCCAACCAGTATCGATTCAGACATATCAAAGTTGTTAAAAGTGGCTGATGTTTCGCTCCGGAGCGGCGATGCAGCCCACAATCTTAATGTATACCAGGTGATCTACAGAGGAATTGACGCGTTTTCCAAGGGGGATCCGGTCGAAAAAGGCAATGTGTTGAGATGCCTCGCCCTTTTCAGAATGCAGGTGGATCTTCACAAGCATATCGTGGCGTCCGAATCAATTCCCAATGACAAAATTCCCGATATATATAAAGCCGCCGCTCTGATGAACAAACTTTTGCTGAAAAGCGCCTACAGTGCCACAAAAAGCGGCAGTCAGCAGTATATAAACGCCCAGTGCGATGCATTGCTGAATACGGCGGATCAGATTAGAAGCGATCAGGAGTTGCGGAAGTTCGGGTTTCTCAACCGCGAGCTTAAAGATGTGATCGGCCGGCTGAGGGAAAAGGCCAATATCGTATCGGTCTTCAAGGACGAGGATTACGAAGTCTATGCCAAACTGATTTCCCAGGTGGAAGAGATTCTCCAGAGAGGCAATCTTGAAGAAACAGGGCGTACGCTTGTAAAGCTTGAGGGACTGACGGACAAGTTTAAAAATAAATACATCGCAAAGCCGATATTTTTAAAGTATCTTGAAAATTACCGGAAAAGCTATATCGAAAAAATAAAGCGTCATATGAACAGCGTTGTTCAGCAGATGAAAGAGACGAGCCTGTTTAAAACAAAGGAGCTCGTGGAGGAACTGGCAAATCTCCGGGCCCTTGACCAGTATCATCAGGACCGCGGCATGACCTCAAAAATCCGGTTGCTGAAAAAAAAGATAGAAAAGAAACGGGTTGCGCCGGTTGAAAATAAGCTCGAAAGTATGGCCGCGTTTGTACTGAACAATGCGTCAAACCAGCACTGGTTTGATTACGAGAACATGTATGAAACGCGGCACGGTGAAAATGAAATCTTTTCCGATCTGTTTTACGAGTACACACTCAAGGGACTGAGTTACAGGGAAAGTGAGAGACTGCTGCAGAAAAAATTGAAAAAACTGCGGGAGATTGAACTGACGAAAATTGTCCATATCAATTTCGAACAGAACTTTGAAAAAAAGCTCAAGGAACTGATTCAGGCGTTCGGGTCCGCCGATATAAAATTGTAACCGGTTCAGATGTAACCGGTTCAAAAAAGTGGGGTAGAAATCCGATAAATATTTGACAGCTCCCGGCATATTTGGTAACGTAGAAAGATTCGTGTTTCTGCGGGTCTTTTCTGTTTGCAAGACCCTGCCGTGGTTTGTAATTGGTTGTTGAAAACCGCGGGCTATGCCCCCGGTTACAACCGTCAACGATTGAAACACTCGCG
>CAYZHB010000062.1:0-17336 GCA_964478245.1 uncultured Desulfobacterales bacterium | reverse complement strand
ACTTTATGATCAGTACCCCATGAATGACGGCTGGCATGAAAAGTATAAAGCCGCAAACGCTGTCGGCAGCTCTTATCTCTCCCATTTCGGTCCATATTTGTATCCGGAGACTGTCAAACCATAAATTTCATTCACACCCCGACGGCGTAATCCGATAACCAGCCGTGCATCAAGATAGGATTTGGGAAAATCAGTTTAACGACTTACTTATACGGATTTCAGGATAGCAGATTTAAACCAACTTCAAGAAAGGTTCAGCCTGAATCGGCTGAACCCCCTTGTTAGTCGTGGTACCTGGGACGAGACTTGAACTCGTACAGCCTTCAGGCCGAGGGATTTTAAGTCCCTTGCGTCTACCAGTTCCGCCACCCAGGCATGGTCTGTAAATATAATATTTCAGCCCGATTTGCAACCCATATTTCTACGGCTTTTCCAGCGGAATGCCCCACTTTTTCATGTATTTCCATACCGTGGTGCGGCTTTTTCCGATGCGTCTGCCCACCTCCGCCTTGTTCCAGTCACACGCGTCCAACAGTTCCAGAAGAGAGGCGTTTGTCACTTGGATGGTTTGATTCTCCGGGTGTGACACGTCCAGGTGTTGCTGCGGGCGGGCATTCTCCCGTATCTCCAGGGGCAGGTCCTTCAGACCGATAGCGTCCGAGCTGCACAGGACAAAGGCGTGTTCCACCGCATTTTCAAGCTCTCTTATGTTGCCGGGCCAGGAATACTCCATCAGCCGTTTCATCCCTTCTTTATCCACACCTTTTACTGACCGGTTCTCCCTTTTGTTGCCCTTTTTTATGAAATGACCCACCAGAAGCGGAATATCCGCCCGCCTCTCCCTGAGCGGCGGCACATGAATGGGAAACACTTTCAGACGGTAGAAAAGGTCTTCCCGGAATTTCCCTTCCCGGGTGATCTCATGAAGATTGCTGTGGGTCGCCGCGATCACCCGGATATCGATCTTTCTCTTCCGGGAATCGCCCACCCGTTCAATTTCTCTTTCCTGAAGCACCCGGAGCAGCTTTACCTGCATGTAAGGGGTGAGCTCTCCGATCTCGTCCAGGAATATGGTGCCGCCGTCCGCCTCCTCAAACCGGCCTTTGCGGTCCCGGTGAGCGCCCGTGAAAGCGCCCTTGACATGACCGAAAAGTTCGCTCTCCAGAAGGGTTTCGGAAAGGGCCGAGCAGTTGACGGTAACCAGGGGGCCGGGATCGTCTGAACTGTTGTAGTGAATGGCCCCTGCAATCAGCTCTTTTCCGGTGCCGCTCTCCCCCTGGATCAGGACGGTGGCCCGGCTGTTGGCAGCCGCCCGGATCGCATCGTAAAGCTGCTGCATCACATCGCTTTTACCCACGATACTGCCGAACCCGTAAGCCTCTTTAAGCCGCTTCTGCGCCTCCTGTGCCGATTTTTTGATCCGGTTCAGCTCTGTCAGGTCCGTGAGCGTCTCGACAATACCCAGCACCCGGTTTTTGTCATCAAACGCCAGCCTTGCATTCTTTATCACGGCCACATCATACCCCTGCTTGTGCCGGATAAAACACTCCTTGGATTCGGTCCTGCCGTGCTCCATCACACCACACTTGTTGATGTCCGCCGGGCATTTCTTCCCGAAACACAGGCTGCACTCGATCAGGCCGCACGTTCTGCCCACGGCCTCCGCTGCCGTATAGCCCGTGATCTTTTCCATGGAACGGTTCCAGGACGTGATAATCCCCTTTTCATCAAGGGTAAACAGGCCTTCGGCCATGGTATCGAGAATCTGATTTAAAAAATCGACATTCCACAGTTGATGGGTTTGCATCAATGTTCCTTTCCGAAAAGCCACCCCGTTACAGCGACATGTAAAGATAACGTTACTGCTGCTCGCAGTAACGGGAAAAGCTAGTGTTGGTCTTCTTTATTTATGGTGTCGCTTTTCTTCTTGCCCGTCACCTGACAGGCATCCCGCATTCAGGTGGAGATCCCCATCTTCGGGAGAATATAAAGCTGCATCAGAAAATAGATGCCCAGAAAAATCAGTACATAAACCAGCATTTTCATATGTGCCCTCATATACAGGTGTTTATAAAAAATACACTTTCACGGAGTTTACAAGCAATGTACATACCACCATATACTATACGGAATCGGTCTCTGTCAAAACAATATGCCGGTGCCGGCAAGGCACACTTCTTGATAGGGATGTTTTCAAACACAGGCAATCGCCGGCAGACTTTTGACGACTGCTTTATGGTAATTGAAACGTTTACGGAGGTCACCTCAAATGCACACGGATCATTTCAAGGAAACACTGAAGAACAGGGTCGCCCTGGTTGATTTCAACGCGGATTGGTGCGCGCCCTGCAGGGCACAGAAACCGGTCCTCGACAACCTCAAAGAAAAATACCGCGACAGAGCCGATGTCATTGAAATCAATATTGATGAAAACCGGGAACTGGCAACCAGCTATATGGTACAGAGCATCCCGACCATCATTCTTTTCAGGGACGGCCGGGAAATCAAGCGGTTTGTCGGACTCCAGACCGGGGAGACAATAGAGCGAAGCCTGGAGAGCGCCCTGTAGACAGGCGCAATTCTCTGAAAATTATTTCATTCGACCCGTTTCATTAGTTGTTTTCAAACCGGGGGCTATGCCCCCGGTTACAACCGTCAACGATTGAAACACTCGCGTGTTTCGTCATTCCGGCCTATGGCCGGAACGCCAAGCCACCCGCTTTGCGGGTGGTAGTTAACTCGCGTGAATCTTTTTAATCACCTGGTTGGCTGCTGTCAGCAGCGGGTCCCATACAGGTCCGAAAGGCGGGGCATAGGCAAGGTCTGTATCGGAAAAATCCGCCGCCGTCATTTGATTGTGCAACGCCACGGCAACCGCGTTGATCCGGTGGGCCACCCCTTCCCGGCCCACCATCTCGGCGCCGAGAAGCCGTCCGCTCCTGCGGTCGGCCACCATGCTCACGTGAACAGGGGTTGATCCGGGCTGTCCGTGCGCACGGGACCGTGTCACGATACTGTTTTCCACAGGTTCAAATCCGGCATTCGCCGCCTCTTTTGCATTGAGACCCGACCGGGCCACCTCCAGGGAGAACACTTTGAAAACGGCTGTGCCGGCAACCGGCGGTACAATCCTGTCAATACCGCAGACATTGTCCGCCACAGCCCAGCCGGCCCTGTTGGCCCTCAATGCCAGCGGGATCCAGCACTTTTGACCGGTTACGGCGTGATAGGCGTCGGCACAATCCCCTGCCGCATAAATGTCGTGATCCGAGGTTCTCAGGTGCCTGTCCACTGAAATGGCCCCGGAAACACCCGGTTCCAGACCGGCCGCTTCGGCAATGCCGCTCAAGGGCGTGATGCCCACGGCGATCAGGACCAGATCCGCCTCGAGATCCAGGTTGTCACATGAAACCCGGACACGGCCGTCATTCAGCGACTCTATCCTTTTAACCGCATGGCCTGCATACACGCCGACACCTTTGGAGGCCAGTTCATTTTGCACCGCCTCCGCGAGATCCCGGGCCAGCCAGGGCATGAAATCAGGACGGGGCTTCACCATGTCCACGGCAATACCCCGTTTTTCAAACGCCTCGCACATCTCCAGGGCAATATATCCCATACCGATGATAACAGCTTTTTCCACGCTGTTCTGCGCGATATAGGATTTGATTTCCCTGCCGTGCCCGAGATTTTTCAGCACCTTGACCTGCGGCAGGTCAATTCCGGGCAGATCCGGCACCACAGGCGTCCCCCCGGTTGCAATTAACAGCTTGTCATAACTGAAACTGAAAACATCACCCTGCAGATTGACCCCTGTCACCTCTTTTGCCCGACGGTCTATTTGCGTCACCCGGTGGCCGACCAGAAGGTTGATCCCGTTTTTCTCGATAAAAACCTCGGCTTTCCGAACCACCAGCTGGTTCATGTCCCTTTCGGGGTCGGCAATGTTATACGGCATCCCGCAGGCACTGTAAGAAACGTCATATGTCTGCTCCAGGACCACGACCTCGGTTTCGGGCCTCTTCCGTTTAACCCGGCTTGCGGCGCTCATCCCCGCCGCATCACCGCCTATCACAACGAACCGCATATGTGCTTCCCCTCTCGATTAATTTTATATGAAAGTCTTTTGTTCGCATTCAGCTGTCAACATTTGGCTAACAGTGCTTACCTTCATCATTTGCTGCGTCCGCCTGGACATGGATCTTTTTTCAGTTTAGTACATAACAGGACGTACCTCAAGCCTTTTGATGATAAAATATACCGGCATCCTATTTGCATTTCTCCAAAAACAGATTATAATTTATTTATATGAAACAGAGACATGAAGAATTGAAATTGTAAATCTGCGTAAAGGAATCGTTTCAATGCCGATATTTGAATACAAATGCAACCACTGTGAGAATGAATTTGAAAAGATTGTATTTGGCAGTGATGAAACAGAGGTCAGCTGCCCCGAATGTGACAGCAGGGATGTGCAGAAAAAAATGAGCGCCACCAGTTTCATGGCCGGCAGCAGTGTGGGAAAGTGCGCAGCCGGGGCGCCCGGCGGTTTTTCCTGAGCCACCTGACCGCCGCCTTCCGTTGGAAGGCGAAACCGAATCGCTGCTAAAACCCCCTTTTGAGACACTGCCGGGACAGCCGACACCCCGGCAGTGTCTTTTCAGAGATGACGCGGGAACAATTTGCCATCCGGGAAGATTTCTGGTAAGAATCTCGGATCATGAAAAAGATCAACACCCGGCATATCATACTGGCCTCCAACTCCCCGCGGCGAAAATTGCTGCTAGAGCAAGCGGGGATCGATTTTACCGTTGTTCCCGCCGATATCGATGAAACCGATGGCCGCAGCCGGGAGCCTGATGCCCTGGTGAAAGCGCTCTCTTTTCGCAAAGCCGTCACTGTATCGGAAAAACACCCGGACACATGGGTGCTCGGGGCGGATACGATTGTGACCGCCGACGGTGACCTCCTTGAAAAACCCGAATCAAAAGCCCACGCCCGAAGGATGCTCGAGTTTCTCAGCAACAGAAGACACACGGTTTTTACCGGTTTCACCCTCTGCTGTTCCGGGAGGAAACGGTATACAACCCGGTCGGTGAAGACCGATGTTTACTTTAAATCCCTTTCAGACGAAGAGATTGCATGGTATACTGAAACGGATGAACCTTATGACAAGGCCGGCGGCTATGCCATCCAGGGCATGGGCGCGTTTCTGGTAAAAAAGATTGACGGGTCGTACACGAACGTGGTGGGGCTGCCGGTATGCGAAGTGATGGCGGTTCTTGTTTTGGAAAACATCGTCAATTTCACGGGTAAAAAAAGATGAATACAATAAGAGAGCGGCTGTTAAAAATACACGAGGAGATTTCCGAAGCAGCGGTCTCCTGCGGCAGAGACCCCGAAAACATTACAATCGTAGCAGTGAGCAAGACCAAGAGCAGCGAAACCGTCAAACAGGGAATTGCGGCAGGGGTTGAGATCCTGGGTGAAAACTATATTCAGGAAGCGCAGAAAAAAATCGACGAAATCGGGCGTGATACGGTATCATGGCACTTCATCGGGCATCTTCAGTCCAACAAGGCAAAGCATGCGGTGCCGTACTTCGATTTGATCCATACGGTGGATTCTCTGAAGCTGGCCAGGGAGATCAATAAGCAGGCGGGAAAAACCGGCAAGGTGCAGAAGATTTTGATCCAGGTGAACATCAGCATGGAGCTTTCCAAATCGGGGATTGAAAAGGCGGACACTCTTCAGCTGGCCGAAGAGATAAGCCGCCTGGAAAACCTCTCCCTGAAAGGCCTGATGTGCATGCCCCCGTTTTTTGATGACCCGGAAAACGCCAGGGGCTACTTTATCAAACTGCGGGAGCTGAAAGAAAAGATCACCGCACAGAACCTGCCGTCCGTGGATATGTCCCACCTTTCCATGGGCATGAGCGGCGACTTTAAAGTGGCGGTTAAAGAAGGATCCACCCTGGTACGGATCGGAACCCGTATCTTTGGAGCGCGGAATTGAAGATACTGCTCCATATCTGCTGTGCCCCCTGCGCCGTCTTCCCCTTAAAACAGCTTCGGGCGGCAGGGCATGATGTCATGGGATTTTTTTACCGCCACAACATTCATCCTTACACGGAATGCCTGAAGCGGGAAAACACCCTGAAGACGTATGCGGATGAGACCGGCCTCAAGGTCATATATCAACAGGATTACGACCTGGAAGGATTCCTGCAGAAGGCGGTGTTCCGGGAGGGGGACCGGTGCCGGATCTGCTACCATGACCGGCTCTATGCCACGTCCAAAATCGCCAGAAGAGGCAACTTTGATGCGTTCACCTCGACCCTCCTGTACAGCCGGTTCCAGCAGCACGACCTGATAACGTCCATCGGCCGGGCCATCGGCAGAAAAGAAGGCGTCCGCTTTTACTATGAAGATTTCAGGGACGGGTGGAAAGAAGGGATCGCCGCCTCAAAAGAGATGGGGATGTACCGCCAGCAGTACTGCGGATGCATTTACAGTGAAAAGGAACGGTTTTACAAGCCGGCCTGACTTTCTATCCCGGGTTGTTCATGGTCTTTTTCCTGGCCTTGTACATGCTCACAAGCCGCTTGTTTGTATCGTTGAGCCTTATGGCGATCACCCTGAACAGGTGCTTGGCCACTTCCGGATAGTTTTCAATCACCTCGTAAATCTTGTCCCCTGGAAACCGCTTGATCTGAGAACGTCCCTTTGAAACGATGGAAGCGGACCGGGGTTCTCCGGTAATGGCCGCCATCTCGCCGAAATAGACACCGGGTTCGGTTATCTCGGCGATCTTTTTGCCCCCCTTTACCACATAGAGCGCCCCCTGTTCCAGGATGAAAAAATCGATATCCGAGTTGCCTTCCCGTATAATGATATCCTTGTCCTCGTACTTTTCCACCTCCGGATTCACCAGATAGGCCGGGAGTGCTTCTTTTGTGATGGCGGTCTTCTTGATCACCTCTTCAAAGGCGGTGGTGCCCTGTCTTGCCTTTTCAAGGGCGGCCTCCCTCAAAGTGGTCATGCCTTCTTTTATCGCGATCTTTCTCAGCTGATCTTCCGGCACGTTGGCATTGATGGCCTTGGACACCTCGTCGGTGACTTCCATGAGCTCATAGAAACCGACCCGTCCTTTATAACCGGTACCATTGCAGTAATTGCATCCCCTGGGTCCGTAAAGTTTGAGACCGGATATTTCGTCTTTTGTGAAGCCGTGAAATTCAAGCTCCTTGGGATCGTAGCCGGTCACCTCTTCCTTGCAGTGCGGGCAGAGCCGCCGGCCCAGCCGCTGGGACAGCACCATGGTAACGGACCCGGACAGCATATAGGGAGGGATACCGATATCCACCAGTCTTCCGATAGTGGAGGGGGAATCGTTGGTATGAAGGGTGGCAAACACCAGATGGCCCGTCATAGCTGCCTTGAGGCATATCTCGGCTGTCTCGTAATCCCGGATCTCACCGACCATGATGATATCGGGGTCCTGGCGCAGGAAAGATCTGAGCGCCGCGGGAAAGGTCATGCCCACTTCCTGCCGCACATGCACCTGGTTGATGCCCTTGAAGTTGAACTCCACGGGATCTTCCGCGGTGAGAATCTTGGTGTCGTCCTTATTCAGCCGGTTCAGGACCGAATAGAGTGTCGTGGTTTTCCCGCTGCCGGTGGGGCCCGTCACCAGGATAAGACCGTACGGTCTGCTGATGCATCGTTTGAGCCGGTCAAACGTTTCCGACTCGAACCCGAGTTTCGAAAGATCGATGTTCAGTGCACTCTGGTCCAGGATACGAAGCACCACCCCTTCCCCGAAAAGCGTGGGGAGGGTGGAAACCCTGAAATCCACCGCTTTTCTTTTCCCGAATTTCATCTTGATCCTGCCGTCCTGCGGCACGCGCCTCTCGGCGATATCCAGCTGGGCCAGGATCTTGATCCTGGAAATCACCGCATTTTTAATGGTCGGCGGGAGATTCATGGATTTGTATAGGGCGCCGTCCAGACGGTACCGCACATGGAGGGCCTTTTCAAACGGCTCGATGTGAATATCGCTCGCCCCCTCATTCAAGGCCTTGGTCAGGATACCGTTGACAAGCTTGATGACCGGGGCGTCGGATGCCATATAGTCATCAGCCGATTCATCCAGGACTGATCCATCTGCGACTTCCATGGTTTCGGCCGCCTCGGACACCAGGGACCCGAAATCCTCGACATCGGTTACCGGCTCATCCTCTTCATCCTCGTCATACTGAAGGAAACTCTTGTACTCCTCGTCGCTTATTTTATAGAAATCCCTGTACGCCTGGATAATATCGTTTTCCGTTGACACGCATATGCGGAGCTCCCTGCCGACACTCTGCTGGATTGCTTCCACCGCCGAGGTGTCGGTGGGTTCGGTCATGGTGATAACCAGGTTAGCGCCCTCTTCTCCCCCTTCCAGGGCCACCGGAAACGCCAGATGGGCCTTGGCTGTTTCATAGGGCATCATTTCAAGGGCATCATTTTCCGGTTTGATATCGGCGCCCCTTACCACCTCGTAGTTGTGTTCCCGGCTCAGCACATTAACGATGGTATCCGGATCAATATAGCCCTTGGCCAGAAGAATGCTGCTCAGTCTGTCACCGGATTTCTTCTGTGCATCCTTGGCATCTTGAAACTGCATACTGGTGATCTGCCCCACCTTTGACAGAATCTCACCTATGCGGGTTTTGCCGGCGCCGCTCTGGTCCTTTATGGTGGATTTCAGCTTGGAAGCGCGTGCCGATCGATCCGTTTTTTTCTTTGTTGCCGCTGTCGCCATATGGTGTTAATTCCGATATCTATTTATAATTGTTCTTTATTTTAATGATTCCGGCAATAATTACAAGTACCCCCAACAGATAAAAAAGTATTTTAACAAATAAGGCAGCATTTGAAAAAAAATCAATGGTACTGATTTTGACCATGGCCTCCGGAATCCTGTGAAACACCCCGAAACCGACCAAAATCAGGACCACGCCGTAAATCAGCTGTAACTTGCGTTTTTCCATAGCGCTTACCCGCTTTCAAGGTCTCTCAATTTTTTATCAAACCTCTCTTTTTCCCGCTCAAGGCTCACCAGATATTCTTCAAGCTCTTCATAAAGGGCATCGAGGCGCTTGCGTTCCCGCGCAATCTCAACAGAGACCTGCTCTATCCTGCCGCCGTCGGCAGCGTCAATCGCCGCTAAAAGATCCTTGTTAAGCCCCTCCAGATGCGTCTCCAGCTTGTTTATTCTCTTTTCCGCTTCTGCCATCTCTATTTCAATTGATTTTATTTTTTTTGACCGTTCGGCGACGACTTCAGACCGCATCTGTCTGAGTTTTTTCTTTGGAAAAGCCTGTTTTGCCGCTTCTCCACTTCTGTTGTTATTCAGAGCGCCCTTTTCTTCTTCTCCCCACCCCTCTTTTTCGAGAAATTCTTGGTATCCCCCTTCAAACACGTCTATTCTGCCATTATGAAATATCACAAGCCGGTTTGCAAGGGTGTTTAAAAACATTTCATTGTGGGTCACGATGACAACCGCTCCTTCAAAAGCATCCAGTGCGGCATTAAAAGCGTCGCACGATTCCATATCCAGATGGTTTGTGGGTTCGTCAAGCAAAAGCAGGTTCAGGGGCGTTACAAGAAGTTTGCCCAGCATGACGCGGCTTTTCTCCCCGCCGGAAAGCACCTTGATCCGTTTTAAGGCCTCGTCCCCGCTGAACATCATCGCACCGCAGATATTTCTTACGTCTGTTCTTCTGAGATCCGGATGGGCTTTCCATATTTCCGCTTCCACAGTCAAATCGTCGCTCAGGGAACTGATGTTTGTCTGTTCAAAATAGCCGGCCCCGACCCCGGGATTGTACGTCACCCTTCCGGACCCGGGGGAAATGTTTTCGGCCAGCAGCTTCAAAAGGGTGGTTTTTCCCCGCCCGTTCTGCCCGATAATCCCGACCCGGTCGCCGGGATACACCGTCAGTGAAACATCATTGATGAGTTTACTGCTTTGGTCATATGAAAATGCAAGATTTTCCGCTTTCAATACCTGTTTCCCGGCAAAGGGGGCATAGTTGAAGGCGAAACGCAACTTCTCCATTTTGTGGAGTTTCTCTTTTCTGCTGCTCTTTTCAAGAGATTTTATCCTGGACTGAACAAGTCCTGCCAGCCTCGCCTTGGCGCGGAACCTGTTGATAAATATTTCCGTCTCTTTCTCCTTTTTCTCTTCGTTCAGCCTTGTTTTCTCGTAAATCTCCTCATCCTTTGCAATCTGCTCATAATACTTTTCCGTGTTCCCCTCGATTTTCTTGATCTTTTTGCGATGAATGCCGGATATATGCGTGACCACGCTGTCCATAAATCCCCTGTCGTGAGTTACGATCAGAAGTTCCCGGGGCCAGGACTGAAGAAACCGGGAAACCCACCGGATGGAGGTAATATCGAGATAGTTTGTGGGTTCATCCAGTATGAGCAGGTCCGGATCGGACACCAGGACTTTTGCAAGATTCAGCCGCACCTGAAAACCGCCGGAAAACACGGCCGGATCCCTCTGCATGTCCTCTTGTGAAAAGCCCAGGCCGGCCAGCACCTTTTCCACCTTCCAGTAATGATCTCTTTCCGGGGGCAGCAGCCCCAGCATGCCCTCCTCCAGCACGGACTTTCTGGAAAAGGTGATTTTCTGCGGCAGCGATCCGATCCTGTAACCGACCGGCACCTGTATCTCTCCCTTATCCGGTTCCTGGTCACCGGTAATCATTTGAAGCAGTGTGGTTTTGCCGTGACCGTTCCGTCCCACCAGGCCTATCTTTTCACCGTAGTTGATACGGAACCCTGTGTTGTCAAGCAGTATATTCCCTGCAAAACTTTTTGTGACCGATTCAATGTTTATCATGGCTGACCCGTTGCTCCCAGGGTACTCAGGCAAATCTTGACCGCTGGAATTTTACAGTATACCACCTGGCTGAAAAATTTTAAAGACAAAAGATTTGCCTTGACTTGATTTTTTCTTTTGTATTACATAATACGTTATTTTCAACTTTGATCAACCAGGAAAGCGTGCAAAAGAGGTAAAGATGGCAAAATACATTTACATTTTCAGTAAAAACAAAGCGGACGGGAACGCCGCCCAGAAAAATCTTCTGGGCGGCAAAGGGGCGAATCTCGCTGAAATGGCAAGACTCGGCCTTCCCGTACCGGCAGGGTTTACAATATCCACCGAATGCTGCAACGATTATTTCAACGCCGGCTGGCAGTTCCCCGAATCGCTGTATGATGAAATTGATGAAGCCATGTCGTTTATTGAACAGGAAATGGATATGACGTTCGGCGACAGAGACGATCCTCTTTTAGTGTCATGCCGGTCCGGTGCAAGAAAATCCATGCCCGGCATGATGGAGACAGTCCTGAATGTGGGACTGTGCTCGGAAACCATCCCGGGACTCATCAGGAAAACCGGCAACGAATGGTTTGTTTATGATGCCTACCGGCGACTGATCATGATGTACTCCGACGTGGTCATGGAAAAGGCGGAGGACATTACACCGGCAGACGGGATGGGCATCCGGCTCAATCTTGAGATGATCATGAACGATCTGAAAAATGACAGAGGGTATGATACGGATACCGAAATCACCGCGGAAGAGATGAAAACGCTGTGTGAAAAATTTAAGGACAAAGTGAAAAAAAAGTTGAACACAGAATTTCCGGACAATGCAAGAGATCAGCTCATGGGCGCCATCGGTGCGGTTTTCAAAAGCTGGAACGGCAAACGGGCCGTTTCATACAGGCGGATCGAACACATTCCCGATGAATGGGGCACGGCCGTGAATGTTCAGAGCATGGTGTTCGGCAACATGGGCGACACCTCTGCCACAGGGGTCGCGTTCACAAGGGACCCGGCAACCGGAGACAACAGCTTTTACGGCGAATGGCTGCCCAATGCACAGGGGGAAGATGTCGTAGCCGGCACGCGAACGCCGAACCCGTTGAACAAAGAGACGAAAAATGCCCAGAATTCCCACCTGCCATCCCTTGAAGAGACAATGTCCGCCCTTTACAGGCAGCTGGCCGAAATCCGGACGACCCTTGAAAATCATTACACGGACATGCAGGATATCGAATTCACCATCCAGGAAGGGGTTCTCTACATGCTCCAGTGCCGTGTCGGTAAACGGACAGCCACTGCTGCCCTGAACATGGCCATGGATATGCAGGCGGAAGGCCTCATAGATGAGAAAACCATGGTCACCCGGCTCGAACCGAAACAGCTCGATGATCTGCTCCATCCTATTGTGGATCCGGCAGAGGAAGAAACGGCCCCTAAAGTGGCGGAAGGACTTCCGGCCGGCCCCGGCGGTGCATGGGGACAGATCGTTTTTTCGGCAGAGGATGCGGTCAAATGGCACAAGACCGGCCAAGAAGTGATTCTTGTAAGAGATGAAACCAACCCGGAGGACATTGAAGGCATGCGGGCCGCTTCGGCCATACTGACCGCCAGGGGCGGTATGACAAGCCATGCCGCCCTTGTTGCAAGAGGCTGGGGAAAATGCTGCATCGTGGGGGCGGGTTCCCTGAAAATTGACTCTCATAAAAAAGAGGTGACCGCCGGCGACAAGGTATACAAAGAAGGGGACCTGTTCACGCTGAACGGGACCCGGGGCTTTGTATACGAAGGCCGGCTTAAAATGCGGGACGCGACAGAGAACCCCAAGTTCAAGCAGTTCATGGAAATGGCTGACAAGTACCGCACCATGGGTGTCAGAACCAATGCCGACACCCCGGATGATGCCTCCCTGGCGCTTAATTTCGGTGCCGAAGGGATTGGCCTGTTCCGGACCGAACACATGTTTTACGGGGCCCACTCGGACGACCCCCTCTTTCTCCTGCGCAAGATGATACTGAGCAAATCGGATGAAGAACGGAAGAATGCGCTGGCCGAACTCTCCCCTTTCATCAAAAAAGAAATAGCGGCCACCCTCGAGGTGATGGACGGCCTGCCCGTGACACTGCGACTGCTTGATCCGCCGCTTCACGAATTTGTTCCGCAGACCCGGGAAAACCAGGAAGAAATTGCCAGGGCGCTGTTGATCGACATCGAAGAGGTAATAAAACGCAGTGAAAACCTCAAGGAAACCAACCCCATGATCGGCCACAGGGGCGTGAGACTCGGCATAACCTATCCGGAGATCACCACGGCACAGATCAAAGCGGTTTTCGAAGCGGCTGCCGAACTGGTGAGCCGGGGGAAAACCCCGAAACCGGAAATAATGGTGCCGGTTACCATCAATGAAAAAGAGCTCATATTTGTCAAAAAAATAGCAGACACCCTGTATAAAGAGACGATTGACAAATACGGAATCGACGCCATCGATTACAAATTCGGGACCATGATCGAGATTCCGAGAGCCGCGCTTGCCGCTGAAAAAATGGCCGAACATTCCGAATTTTTCTCTTTCGGGACCAATGACCTCACCCAGATGACCTTTGGATTCAGCCGGGATGACATCGGGTCCTTCATGAACGACTATATCGACAATGCCATTCTTGACCACGATCCGTTTGAGACGATTGACCAGGAAACAGTGGGCGAACTGATCAATATAACGGTTGAAAGGGGAAGAAAGACAAGACCGGACATTAAGCTCGGCATCTGCGGTGAGCACGGGGGCGACCCCGCCTCGGTCGAATTCTGCTACAAGGCCGGGCTCACATATGTGAGCTGTTCTCCCTACAGGGTGCCGATTGCCCGGCTGGCAGCGGCCCAGGCATCCATAAAATACTGATCCGGCCGGGCCGCGGCATGGCTCCGCATCCCTTCGAAGCCGTTCCTGCTTCCGTTCCGTCTATGTGGCCATGACGGCACAGGCAAGCCTGCAGGCACATGTGAACATCATTACTTTTTATTGTAAATAAAATAAAGTAATGAATAATTTTTTATATATTACCTCTCTTGACTATGCTTTTCTGGTGCTTATTATTCAGGTTAAAAGAAGATGAATCGAGACCTTTGAATAATGCGCAGTTTTGTTTTAGTGCGAGGAAAACGCAAATTTTAACCGGAGGAATATAGTGCATATTTTGAGGATTAAAATTTGCGTTTGACAAAGCAATTGGGAAAAAGAGGCTATTATTCAAAGGTCTCGAATCCAAATAACAAAAGAAAGGAGGTAATACCATGGCGCTTGTAAGATATAATCCCTTGAATGAACTTAGAAATGTAAACAACCTTTTCGGCAGATTTTTCAATGATCCGATGTTCAATCTCGAGCAGACCCAGTGGCAGCCGGCAGTCGATGTGGTCAGAGAAGACGATAAGATCGTCATCAATGCCGAACTGCCCGGTGTAAAGAAAGATGATATTTCTATCGATGTGACGGAGAATGTACTGACACTCAAAGGCGAAAAGAAGTATGAAAATGAAGTAAATGAAGAAAACTACTACAGAAAAGAAAGAATGACCGGCTCTTTTGAGAGATCGTTTACGCTGCCAGAAGGGGTCACCTCGGATCAGATAAATGCGGAATACCATGACGGCATATTGAAAGTTGAAATTCCAAAAGCCGAAAAGGAAGAACCCAAACAGATAAAGATAAAATAGTCTTTACAACGTGACGCTAAAAGAACAGCGGGCGGTTTTGTGCCGGCCGCTGTTCTTTCAGGCGTGTGCGCAGACCCGTATACCTTTTTTCCGTTTTCGCTTTCCGGATGCCCATGGCCAGTGCTTTTTTGGTGCCGACCATAACCACGAGTTTTTTACCGCGCGTCACCGCCGTGTAGATAAGATTCCGCTGCAGCAGGATATAGTGCTGGGTGACCACCGGTATGATCACCACCGGATATTCCGATCCCTGAGATTTATGAACGGAGATGGCATATGCATGCACGAGCTCGTCCATTCCTGAAAAATCGTACGCAACCTCCCGTGAATCGAAACGGACGGTGAGGGCCTGATCCTCGTGATCAATAGCCGTTATCGTACCGATGTCCCCGTTAAACACGGCCTTGTCATAGTTGTTCCGTATCTGCATTACCTTGTCGTTGACAAAAAACGCGCCCCTGTCCCTCGTAATGCCTTCTTTCCCGGCATTCAGGGCTTTCTGAAGTGCAGCATTCAGGTTCGCCGCCCCGGCGGCTCCCTTGTGCATGGGGGTCAGTACCTGGATGTCCTCCCATACGTCAAAACCGAAACGGTCTTTTATCCTGGAAGCGGCCAGTTCGACAATCACCTTGACAACCGCTTCGGGATCCTCTCTTTCGATAAAGAAAAAATCGCTGTCACTGCCGGTATCGATTACAGGAAAATCCCCTTTGTTGATGCGGTGGGCATTGACCACAATCATGCTTTTTCTGGCCTGCCGGAAAATGGTGTCCAGTTCCACGACACTGAAAAACCCGGAACAGATAATATCGTTCAGCACATCGCCTGCACCGACGGACGGCAGTTGGTTCACATCCCCTACCAGCACGAGCAGGGAAAAATCCGGCACCGCCTTTAACAGCTGATACATGAGATGGGTATCGATCATGGAAGCCTCGTCCACAATAAGCAGATCGCATTTGAGGGGATTGTTTTCGTTTTTCTCAAAACCGCCCTTCTGCAGGGAAAATTTGAGCAGTCTGTGAATGGTGGCAGCACTGTGCCAGGTCGCCTGGTTCATTCGTTTTGCCGCCCTGCCGGTGGGAGCCGCAAGCAGGATTTTCACATCAAGCTTTTCGAATATCTTGATCACCGCATTGATGATGGTGGTTTTACCGGTTCCGGGCCCGCCCGTTATGACCAGGATCTTCTCTTTCAGCGCCTTTTTCACGGCCAGCTGCTGTTTTTCGGCAAGTTTTACGGTAAGCCGTGTCTGAACCCATTCGAGTGCTTTGTCCACATCCACGTCCCGTATGTTTCTCAAAGACTGCTGAATCCGGTTCAACCGCGAGGCAATCCCTTTTTCACTGTAGTAATACGGGGCGAGGAACACGTACCGGGTGCCGGCCGCCGATACATCGGGCGCATCCTCCCGGGTTTCGATCACGATCTTCGAATCCTGCCGCGCCGCTTCGATTGCCGCTTCGATTTTACCGCTGTCAACTTCCAGCAGTTCCCGAACCTTCAAAACCAGTGCATCGTATGGATAACAGGTATGGCCATCGTCTGAAAGGGTGTGCAGCACGTAGACAATACCGGCTTCTGTCCGTTTCGGGGCATCTTTATCCATGCCCAGCTTTTCAGCAATTTTGTCCGCTGTCACAAAACCGATGCCGTGTATGTCGTCGGCAAGTCGGTACGGGTTTTCGGTAACGACTTCAATGGCTTCGTTGCCGTACTGCTTGAAAATTTTTGCCGCATACGCGGAACTGACCTCGTGGGACTGAAGAAACAGCATGACATTGCGAATCTCCTTCTGACTCTCCCATGCATCCCTGATCATGGAAATCCGTTTTCTGCCGATCCCTTCAACACTTTGAAGCCTGGATATATCGTTCTCTATGATATCAAGCGCGTCTGACTTGAATTTATCAACGATCCGTTTGGCTGTAACCGGACCGATGCCCTTTATCAGCCCCGATCCCAGGTATTTTCTGATCCCCGTTTCACTGGCCGGCGCCCTGGTCTCGTAAGTATCCACCTGGAACTGCCACCCGAACCGGGAGTGGTTTACCCACCGGCCCCGCATTTTTAAAACCTCGCCGGGCGAGGGGCCCACGATGTTGCCCACAACTGTGACAAGCCCCTGTTCCCCCCGGATTTTCATTTTCAGGACTGCGTAATCCGTGTCCGCGCTTGCAAAAGTCACCCGCTCGATCTGACCTGTAAGTATCGTCGCCATAATGGATATCCCGTATCACAAATTGCCGGAAATATCCATACATCCGTCCCGTCTGCTCACCTTGCACGCCCTGGTGCCTGAACGATTTTTGAAAGCGCTGAAAGGCCTTCCATTAAACGGCGGAAACTGCGGGCATAAATGTCCTCAAACAGTCCGCCGTTTGACATTTCAGGCCTTTTGCGCTTTGACAAAAATCGCAGGCAATTCGGTCGTTTCAAGGCAAGCAGACCGTAACTTACCGTTTTTCTGTTATTGACTATTCGATCAACGACCCCCCGCAAAGCGGGTAAACAGGGGCTTCCTGCCCGCCCAGAGTTGACATCTAGAATATATTTATTCTGTGTTCTTCCCGGATCGTATTGAATTCATTTTCGCCAGGGGCAGTTCCTGAGCCGTCAGCCGGCGGGCGCGACTGAACGTTCAGGACGTAAGGGGGAACAAATTTTTCCGCCTGCCGGGCGTTAAGAACCGCAGGCTGTCTGAGGACAGACTTGCCCGCAGTTCCTGCGGT
>CAYZHB010000061.1:0-17343 GCA_964478245.1 uncultured Desulfobacterales bacterium | reverse complement strand
CGATACGGGCCGGTACGACATGATCCTTATCATCGGGGGATCATCAGCCGGCAGTATGGACTATGCAAAGCCGGTTATCTCCGAGCTCGGCAAAATCCTCGTCCACGGGGTTACGATGATGCCGGGAAAACCGGTCATATTCGGGGAGATCAAAGGTATCCCCGTTTTCGGGATTCCCGGCTACCCGGTGTCGGCCATTGTCGCGTTTGAGCAGTTTGTCGGTCCGCTTGCCGCCCGCATGCAGGGCTATGCGTTTCCCGAAAGGAACAGGACATACGTGCGGCCCACCCGGAAAATCGTATCAAAACTGGGGCTGGAAGAGTTCATCCGCGTCAAGATCGGGGCGGTAGACGACCGCCTCATCGCCTCCCAGCTGCCGAGGGGCTCCGGCAGTATCACCACCCTGACAGAGGCGGACGGCATTATCCGGATACCAGTGAACAGTGAGGGGGTTTTACCGGATCAGCCGGTCGAGGCCGAACTTATCCGGCCGCTTTCCGCCATAGAAAACACGGTGGTCATCACCGGTTCCCATGACAACACCCTGGATGTCCTTGCCGACCAGATCCGCCGGGAAAAAGGGTCCTTCAGCATATCCTCCAGCCATGTGGGCAGCATGGGCGGTCTCATGGCGATCAAAAACCGGACCTGCCATATGGCCGGTTCCCACCTGCTGGATCCGCAGGACGGCAGCTATAACACGACATACATAAAAAAATATCTCCCGGACGAAAAGGTATGGCTGGTCAATCTCGTTTTCCGGGAGCAGGGCCTGATGATACTGAAAGGGAACCCGAAAAAGATCAACGGGCTCGAGGATCTCGAAAGGGAAGATATCGCCTTTATTAACCGGCAGCCGGGAGCGGGCACCCGCATCCTGCTCGATTACAAAATAACGCACCTCGGCATCCGTGCGGACCGGATAAACGGATATGCCAACGAGGAGTACACCCACATGTCCGTGGCGGCGGCCGTTCTGTCGGGCCGGGCCGATGCGGGGCTCGGGATCTTTGCGGCGGCAAGGGCGCTCGGGCTGGATTTCATACCGGTGGTGACCGAAGAGTACGATCTTGTGATACCGGACCGGTTTTTCAACACCGACAAAATCGGGCGCCTGCTTCAGACCATCAAAACGGATGCCTTCAAAAACCGGGTGGCCGCCCTTGGCGGGTATCATACCGACAAAACCGGCCAGGTCCTGTCGGCGCAGAGCTGAGACCCCTTACCGCTTTTCAACACAGGGACCGCCCCTGGCGGGGAGGCAGCTGGAGACGTCGAACGTCCTACCGGTTGTTGTTCTCTGCAAAATTTTTCACCATGAGTTTTCCAAGCTCGGTTGCCCGGTTTGCGGCGGCTTCAACCGCATTGATCAGGGTATTGCGTACGCCGCCTTTCTCGAGGGTATGAACGCCTGCAATAGCGGTGCCACCGGGGGACGCCACCCGGTCTTTCAGCTGGCCCGGGTGCTCCCGGGTCTCGAGGAGCAGCTTGGCCGATCCGAGAACGGTCTGCGTGGACAGGAAAAGGGAATCCTCTCTTGACATGCCGAGCTTTACCCCGGCATCCGCCATGGATTCAATTATAACGGCGATATATGCCGGCCCGCTGCCGCTCATGCCGGTAAAGGCGTCCATCAAAATATTCTCCTCGATAAAAATGCTCTTGCCAACGGAATTGAAAATGGCCTGGGCCTTATCCACATCCCCTTCCCAGACATGGGCCCCGGCTGCGACAGCAGCAGCCCCCTCCTTTACAAACGCACATATGTTGGGCATGACCCGTATCAGGCGCAGCTTCTTGTTCAGGCAGGTTTCGATCGCCGCCAGGGGAACACCGGCGGCAATGGAAATCACAATTTTGTCCATATCCAGGAAAGCGGCCGTCTGCTTCAAAACCGACCCGAGGATCTGCGGCTTCACCGCATAAACCACGATGTCGCTCTCTGCAACCACTTCGGTGTTGTCGGTGGTTGTGCGCACACTGTACTTTTCTCCGATTCCCTCAAGTTTTTCTTTTCTGACATCCGAGCAGATGATATTCTCGGGAAGCGTTACCTCAGCACCGATAATGCCGCTTATAAGCGCCTCGGCCATATTGCCGCTTCCCACAAAACCAATTTTCAGTCCTTCGAGCATTTGTTTTCTCAACTCCCTTCATGGATTTTTGCGTCAATGCGCCCTGCTGTGCGGGGCATGTTCTCCCGGTTCGCCACGGCTAATTTGTTCTGCCGGTAACCCGCAGAACAAATTAGCCGTGCCCGGTTCTCAAACAATAGTTGAAATTTATGAACTTTCCATTATAATCGGTTGTGGATTGATACTGCAAGGATTTTTTGCCGGTCGGCTCTGCAGGAAAACAGGCACTTTTTTGCTTGTTTTTTTCTTTAACCGGCATATGGTTGTTGCTTTTGCTTACCGGTTTAACGTTTTATACGGTTTGGCGGGAACATGCCGGATCAGGACAGATATTTTTAATGGAAACATATCAGGCGATCATACTCGGCATTCTGCAGGGTATTACCGAATTTATTCCCATAAGCAGTTCGGGCCACCTGGTGCTGGGACAGCATTTTTTCGGCATAACGGAGCCGGTGCTGACCTTTGACATAAGCGTGCACATGGGCACACTGGCGGCAACCGTGCTCGTTTTCTTCACCGACATAAAAGCCTTGATGGCTGCCGGGTGGAAAGCAATCCGGACCAGACAGTCGCCCCCGAGCGAAATCAAACTCCTGCTGCTGATCGGGACCGGCTGTCTGCCCACGGCGGCCATGGGCTTGCTGCTGAAACAGTGGGAGCACATTATTTTTTCCTCTGTCGCGCTTGTGGGTATGATGCTGGTGGTCACGGGAACCCTTTTGTGGTTTACGAAAAAAGTCGGCCGCACCGGATACGGCATCACAGGCTTCAGTTACAGAACCGCCCTTGTCATCGGTCTGTGCCAGGGACTGGCCGTGATACCCGGGGTCTCGAGATCCGGCATTACCATTTCGGCCGGGCTTTTTGCCGGAATTGATCGCCGCCTCTGTGCCCGGTTCTCCTTTCTGCTCTCCATACCGGCAATTGCCGGGGCACAGCTTCTGACCATCAAAGACGTTTTCAGCGGCCCGGCACTGATGACATCACCTGTTGTATACGGGACGATTGCCGCGTTTATTACCGGACTTTTCGCGCTCATACTGCTGCTCAAGATTGTGAATAACGGCCGGTTTCATATTTTTGCCCCGTACTGCTGGATTGCCGGTATCATATCCATACTGTCAACGATTTTTTAAAGGAGGCGACACATGAAGACAACCATTTTCAGGGAATACGATATAAGAGGCGTTGTGGGCGATGATCTGACCGAAGCGGATGCCGAACGGATCGGAAAAGCGTACGGCACTTATCTCGGCGGAGACGACAGGCAAAAAGTGACCGTCGGCAGAGACTGCCGGAAAAGCGCGGATGCCTTTGCAGAGAACTTCATGAAGGGCCTTGTCTCAACCGGATGTGATGTGATCGATATCGGCGTCTGCCCCACGCCTGTTCTCTATTTTTCCATCCATCATCTGTCGGCCCGGGGAGGCGCCATGATCACGGCAAGCCATAATCCGCCCGAATACAACGGGTTCAAACTGATGAAAGGAACCGATTCCATCCATGGAGACGGTCTTCAGGCCATACGGAAGATTATCGAAAATGATGCGTATGCCGCAGGAGCGGGAAGAATAGAGAAGGCCGACGTCACAACACCTTACAAGGCCTTCCTGCAGGACAATGTGGCCATTGAAAAACAGGTCAGAATCGGTATCGATGCCGGCAACGGAACCGGCGGTATCACCGCTCTGCCGGTTCTGAAAGCGCTGGGCTGCGAGGTGCATGATCTTTACTGTGATATGGACGGCAATTTTCCCAACCATCCCGCCGACCCCACGGTAAAAGCGAACCTGACAGACCTGATCACCCTTGTCAAACAAAAAGGGCTCGATCTGGGCGTGGGATATGACGGCGACGGGGACCGGATCGGGGTGGTGGATGAAAAGGGTAATATCATCTACGGTGACCAGCTCATGATTATATACGCCCGGGAGATCCTCTCAAGAAAACCCGGCGCCACCTTCATTTCAGAGGTGAAATGCTCCATGACCCTGTACAATGACATTGAAAATCAGGGCGGCAGAGCGGTCATGTGGAAAACCGGGCACTCGCTCATCAAGAAAAAGATGAAAGAGGAGAATGCCGAACTTGCCGGGGAAATGAGCGGGCATATGTTCTTTGCCGACAGGTATTTCGGTTTTGATGACGCCCTTTACGCGACATTACGGCTGCTCGAGATAATGAGCCTTAAAGGTCTGACGGTCTCTCAACTCATTGCCGATCTTCCGCAAACCTATACCACGCCCGAAATCCGGGTCGAGTGCCCGGATGAAAAAAAGTTCGACGTTGTTAAAAAAATAACCGACCACTACAAACAGCAGCAGCAGGTCATCGATATCGACGGCATGCGGGCGGTTTTCGAAGATGGATGGGGCCTGGTCAGGGCGTCAAACACCCAGCCTGCTCTGGTCTTACGATTTGAAGCCCTCAGCCGGGAGCGGCGCGACGAGATCAGGTCAACGATCGAACACACCCTGGACACCATTATCCGGGAGGAGGCGCAGACGCTTTCATGAAACTTACCGAACAGCAGTCGCAGGCAGTTCTCTATACCGATTCGCCCGCACTTGTTGTGGCCGGCGCCGGATCGGGAAAAACAAAGACCCTTACGGAAAAAATCGCTTACCTGGTGGCATCCGGGGTCGAACCGGGCAGAATCCTGGCCATCACTTTCACCAACAAAGCGGCGGATGAAATGAAATCCAGGCTTTACCATCTGACCGGCCTGGGACCGCAAAGCTTCCCCTGGGTCCGCACATATCATTCCGCCTGCCTGATGATACTCAGAAAGCACGGCCGGCTTTTGGGATACGCTTCGCCCCTGCAGGTGCTCTCCGTATATCACCAGGAGAAGCTGGCCGCCGAGATTCTGCTTGCCCACAATATTGAAAAAAAATTTTCAAATCAAATCGTCTTTCTGATGTCAAAGGCAAAAAACACCGGCACTCCGGAAACGTATCTGGACGGTGTCAAGAGCTTCAAGGGCATCAGGATAACCGATATATACAAGTTTTACGAAAAGCGGCTTTTTGAAATGAATGCGGTCGATTTCGACAATATTCTCCTGAAAACAAGGGATATTCTGAGAGACCATGAACCGGTCAGAACCTCCTATCAGGCCTTTTTCTCCTACATCCTGGTGGATGAGTATCAGGATACGAATGATCTCCAGGAGGATATCACCGGGCTTCTGCTCGGCCCGAAAAACAGCCTTTTCTGCGTCGGTGACGACTGGCAGGCCGTCTACGGTTTCAGGGGAAGCAATGTCAAGCACTTTTTACGGTTCAAAGAAAAGTACAAAAACGCCAAAATTTTCACCCTGGAGGAAAACTTCCGCTCGGCTGACGAGATTGTGAAAGCGGCCAACGACCTGATCGATCACAACCCGGACAAAATGAACAAAACCTGTTTTTCCAAAAAAAGCGGGGGGATCGTCGAGGTGCATGATTTTTTTTCCGATATGGAAGAGGCCCAGTGGGTCGCCGGGAAAGCCGGGGAACTCGAACGCGACGCCGGCATTGGGCTTGAAAAAATGGCGGTGGTTTACCGAACCAAATTCTGCTCTCTTCCCTTTGAGAGAACTTTCCGGCAGTACGGCATACCGTACCGGATGATGGGATCACAGGGGTTTTTCGAGAGAATGGAAATTCTGGATATCAACGCGTACCTGAGTGCGGCCTTTTTCCCGGATGATGACGTTTCCTTCAAAAGAATTTTGAACACGCCGCGACGGGGCATCGGCCCCTCTATGACAAAAAAGATCGAGGCCTGCCGGACGGACGGGATGAGCCTGCGGGAGGCGGCCCGTCACTGCGTGAAAGAGAAGGCCCTGTCCGGAAAAGTCCTTGGAGAGATCACCTTTCTGCTGGAACTTTTGACGTCGACAGCGGAACTGCCACCGCTTGCGGCCGTGGATCAGATTATCGAACAGACCGGTTATGCCAGCTACCTGAAAAAAACCGCAAAGACAGAGGAAGAATACATCTCCAGGATGGAAAATATCGAGCAGCTGCGGTACACGGCCGGTGAAAAAACGGATCTGCTGTCGTATCTTGAAGAAGCCTCCCTGATAAGGGAAGACAAGGATCGGGATGCGGAAGGCCGAAAATCGGGGGTCTCCCTTATCACGATTCACTCGGCCAAAGGGCTGGAGTACGAAGTGGTATTCATCGTGGGGTGTGAGGAAAATCTGTTTCCCCACTGGCGCTCACTTCAGGAGGGAAGAGAGGCCCTGCAGGAGGAGAGACGGCTTATGTACGTCGCCATGACCCGGGCTGAGCGTCTTCTCTATGTGACCCATACCAGCTACAGAAAAGGGAACTTTGCCTACAAGAGCCGGTTTGCCGACCAGATAGAAGACTGCTTACGGTAGACCGGAACGGACAAAGAAATATTCGGATTCTGTTTCCTGCCATTCGGATAGAAAGGCGTCCAGTTCTTCCATTTCTGTTTACTCCTTCACATGCTTTACAATATGGCCGAGCTCCGGGAAAACAAGTGCTTTACAGGCCAGCTTACAGGCGCCGAGGCTGCCCGGCATGCAGAAGAGCACCGTATTCCGGATAATGCCGGCCGTTGCCCGGGACAGAAGAGCGGCCGAATCGATTTCTTCATAACTCAGGCCGGCGAAGAGCGGACCGAAACTGGTGAGCTCTTTTTCAAAAAGCGGGTGTACCGCTTCGTACGTGACATCCTTTTTCGTTATTCCCGTCCCCCCGGACACCAGGATCGCGTCCGGCGCCACCTTCTCGACCAGATGCGCCACCATCTCCCGGATAGTGTCAATCTCGTCGGCTACGGCATGGTGGACAGCCACCTCATGTCCCTCTTTTTTTGCCTGCTTTTTCATCCAGGCGCCGCTTTTGTCTTCTGACACGGACCGTGTGCTGGAGACGCCCATAATCGCGATCTTGATATGGCGGGGACTTTTCTGCCTGTGCTGAAAGGTGCTCATGAACCGGTCCTGTCTATATATACGCGGTCCTCACCGTCATGCTCGGAAAGGCAGACATTTACGGTGTCGGCCGGATCGGTGTTCACAAAGACCCCCATGTAATCCGCCTGAATGGGAAGCTCCCGGTGTCCCCTGTCCACCAGCACCGCCAGCCCGATACGGGCGGGCCTTCCAAGATCGATCAGTGCATCCATGGCCGCCCGGGTCGTGCGGCCCGTAAACAGGACGTCATCCACGAGGATGATCTCTTTGTCATCCACTGAAAACGAGATGTTGGAGGGCCTTACAATGGGATGGTAACTGATTTTTGTCCAGTCATCCCGGTACATGTTGATGTCCATGTCCCCCACAAAAAGGGAGATGTCTCTGATGGCCGTTATCTCTTTTTCAATCCGTCTTGCCAGAAACGTACCCCTTGTCTGAATACCGATCAGGGCCATATCATGGGTTCCGGTCCGGGATGAGGCTATTTCGCGGGCGATCCGTTTTATTGTATCGCTGATACCGCTCTGATATAGAACCGTCTTTTCTGTCGCCATATAAACTCCTGTAAAAACTATTTGAAATACGTACCATCTTTTTTGTATAGGAGCAACACCCTGACCGCAACTTTTTCTTGTCAATGTCACTGAAAATGCTATTATAGAAGGGTATAGAAAAAATTGCCGGCTGCGTCGGCAACCGGGTGAACACACAAACAGGCGACAGGATCTTTTCTCGTATGAAAAACCGCTTTACCGGCGTCATACTCGCCGGTGGCAAAAACAGCAGGCTGCCGGGAAAAAAGAAGGCCTTTCACACAATCGGCCGTCAGACCATCATTGAAAAAATCCAGGACACATTTGCCCTTCTTTTTGATGAAACCATCATCGTGGCAAATGATCTTGGCGAGTTCACCTGCCGGGACGCAATGATCGTGACGGATATCAGCCCGGCCAGATGCGCCCTTGCCGGTATTCATGCGGGTATTTACTATGCCGGGACCGACGCGGTCTTTGTCTGTGCCTGTGACACCCCTTTTCTGAAGGAAGAGGTTGTTGCCTATATCCTGAGCCAGGCCGATCCGGCCTTTGATGTCACTGTTCCGGAAACGGACGGCGGTCTTGAAGCACTTGCCGCTGTCTACTCGAAAAGATGCCTGCCGCTTATTGAAACCAATCTGAAAAAAGGGATCTGTATGATAAAAAAATTTTATATCAAGAACCGTGTCAAAAAAATTCCGGCCCACGCGCTTAAAAAGATCGACCCGGACATGCAGTCCTTTTTCAACATCAATACACCCGAAGATCTTGAACAGGCCCACAAAATGGCTATGACCGCAAAGATAAGGAACTGAAAATCAAATGATACTTCAAGACATGGCAGACCGGATCAAGCAGCATCCGGATTACCCGAAAGCGGGCATGGTCCTGTTTCACAACGGGGTTGTAAGGGAGCACACCCGGGAGGGAGAAAAAGTGACCGCCCTTGAAGTGACAGTGGATCACGACCGCCTCGAAAACATCATCGACGAGGGAAAAACCAGGGACGGCATTGTGGAGATCCTGGTTTGGATCGCGGAAGGAAAGACGCTTTCCGTGGGGGACGACATCATGTATATTGCGGTGGCAGGCGATATACGGGAGACTGTCATCGACACCCTTGCCCATACGCTGAACAGAATAAAAAAAGAAGCGACATCGAAAAAACAGTTTTACGTCTAGCGTGCTGCTCAAGAAAACCACCGGCTTTTGGGGTGCCGGGGATCAAAGCCCTCTGTCGTGTTCAGCTTTCGGGGGCTGATCTGTTTAAACCCGGTGCGGCCCCGGCTGTTCCGGTGGTGGATACACAATTGAAATAGGAGGTGACCATGGCCGATTTTTCACATCTCGACAGTGACGGACGTGTCAGAATGGTTGATGTCGGCGGGAAAGCGGAAACCGGCCGCACGGCTGTGGCAGGCGGTAAAGTCCGCGTGACCCCGGCCCTTCTCGAAAAAATCACCGGTAAAGGGATTGAAAAGGGCAATGTGTTCGAAGCGGCCAGAATTGCCGGGGTAATGGCGGCCAAAAAGACAGCGGATCTGATCCCCATGTGCCATCCCCTGAATATCACCCATGTAAGCGTCGACTTTCGCACCGATCCGGAAAACGGCACCGTAGAAATCGAGGCCGCGGCCTCTATAACCGGCAGAACCGGCGTGGAAATGGAGGCGCTGACGGCCGTTTCCGTTGCCGCGCTCACCATTTACGACATGTGCAAATCCTATGATAAAACAATGACAATCACCGATATCCGGCTGTTACGGAAATCCGGCGGCAAAAGCGGCACTTTCACGGCGGACGCGGTATGACCATAACACCCGAGAACCTTTTTTTTCTGGCTGCCGGTCTGCTGCTGGGGCTCGGGATCTCTTTCGCCTTCCATAAACTGTTCCTGTCTGTCTTTTCCGGAAAAATGGAACGCATTTCCGAGAAAACCCTTTTTTCCAACACGGACCGGTTCCTTGAGCTGGCGGACAAATACTTTTCCCGGTTTGCCGATGAGGCCAAACAAGAGGTGACCCACAAAATCGAACCGGTGAAGCACGCCCTTGAAAAGTATGAAAGCGCTCTGGGGAAAATGACGCTTGAAAGGGAGAAATCGTTCGGCGCCATCTCGGCGCAGCTCGCGGAAATGGCCAAAACCCAGCACAATCTCCACGTGGAGACCGGCAACCTGGTGAAAGCCCTGCGTGTCCCCCACGTGAGAGGCAGATGGGGGGAAATGACCCTTAAAAGGGTGGTGGAAACCGCCGGCATGTCGGACAAATGCGATTTCGACGAGCAGGCGGCCGTCGGTACCGGTCAGGGAGGACAGCGCCCGGACATGGTTGTCCGGCTGCCGGGAAACCGGAAAATCATCATCGATGCCAAGGTCAGCCTCGACGCTTATCTCAATGCCATGGAAGCACAAACCGAACCGGAAAAAACCGCCTTTTACAAACAGCATGCGGCACAGGTGCAAAAACACATCACCGGTCTCTCTTCTAAATCCTATTTCCACCGGTTTTCCTTCACGCCGGAATTTGTCGTGCTTTTCATCCCGGGTGAAAACTTTTTCAGTGCCGCCCTCACCTACAAGCCGGACCTCATCGAGACGGGCGTGGACAAAGGGGTCATTCCGGCCACCCCCACGACCCTGATCGCGCTTCTCAAAGCGGTGGCCTATGCCTGGCGGCAGGAAAAGAGTATGGAAAAAGCCGAAGAAATAAGAACGCTGGGAATTGAGCTTTACCGGCGCCTCTGTAACACGGCCGATAACATGAACCGCCTCGGCAGGGATATTGAAAAATGTGTGGACACGTTTAACCGGACCGTCGGGTCCATGGAGAACCGGGTGATGGTGTCGGCCCGGAAGTTCGAAGATCTCGGTATCGTCTCCCAAAAAGACACCATCATCTCGGGGGTTGATGCCCAAAAATCCGTTACCAGAAAAATGAAGCGTTCCGAGGAGCAATGAAAAAATCCCCTGTTGTCATAACGGCCGGCATCTTTGCTGCGGCTGCCGTGATCCTGGCTGTTTTCCTTTTGAAACCCGAAAAAAAGAAGGTCATTACAGCCGGGAACGCCCTTGTAAAATGCGCCCCCTTTCAATACGGATTTTTCAGTGACACCCGCCGCTTTGACGATATCGAAAAAGCGGCGCGGCAGAGCCTTTTGTACTACAAAAGGGTGCCGGACAACCGGACATTTGTCTTTGGAAAAGACACTTACAGCAAACAGACGATGATCGCTTCCCTGGAACGGTTTGCCGCATTTGTCAAAACATCTCCTGCTCCCGATGAACTGAATGCGTTTGTCCGGCGGCACTATCGGGTGTACAGAACCGCCCGGGAAGATTCGGAACAGGTGTTGTTTACCGGATACTTTGAACCCACTTTCAAGGGACGTCTTGAGCAGAGTACAACGTATCGGTGTCCCCTCTACTCCGTTCCCGACGACCTGGTCACCGTGGCGATTTCCCTTTTTTCCGAAGAATGCGAACGCAGGCCGCGGCTTTTCGGGCGCATTACCCCGGACAATACGGTCATCCCGTACTATACAAGAGAAGAGATTAACCAGATAAAAGACTTTGAAAAACGCGCGTCTCCGGTCGTGTGGCTTAAAAACAGACTGGACAGGCTGTTTCTGGAAATCCAGGGGTCCGGACGTATCGTGCTGGAAAACGGCAAAACCATACGGGTACACTATGCCGCCAAAAACGGCCATGCGTACCGGTCCATCGGAAAATATCTCATAGAGAAGGAAGACATGCCGAAACACAAAGTGTCCATGCAGTCCATCCGCAGGTGGCTGAAAAACAACCCGGAAAAAATGGATGCGGTCCTCCACCACAACCCGAGTTTCGTATTCTTCAAGCAGGAAACCGGCGGTCCATACGGCTGCCTTGGTGTGCCGGTCACCCCGATGAGATCCATCGCCACGGACAGCCGCCTTTTTCCAAAAGGGGCGCTTTGTTTCATCCGCACCAGTATACCGGTTCCCGGTGCCGAAACCGGTTCTGCAGAGGCGAAACCCGGCCGGTCCGGCACGTTAAAGCCCTTTTCGGGATTCGTTTTCAACCAGGATACGGGCGGCGCCATCAAAGGGCCGTCGCGCGCGGATCTTTTCTTCGGGAACGGAAAAAAAGCAGCCTTTGGGGCCGGCCGCATGAAATACCCGGGCGAGCTGTACTTTCTGGTGTTAAAAAAGCCGTGAAACAAGGGGCGGGTCTCACTTCGAGTAGCGCTTTCCTCCGGAATTCTGAGATATAAACTCCCGGAAAAGCGGGGGAACAGCAGTGAAGAAGAGAAACAGAGGGGAACCCAGGATATAAAACGTGGATGGCCCTGATCTGGCAAACAAAAGGGCCGCATGCATTTTACCACATGCGGCCCCTGAACTGTTCTTCGAACTGTTCTTCTCTTTACATCAAGACGAAAAACTAGAAGGCCAGTTTGATCTCTGCAACCAGAGTAGACTCGTCTTCAAACTCCACTCCGTCCGCATCCGGAGAGGAGAGGAGATAGGTCAGAGAAACATCGGTGTTGGTGGCGATTGTGTAAGCAACCCACGCATTGAATGCTGTGAGGTCACCGTCTACCACGTCATCTTCCTCTGTTTCAAGGTAACCGAGTTTGGACCCCAGGCTCAGCTTTTCCATGGGGTTGGCTTCAAAGAAGATAGTCAGACCCATTGATCCGGCGCCTGCTCCGGACGGATCAAATACGCTGGAGCCGCTTACCATTGCGGTATAGAAAGCGCTTACCGGCGTATTGTTGCTGAACGGGGTAAATGACCACCAGTCGGTCAGACCGGTAATCTGAGCATCGTCCTCGTCACCCTGTGCATAAATGAGCTCGCCACCGACGTTGATGATATCCGTGATATCGCTGTCCCCTTTCAGGTAGAACTGGGTACCGGTATAATCGGTTCCGCCGGCCATGTCGCCGCCGAAGAAGTCGAGTTCAGCCGTCAGGTTGACGGCGCCCATGGCGCCTGATGTCATGAAACCGAGAGCCCAGGGCTCAGCTTCGGCATCAGAATCGTCAGTGACCATGGCATAGTAGAGATTGCTGTTAAAGTCGCCCATGCCGAAGCTGACATTGGCGGCATAGACGTCTGTATCTTCCGTGTTTGTATCCGGGGTCGGTCCGGGAGTAACGGTTGTGTCATCAGAAGTAGCCCCGCCTTCGTCAATCTTCGCATAGATAAGCGAAACGGTGGCCGGTTCAAACTTGAGGCCGAGGTTAACACCGGTGGCATTGGCGTCCATTACCTCGAGGATACCGAGACCGACATACTGCTGACCTACGGTGAGGCTCCACATATCCTTGTCGATATTGATGTATGTCCGGTCGATATGGAGTTTGGTGCTGTCGTTGTCGCCGGCATTACCGGGACGGGCAACAGAACCAGTGTCAAAATCAAGACCCCAGATGGCTTCTGCAAAGTCCGCTCTTAAAACGGCATGAACATCATCGGCCACGTTGAATTTAAACTGTGTTCTGAATCTCTGATGGAACCAGTCCGCATCCGCGCCATCCACATAGCCGGAATTGTCCACGCTCCATCCTCTGGCAAAGTAAGAACCGCTTACTTCAAGGTTGTCGGCCGCATAAACCGGCGCTGCCATCACTACAGCAAAAAGCGCTGCACATGCAATTATAAATAGTTTTTTCATCTTTATTTTCCTCCTGAAAATAGATTAAAGTTATCCGCTTCAACAGTCATCCTTAAAAAGACAATCTTTCAAGTCCTTCCCTATCACCTCCTTTCTCTCATTTGTATATATTTCAGTAAACATCTGTTAACAGCATTATTCTGAAAAGTCAAACAATTATTAAAATTTTGTTAAAAAAATTTTAATTTTTACTGAAAAGATCATACCCCACCAGAAAACTTTCACTCTCGGCAAAAGAGAAAAATCCGTCCTTTGAAACATATGCGACAATCAATTCATCAGCGCCGTCATTGTCAAAGTCGCCGACAAAAAAATCGCTGACACGGCCGGAAAGAGCGCGGGTTTTCCAGGTCGGTTCCAGGGACAGGCCGTTCCAGGACAAGGCGACGATATGCCCTTTTTTAAACTGCCGGAACCGCTTCAGAATCCCCCTGGCAATGTCGTAGTTGGAGGCGGTGATCACCTCAGGGGTGCCGTCCCCGTTTGTATCCGCCGTCAGAAGCCGGAGCGGCAGATAATGGACGTCTTCCTCGTTTGTGGGGTCTTCGGGCGGCGTGACAAAAGAGTTGAGGCTGCCGCCGTATCGATCCCGGCTTTCCCACACCTCTTTTGATCCTTGATTTAACAGAACGATATGGTCTTTTCTGTTAAACGCGGCGATACTTCGGTCCCGCTTCGCCATGATATCCCCGTAAGTCACGCCGGTGGCACAGGCGGTCTCCTCCTCTACCAGTTTCCGGTGCGGCACATAGTTTCCGTTTTCCCACTTCATCTCATATACCGGCTGTAAAAAAGGATCCGCATCCCTTTCCTGCTCCTGACCGAGAAGCACGGGGTTTCCGCTGTTTGACGCCGTATTGACCACCCGGAAGTAATAGTCGGCGTCATGCACAATCTCGGCATATTCACCGCCGTTGTACTCGAGCACAAACGAGTTGACCCTGTCTCTCGAAGGGGACAGGCTGGTGACAAATATTTCCGGCACCCCGTTGCCGTTAATGTCGGCCACATCCACACCGATATAATAATTGACCCGGCTTTTCGCCGTTTTGGCCATCTCGGCAAACCCGTCACGGGACGCCTGGTAAATGTGCACATAATGCGCCGAAATAATAACCGTCTCCTGCCGCCCGTCACCGTTCACGTCACCGACGGCCACCCCGTTTATCAGATGGCTGAATTTTCTGCTCTGCCACATTGAGCCGCCGGATGAAGCGGCCCGGTTAAACGAGATAAAATTCCGGTTCGGTGCCGCTGTCCCCGGCTGCCCGCCGCCAGGCGCAACAAATCCGGAATCGGGACCTGCCGCTTGCCGGACGCCTTCGCGGGAGCGGGCATCGGATTCGGAGGCAACCGTTCTGGAGGCCACCTGCCGGTTAAAAACGCGTGCATTGATCTCGGTGGCCACGTTGTTTATCTCCGGTATCACGCTGCCCAGGCCGGACGCCTGCCTGAAAAAGGAAAGCGGCTCGTTTTTACCGGTGACATCCACCATTTTGGCATCGATGCTGGCGTTCGCCTCCACAATCGTGACACTGCCGTAGAGCACATAATCCGCTTCAAGTTTTCCCCCGGCCAGCAGGGCACGGCTCTCCCCGGACAGTCCCTCGATATCCGAAAGCACACTTTCAACAGAGGTTTCGTCCACGACCCGGACTTTATCCTTCCACGAAAGACGGGAGCTGAGCATGTCGCTTATGCCGTCCTGAAGAAACCCGAGATCTTTCTGTGCGTTTATTTTAAACGGTAGCACAGCCACGTTTACCGCATTTCCGGCGCTGCAGGGAAATGCGGTCACAATAAAAATGGAAACGGAAAGCAATGCTGTAAAAAAGTATTTTCCAAGCTGTCTCAACGGTATCTCCTTTACTCAAGGGTTAAAATCTCTTTACGTAACCTGATTTTATATATTTTTTTTTTTTTTGAATCAATCTTTTTTTTCTGACACTCACGGTAAATTTGTTCTACGGGTCACCTTGGGACAAGCAGGTGGCATAGAACAAATTCACCGCGAAGATGCAATAGAAAAGGGTTGCATATAACGGATAAATATGTCTATACCTTTCAGGTGAGAATTGTTGAACACGGACAACTGCTTAAAACTCACAAAACAAAATTTTACAGGTATCCAAATGGCTGAAGAAAGAACAACCCCGTTTCAACTGAAGAAAGACGAAAAGGCGCGATTTATTGCGGACATGTTCAACCGGATTGTGGTGCACTATGCCCTGTGGTTTACCGAGGTGCGGCACCAGATGGGGATGGAGAAAGCCCTTGAAGTGCTGGACAGGGCCACCGAAAGAAGTGTTGCCATACAGATGAAAAGACTTGCCGGCGTACTTGATTTTGATATCCGGGACGGCCTGCCGGCCGGACTGCTCGATATGGCGGACGAGGCAAAGACGGAACTCATGACGGCCGTGGCCAAAAACTGGCTGGTAAACGACGGGGTGTGGTTCCAGTCGCTCGAGTTTGACATGGGCATGAATGATGCGAAACGGTGCAATGATTCCTGCTGGGCCCAGTTTTCCCCGTATGAAGCGTATGCCATCAAGAAGTTTTTGAACCTGACGGACGACTGCGGCCTGGACGGCCTGAAAAAAGCGCTCGGATTCCGGATGTACGCCATGATCAACAAGCAGTCGATCGTGGATGAAACCGAAAACAGCTTTGTGTTCCGGATGAACGAGTGCCGGGTCCAGATGGCGAGAAAACGGAAAAACCTTGACGATTATCCCTGCAAATCCGGCGGTATGGTGGAATACACCTACTTTGCGGCTGCTGTGGACAAACGGATTAAAACCGAATGCATAGGATGTCCGCCGGACAGCCATCCGGAAGAGTGGTTCTGTGCATGGCGTTTCAGTATTGAAGAGACATAAGGAAGAACCAAAAAAGGAAGGGTTTTTACTATGAGCGTGATATCAGATAAAATCCTGGAATTAAAAGAGCGGGAAAAAGCGCTCCTGAAAATGGGCGGGGAAAAAGCCCTTGCCAAAAGAAAGGAACAGGGCCGGCTCAATGCAAGGGAACGGCTTGATACCCTTTTCGACAAAGGGACCTTTACCGAAATCGATATGTTTGTGACCCACCGGTGCACGAACTTCGGCATGGAAAAGGTGGACATCCCCGCGGACGGCGTCATCACCGGATACGGCCGTATCGACGGAAAAACCGTTTTCGCCTATTCCCAGGATTTTACCACGAGGGCGGGAAGCCTCGGTGAAATGCAGGCCAAAAAAATATGCAAGGTCATGGACCTGGCCGTAAAGGCAGGCGCGCCTGTTGTGGGGCTCAACGATTCCGGCGGGGCCCGGATCCAGGAAGGGGTGGACGCTCTTTCCGGATACGGGGATATCTTTTTCAGGAATTCGGCCGCCTCCGGCGTGGTTCCCCAGGTTTCCGCGATAATGGGGCCCACAGCCGGCGGTGCGGTGTACTCTCCCGCAATGACGGACTGGATATTCATGGTAAAAGAGTCCAGCTACATGTTCATCACCGGCCCGAACGTCATCAAAGCGGTGACCGGTGAAGAGATTACGTTTGAGGACCTGGGCGGCGCCATGGCCCACAACGAAAAAAGCGGGGTGGCCCATTTCGCATGTGATTCCGACGAAGACGCCCTGAACCAGATAAGGCGGCTTCTGTCCTATCTCCCGTCAAACAACATGGAAGATCCCCCGCATCTGGAGACCGGAGACGATCCCGGCAGGACGGACGAGGGGCTCGACACCATCATCCCGGACAGCCCCAACCAGTCCTATGACATAAAAGCGGTGATCAGCGCCATCGTGGACAACGGCGAATTTTTCGAGCCGCACCAGTACTACGCCAAGAATATCGTGGTCTGTTTTGCCAGGCTGAACGGCAGAACCGTCGGCATTATCGCCAACCAGCCAAGCTTTCTTGCGGGATGCCTCGATATCGACGCCTCGGACAAGGCCACCCGGTTCATCCGGTTCTGCGATGCCTTCAACATTCCCATGCTGACGATTGCCGATGTGCCGGGCTATCTTCCCGGCAGCCAGCAGGAGTGGGGCGGCATCATCCGGCATGGGGCCAAGTTGT
>CAYZHB010000060.1:0-17367 GCA_964478245.1 uncultured Desulfobacterales bacterium | reverse complement strand
AGGCAGAGGAAGTTCCCCGCCACCTGCCCATGGCATAGAACAAATTAGCCGTGCAGTTCAAACAGTGGCCTTTTACTAACAGGCTGTTTTTGTGCTATGTTTTTTTATTTAAAATATTAATTTGCCGGGAAGTCAAGGATAAAATAACACCGGGCGATATCCTTCAGACATGCGTTAATTACATATCCAATAATAACAGGAAATTAAAAAAACACAATTTCTTCCTGATATTTCGTCGCTACACAAGTAGCGACAGGATCACAGGGTAATCACCCGGCCGGGTGTGTGAGGCATTGCCACATCCACGGTTACGGCGGACTTGTCAAGCCCCTCCATTGCCGTCTGGCGTGCTTTCCGGGGAGAGTTGTTTTCTTCACTGAGATGGGCGAGAATCACATGCTTCAACCGATCCTTTTTCAGCAAAGACAGCAATTCCCGCGAGTCAATGTTGGAGAGGTGACCTTCCCGGCTCTTTATGCGCTGTTTCAGATGCCAGGGGTACGGCCCGTTGATCAGCATCTCCGGATCATGATTCGCTTCAATATAAACCAGGGTGCTCCCTTTCAGGTGTTCTTTCACCACATTGGTCGCCACCCCCATATCGGTGGCCACCCCGATTTTATTCCCGCCGTACTCAAGGGTGAGAGCCGAGGGGTCCGCTGCATCGTGGGAAACAGTAAAGGGGTTGATCCGGATGTCCCCGATCTTAAAAGAGGTGCCGCATTTAAAAAAATGAATATCGGAAATGGTGCCGATATGGGAGGCGGCCCTGTGGGTTTCCCTGTTTATATGAACCGGAATATCGTAGCGCCGGCTCAATACCCCCACCCCCTTTACATGGTCGGCGTGTTCATGGGTAACGACAATGGCTTTCAGACTCTCTGCCGATACGTCCCTTGCGGCAAGCCGTCTCTCGATTTCGATGCCGGAAAGGCCGGCATCGATAAGGATTGAATGCCTGCCGCAACAGACAAGCAGGGAGTTCCCCCTGCTGCCGCTGGCAAGGGGGCACACCGAGATCGGGTTCATATCGGTCAACTGTTCGCAGCCTTGTAACTCAGTTTGATCTTGCCGTCATTTGAAACATCCAGGACCTTGACCTTGACCGTATCCCCTTCCTTGATAATATCCGTTACCTTTTTTACCCGGTAATCGGCAAGCTCGGATATGTGGACAAGTCCGTCGATCCCTGATTTTATATTAACAAAAGCCCCGTAATCAGTGATTTTCACGACCTTCCCCTCGTATAGCTCACCGATCTCGGGATCAAGGGCGATATCCTTTACCATTTTGACCGCTGCCTCGGAATCTGTTTCGTTCTCAGCGGCAATCTTTACAACGCCATCGTCATCAATTTCTATTGTCGTATTGGTTTCCGACTGGATTCCCCGTATGATTTTGCCCGCCGGTCCGATAATTTCCCGGACTTTATCCGGTTTGATCTTAAGCCGCACTATCTTCGGGGCGTAGGGAGAAATCTCTTTCCGCGAGAATTCAATGGTAGTGAGCATCCGGTCGAGAATATGCAGCCGTCCCTCCCTTGCCTGGAGCAGGGCCGTTTTCAGTATATCCTTTGACAGCTCCCGGATCTTGATATCCATCTGAAGGGCGGTAACGCCCTCTTGTGTTCCGGCCACCTTGAAATCCATGTCGCCGAAATGATCCTCGTCACCAAGGATATCGGAAAGAACCGCCACTTCATCGCCTTCCGCCACAAGTCCCATGGCAATGCCGGAAACCGGGGCCTTGATCGGCACCCCCCCCTCCATTAAGGCCAGGGTAGCGGCACAGACCGTTCCCATGGACGAACTGCCGTTGGACTCCATCACTTCCCCTACGAGCCGGATCGTATACTCAAAGTCCTCCGGTTCCGGCAGTATCGTCTCAAGCGCCCGCGTGGCGAGATTGCCGTGACCGATGTCGCGGCGGCTCGGGCCGCCGGGCCGCCGGGTTTCCCCGACGCAGAAAGGCGGAAAATTATAGTGAAGGATGAAGCGTCTGTTTTCATCCCCGTAAAGGGTTTCCACCCGCTGTTCATCAAGGCCTGAGCCAAGGGTCAGAATTCCCATCACCTGGGTTTCTCCACGGGTAAAAAGGGCGCTGCCGTGTGTCCGGGGCAGCGTCCCGATCTCGCACGATATGTCCCGGACTTCGTCAAACGCCCGGCCGTCAATCCGCTTTTTATCCTTTAAAACGATGCCCCTGCTGATACGCTTCACAAGACTGCCAAAAACATCTGACATCCCGTCCGGCTTTTCACCTGTTTCACTTTCAAGAGAATTGCCGACCTCTTCCTTTATAAGGCTTAACGCCTTTTTGCGTTCTGTTTTCGCCTTGATCTGGACCGCTTCATAAATCCGTTCACCGGCATGCTGCTTCACCTTTTCGTACAGTTCTTCATCGACCCCGGGGACGGGAATTGCCCGCTTTTCTCTTCCCAGCGATTTTTTGAGCTCTTTCTGAAGATCGACAATGGGCTGCATTACCTTGTGGCCGAAAAAAATGGCATCCAGGATTTCTTCCTCAGGCACGACGGCGGCCCCTGCCTCGACCATTGTCACGCCTGTTTCGGAACCCGTCACCACAAGGTCGATATCGCTTGACTCCCGCTGATCCGTTGTGGGATTGACCACGAATTCGCCGTCCACTCTTCCGACCCGGACACCGGCAATCGGTCCGTTGAACGGAATATCCGAAATCTCCAAGGCAGCCGAGGCGCCGACAATGGCCAGCACATCCGGCTCATTCTTCTTGTCCATGGAAAGAACCGTGGCAATTATCTGGGTTTCATAGTTGTACCCCTCCTCAAAAAGCGGACGAACCGGCCTGTCAATGAGCCGGCATGTCAGGGTCTCTTTCTCGCTGGGCCGTCCGATTTCCCGCCTGAAATAATTCCCCGGTATTCTGCCGGCTGCATAAATTCTCTCCTGATACTCTACTGTAAGCGGAAGAAAAGTCGCGTCCTCTTTGGGATCTTTAGCGGCCACAGCCGTCACGAGGACAACCGTTTCTCCATGTTGAACAATTACGGAACCGTGTGCCTGTTTGGCCACCTTGCCGGCACTTATTACGAATTCCCTGCCGCCGATGTCGGTTTTAAATACTTTTTCCATACATACTCCTGATAAAAAAGCGGCGTTTCAGCATCACTTGGAAAATAAGTCCGCATGTCTGGCATCAAACTGCTTTTTTAATACCAGGCATGCAAACTTATTTAAAAATTGAGCTGTAAACCGCCGCGTGTTCATAACCAGAAAAGCCGATTTCCGTTCTTGACAGTTCAGAAATCGGCTTTTGCACATTTTATTCTATCTTCTAAGCCCGAGTTTTTCAATCAAAGAGCGGTATCTTTCCACATCCTTTTTCTTCAGATAATCAAGAAGACTTCTGCGCCTTCCTACCAGCACCAGCAGACCCCTTCTTGAATGGTGGTCTTTTTTATGCAGTTTCAGATGTTCGGTCAGATAGGTAATCCGGTGCGTTAAAATAGCCACCTGCACTTCCGGCGAGCCGGTATCTGACTCGTGCTGCTTGAACTCTTCGATCATTTCTTCTTTGGTTTTCTCAATCAAACTCACTGTCAACTCCTTTTTCTGGAATATCTGATTTAGGCATCCCTGTATTCCCGGCTCTTTGACGCTGCGCCATCCAATATTCCATTCAGACCCCGCAGCAAGGCAGGCAGGATGCCGGAACTAAACACAAACAAAATTAAATAGAGAAGATACCACCTATGAGGAAAAAACACAACAATAATTAAATTCGGCGCTGTTTTTATCATATTTTACAACAGCCGCAAGGCGCCCTTCCCTGTCAACAACTTTTATAAATTCGGATTCCCCGAAAGCCGGCAGTCCGTCATCCAACGAGATTTTTCTGCCGAATCCGATCTTTTTTTCAAGTTCCCTGTCCGCCGTATACGAAGGAAAAAAATGGAGCGATTCCGCAGGCGGCACGATTCTCTCCTCTATTTCTTCCGGTGTCATACGTTCCAGGTCGGACAGCGAAACAGCATCCGGCAGCGAAAATCCGCAGCACTCCTCCCGGCGGAGGGAGTAAAGCGATGCCCCGCATCCCAGCGCCTGCCCAATGTCGTGGGCAAGCGTCCGGACATAAGTCCCGCCGGAACAGCGCACATCAATATCCACAAACGGCAGTGAAATGTGTTCAACCGATATGTGACTTATTTCGATTTCCCGAGGCGGTTTTGTGATACGGGTTCCGGCTCTTGCATACTTGTAGAGCGGTTTGCCTTTATGTTTTACAGCTGAAAAAAAGGGCGGCACCTGTTGCTGAACCCCTTCAAATCCGGCAATGACCGCCCGGATTTGTTCCGGCGTCACCGATGGGGTCAGCGGCGTTTCCTTTGTGCGTTCACCGGTAACATCGAGCGTATCCGTTTCCACCCCGAGCTGGATACGGCCGTTGTATCTTTTGCTCCCGCCGAGAAAAAACTGCGACAGGCGGGTGCCGCTGTTGATACCGCAAAGCAGAACCCCCGTGGCAAAGGGGTCCAGTGTGCCCATATGCCCGACTTTCCGCGCTCTGCCGTTTTTTTTCAAACGATCCACAACATCACCGGAGGATATCCCTTCCGGTTTATCTACCGCAATAATACCGTCTTTCATCGCAAGTCCCGGGGATTTTTTCCAGGGTATTACAACTTGGTAACCGAATCGATAATATGGTCCAGGCGGGCCCCCTTATCAAAGGAGTCATCATGGCGGAACTTCAACTCGGGCATGTATTTCAGTTTCAGCTCCGGGGCAATCCGTTTCTTGATAAAGCCCCTGGAACTTTTAAATCCTTCAGCCGCCTCCGCTACATCTTCTTCGCTCCCGAAAACCGCAAAATAGACATAGGCAATGGAAAGGTCGGCAGTGACCTTTACCCTGCTGATCGTCGCCATTTCAATCCGCGGGTCCATCAGCTTTTTGCTCAGGAGATGGGAGACTGCAGACTGAATTTTAACACCCACGCGTTCTGCTCTTGGATAGGGTTTCATCTGTTTACTCCGAACCGGGTCGTTTCTCTATAATTTCGTAACATTCAATAATATCATTTACCTTGATATCATTAAACTTCTGGATACCGATACCGCATTCATACCCCTGCATGACTTCCTTTGCGTCATCCTTGTACCGCTTTAAAGACGAGAGCTCACTGTCGCACTTCACAACACCGTCTCTCAGCAGCCTTGCCTTTTTGTTCCTCACCACCTTTCCTTCCAGGACATAGGAGCCGGCAATGGTGCCCACGCCCGGCACCACAAACGTATCGCGGACTTCGGCTCTGCCGATAACGTGCTCTTCGAATTTCGAGGGCATCAATCCGTCCAGTGCCGCACTGATATCGTTTATGACATCATAGATGATATCGTAGAACCGCATATCGATCCCCTCTTCCTTGGCAATCTTGCTCACCTGAGGGGTAGGGCGGACATTGAACCCGATAATAATCGCATCCGATACGGCGGCAAGCGACACATCCGACTCATTAACCGTTCCGGCCGCCGCATGCACGACCTTGATATCCACATCTTCCCGGGCCATGTCCTTTAGCGAATCGGTAAGGGCCTCGATGGAGCCGTGGACATCCGCTTTGACAATAAGTTTGAGCTCCTTGACATCCTGGGTGCCCATATTGGTAAACAGTTTTTCAAGGTTGGCACGGCTCTTCTTTGCCAGTTCTTTCGCCCGCTGTTTCTGAAGCCTGTGTTCACTGATCTGTTTGGCATCTTTTTCACTTGCCACCGCAACAACCTCATCCCCGGCATCGGGCACGCCGCTCAGGCCGACTATTTCTACCGGCGTACTGGGGCCGGTTTCGTGGGTTTTATTTCCCAGATCATCGATCATTGCACGGATTTTGCCCGAATGCAGCCCGCAGACCACCGATTCCCCATCCCGGAGGGTGCCGTGCTGTACCAGAACGGTAGCGACAGCCCCCCTCCCGGTATCGAGACGGGATTCCACGACATAGCCGAACGCCTTTCTGTCGGGATTGGCCTCGAGTTCAAGCACCTCGGACTGAAGGAGTATCATCTCGAGCAATTCATCTATACCGGTTTCAGCCTTGGCAGAGACATTGACAAACACCACATCACCGCCCCAATCTTCCGCGAGCACGCCGTGATCCGCCAGCTCCCGCATAACCCGGGTCGGATCGGCATTGGGCTTGTCCATCTTGTTAACGGCGACCACAACCGGCACGCCAGCCTCTTTTGAATGGTTTATCGCCTCTATTGTCTGGGGCATGACCCCGTCATCCGCCGCGACCACGAGAACGACAAGGTCCGTTATCTGGGCGCCTCTGGCCCGCATGGAAGTAAACGCGGCATGACCCGGGGTATCGAGAAACGTTATCTCTCCGTTGGGGATTTCCACCTTGTAGGCCCCGATATGCTGGGTAATGCCCCCCGCCTCACCGGCGGTAATTTTCGATTTTCGAATCACATCGAGCAGTGAGGTTTTTCCGTGGTCCACATGTCCCATGATGGTCACGACAGGCGCCCTGGCAATGGTTTCCCCTTCATCGTCCTGCGCTTCCTGTTTTGCCAGGAGGACATCTTCCTCAAAAGAGGCTTTCTCGACTTCATAACCGAATTCCGCTGCTACCAGCGCGGCCGTGTCAAAATCTATGGTCTGGTTGACCGTCACCATAACGCCCATGCCCATGAGCTTCTGGATCATCTCGTTGGCTTTGATGCCCATCCTTTTGGCCAGATCGGACAGCTCAATCACTTCATCGATCTTGATCCGTCTCTTTACAGCCTTCGGCGTTGTAATCTGGGTTTTTTGAAACTTGCCCTTCTTGGACCTGGCATCCCGCTTTTTTATCTTTTTACGGCCGTACCCTTTTTCATAGAGTGCGTCCCCCTCTACAACCGCTTTCTTTTTCTTGGTCCGCTTTCTCTGGAGGGCCTCTTCTTCCTGCTCCTTTTTCCGCCGCTTGTCTTTTTTCTTTTTTCGCTTTGCCTCCTCTGACGCGTCATCAAGTGGGGGAGGGGGGGCCTCGACCGGGAAATCTTTCTCAGGAGAGGTCTTTCCTGTTTCCGCTTTTCTGCGCCGGGCCGCCTTTTCTTCTTTTTCCGGCTTGTGTTGCCGGGCCTTCTCTTTTGCGCCTTTTTCCGCTTTTTTCTTCTGTTCCGGTGCTCTTTCGGGGCCCTTTTCTTCATTCCTGTTCTTCAGTTCGGCAACCGTATCGGCCTCCGCCAGTTTTACAATTTTTGCGGGCTCGGATTTCTTCTTTTTCCGCTTCTTTGTTTTCGGCTTCTTTTCCTCATCCGTTGCTTCCTGATCAGGGACTGTCTCTTTTTCATCCGCAGGCGTCGGTTCCTCTTGGGCCGCCGGGGCGTCGGCAGCTTCCTGTGACGTCTCTTCTTCAGCGTCTTCAGACGTTTCACGAGAAGGCATACTCTCCTCTGCCGGTTCGGACGCCGCCTCTTCCGTTTCCTGTTCTGCGTCAGGCGCTTTTTGTTCTGTCTCCGCTTCCTGATCCGCTGCCACTGTTTCCGACGCGGATTTTGTCTCCTCCCGGTCTGGAGGCGTCTCTTTTTCTTCCGAAGCTTCTCTGTCTTTCTTTTCCTCCGCCGGTGACGGCGTTTCTTCGGCCTGCTCCCCGGCAGTCGTCTCAGGGGGTTTCGATTCTGCCGGCATTTTACGCCTGCGGATAACGGACGGCTTCACCTTTACTTCAGCAACCAGCTTTTCTTTTCCGAACAATTTCTTTTTTATATAATTGACCTGATCGTCCTCAAGAGAGCTCATATGACTTTTCACTTCGACCCCTATCTCCTCGAGCTTTGTCAAAAGGGCCTTGTTTGTCATATTAAACTCTTTGGCCAACTCATATACTCTGACTTTCGCCATCTATATCCCCCCAAGCAATTCATTTTTTTGAGACCGGCTGTCAGTTCGGTCAACGGCCACGGCCACCCGTTTTGCGAACGGATTGAAACGGCTGCAGCAGATTACCCGTCCTCTTCGCCTTCACCCGATTCTTCTTTCGCATCTTCATCCAGATCCTCACTCGTGCTTTCCGCTTTTTCCGCAACCAGCTCACCGGCTTCCTTTATCATCTCGCGGGCACTGTCTTCCGGTATATCGGCAATGGCGCAAAGATCCTCCTCATCCGCTTCGGAAAGTTCTTCCAGGCTGTTATAGCCGCCGCTTAAAAGGGTTTCCGCCAGGGTCATGCTCACGCCGGACAACCGCATCAGATCATCATATCCCTGTTTGACACTGCGGCTGTATTCCTCCTCGCCCATCACCTCCAGATGCCAGCCGGTCAGTTCGCACGCGAGGCTGATATTCTGGCCGTTCCTGCCGATGGCAATGGAAAGATAATCTTCGGGCACGATCACTTCCATGCTCTTGTTGTCTTCATCAATGATAACCCGGGTAATCTCCGCAGGTGCCAGCGCATTGCAGACAAACTTCGCAATATCCGGATTCCAGGGCACGATATCGATCTTTTCCCCCCTGAGTTCCTGAACAATACTCTGGACACGGTTGCCTTTCATCCCCACACAGGCCCCCACCGGATCCACATCGGAATCAGAGGTGGTTACCGCCACTTTCGCACGCACACCGGGTACCCGGGCGGCTTTCAACAGCGAGACAATCCCCTCTGAAATCTCCGGCACCTCTGTTTTGAACAGTTCGATCAAAAAAGTGGGATGTGTCCTTGAAAGGAGAATCTGGGACCCTTTGGACTCTTCAAGCACATCCAGGACATAGGCCCGTATGCGGTCTCCTCTCTTGTACGCCTCTCTTGGTATCTGATCCCTGAGTCTCACGACCGCCTCAGCCTGTCCGAGATTCACGATAATATTTCCCCGGTCAAAACGGTGAACAATACCGTTAATTATCTGTCCCTTTTTGTGAATGAAATTTTCATAAACCGCGTTTCTTTCCGCCTCCCGGATTTTCTGAATAATTACCTGCTTTGCCGACTGGGCTGCAATTCTTCCGAATTCCCCGGCATCGATCCGTATACCGAGGCTGTCGCCTATTTCACATTCTGAATCATACTTGTATCCCTCTTCCAGGGAAAGTTCCGTCTCCGGGGACGCGACATTCTCCACCACTTCCTTGAAATGAAACACTTCTATCTGGCCTGTTTTATTGTCATAATGGACCTCTACGTCGGCCTCGGGTCCGAATTTCTTTTTCGCAGCCGACTCAACCGCCTGCTTCACGGTGGATATGAGCACCTCAACATCGATCCCCTTCTCCCGGCTCACCTGATCTATGATCCGTTTGATGTCTGTGATAAACATTATACAAAATTCTCCATTTTACTCGCCTGCCAGTCTCGCACTGATAATCTGTTCAAAATCAACTGCAAGCTCCCTGTTGTCCGCAAGAATGACAATTCCGTCACGGGTTACCTGCTTAAGCGTTCCGGTCAGCTTTTTTTTGCCCTGAACAAATACCTTTGTCTCTATTTTAATCCGGCTTTCTGAAAACTTTTCAAAATCCTCCCGCTTCAAAAGCGGTCTGTTGGGACCGGGTGATGACACTTCCAGTCTGTAACTGTCAACCTCCTCTATATACACATCCACCAAGTCTTCCAGCTGTCTGCTCATATAAGAGCAGTCAGCTATGGTGATACCGCCCGGTTTGTCCATGTAAAACCGGATAACCGTATCCCCTTTTCCCGGGAGACACTCCGTCTCAATCAGCTCGAAATTTTCAGCCATGCATACAGGCAGGGCCACTTCGTGCACCTTTGCCGAAAGTCTCTTCAACGGGTTGTCTCTGCTGCCGCCGGTCATTAATACGTTACGACCCTTCTTCTCCATCCCGCTGTTTCATAAAAACAGAAAAACGGGCAGATGCCCGTTCCTCTAAACATTAAAAAAAATCTCAACCAATCAAGGTTCAGGTAATGCGCCGCCATTCCAAAACGGAACCAACAATCTACCTACCATCAGCAAAACTTGACAGATGGAGCGGGTAACGAGACTCGAACTCGCGACATCAAGCTTGGGAAGCTTGCACTCTACCAACTGAGTTATACCCGCATTAAACGGGCATTATAACAATATATCCATTTTTGTCAACAGCACTGTGGCTTTTTGTTCCAGGATAAATTTATTCTACGGGGCACCTTTGGACAAGCAGGTGGCGGGGTGCTTTTATGCCACGGGCCACGGGCAGTCGACTACTCCGGAAGATCGGCATCAAACTTTTGAATCAGGGCATCCGATATTTTCCGGTGAAGGCCTTTCACCATTTTTTCTTTTAATGTCTTATCCATAGAGCGGTAGACGACTCTGAACGAAAAAGATTTTTTGCCTTCCTCGATGGGATCGCCTTCGTACACATCGAACAGAAATGCCCTTTCAGCGACCTTTTCATTTGCAACCAGGCTGTCGAGTTCCCTGGCAACACGGCCCGCCTCAACGTCTGAATCGACGATCAGCGTGATGTCTCTTGATACGGCCGGATACCTGGGCAGCGGTTCGGCACTGACAGATTCGGGCAGCAGCCCGAGCAGTTTCTCCACATCCATTTCAAAGGTAAAAACCGCCTGCTTTACCCCGAAATTCTTCAGCACATCGCTGTTTATCCCGCCAAGCGACCCGATTTCAACATCGCCTTTTCTCACTGATGCGGCATACCCCGGTGCATAGTAAGGGTATTTGTCGCGGTCCGCTTTTTCAAACACGATATCCCCGACTTTGAGGCCGTTTAAAATCCCTTCTACAACGCCTTTGATATCAAAAAAATCACAGGGGGTTTTCTTGAAGTGCAGGGAGCCGGGATACCGGTCTCCTGTCCACAACGCGGCAACGAACTCCTTTTCTTCGGGAAGCTCGCCCGGGCGGGTTGCCAGAAATGTGTTCCCGGTCTCGAAGAGCCGCAGCGTTTCCGTCTGCCGGGCATTGTTCCGTTTCACACTGTCAAGAAGACCGGGAATCAGAGAGCTCCGCAGAACCGCCATGTCTTCGGAAATGGGGTTCATGATACGCTCCACCCGTCTCTTCTCATCGCTGTCGGCAAGCAGCAGGTTGTCACATGCCCATACCGGCACAAAATTGTAATGAATGGCCTCGCTGAAGCCAAACCCCGTCATCAGGGATCTCAGGCGCTCCCTCAAGCAGAGCCGTGGATCGAGCTTGTCCCTTCTCGCTTCCACCCGGGGAAACCGCGTGGCGATATTGTTGTAGCCCCACAGTCTTGCGACCTCTTCGTAGAGATCTTCCGGACGGCTGACATCCACCCTGAACGACGGTACCGACACCGCAAGGCGCCTGTCTTCTTTAGAATCCGCATCGAACTCCACCGACTCGAGAAGTTTTTTGATCGCGGCGTCACTCAAATCCGTCCCGAGGCGGCGGTTCAGAAAACGGGTATCGAGATCAATCCGTACCGCCTCCTGTTTGCCCGGGTATTCATCAGCCAGGTCTTTTGCCGATATGCCGCCGGCGATCTGTGCCATAAGCGTGACAGCCCGTTTCAATGCATTGGCTGTCCCGCCCGGGTCCACACCCCTTGCAAAACGGTGGGAAGCGTCGCTGTTTATACCGGTTCGCTTGGCTGTTTTCCTGATGGACACGGGATCGAAACAGGCGCTCTCCACCAGCACTTTTGTTGTATCCGCCGAGATTTCCGAGTTGAGCCCGCCCATCACACCGGCTATTCCCACAGGCTTCTCACCGTCACATATCATCAGGGTGTCCGGATCGAGCCGGTGCGCCTTTCCGTCAAGTGTGTCAAACACAATCTCACTGCCGGCCGTTCTGACCTCTATCCGGTGTTCGGCCAGAAACCCGAAGTCAAACGCATGGAGGGGCTGTCCCGTCTCGAGCATGACAAAATTGGTGATATCCACTATATTGTTGACAGGCGAAAGTCCCACGGATTCCAGCCGCTGCTGAAGCCAGAAGGGCGAAGGGCCCACCTTTACATCGAAAAGAAGGCCTGCCGAATACCGGGGGCACAATCTGGCATCGGCAATATCGACCCGGGCAAAGTCGGTTATGGAAAAATCCCCTTTTATATCGGCCTGTAAACTGAAATCCGGGTAGCGCACTTTCCTGCCGACTTCCGGGAACGCGCCCACCTCCCTTGCAACCCCTATAATACTCAGGCAGTCCGGCCGGTTGGGTGTGAGATCGATTTCAAACACCCAGTCCGTAAGATCAAGGGCATCGGAAAGCGGCGTACCCGGGACAAGGGTTTCATCAAGCGTCATTATGCCGGCAGCGTCGGCATCCACCCGCAGCTCTCTTGCACTGCAAAGCATCCCTTCCGATTTTTCCCCCCGGATTTTGCTCTTTTTGATTTTCATCCCGCCGGGAAGAATCGCTCCGGGAAGGGCGCACGGCACGTTAAGGCCTTCTCTGACATTGGGGGCGCCGCATACGACCTCGGCCTTTCCGTTTCCTGTATCAACGGTACAGCAAGTCAATTTGTCCGCTCCGGGATGTTTTTGAACCTTTTCAACCCTGCCGACGACCACGTTTTCCAGGTAATCGAAACGGCTTTCCACGGATTCCACTTCCAGTCCCGCCATCGTCAATTTTTCGGCAATCCGCGACGGTTCAAGATCAACCGGCATATACTTCTTTAACCAACTTAAACTGACTTTCATGATTGAAACTGCCCCAAAAAGCGGATGTCATTTTCAAAAAATTTTCGTATATCATCGATACCGTATTTGAGCATTGCAATCCGCTCAACGCCCATTCCGAAAGCAAATCCCGTATACCGCTTTGTATCGTACCCGACATTTTCAAAAACCGCCGGGTGCACCATTCCCGAACCGAGAACCTCAAGCCAGCCGGTCTGCGAGCATACCCGGCACCCTTTTCCCCGGCACATGACGCACCGGATGTCCACCTCAGCGCTCGGCTCCGTAAAAGGGAAAAAACTCGGCCTGAATCTTAAAGCGGTCTCCTTGTCGAACATCTGGTGAATAAACGTGGTCAAAATGCCCTTGAGGTCCCCGAAGGAAACATCTTCGTCCACCATGAGCCCTTCCACCTGATGGAACATCGGGGTATGGGTGAGATCCGAATCACACCTGAAGACTTTTCCCGGGGAAATAATCCTTACCGGGGGGTCGGTCTGCTCCATGACACGAGGCTGGGACGGAGACGTATGCGTCCGCAGCACGATATTCTCGGAGATATAAAACGTATCCTGCATTTCTCTTGCCGGATGATACTTGGGAATATTGAGCGCTTCAAAATTATAGTAATCGGTTTCCACCTGGGGGCTCTCGGCGATGTCAAAGCCGAGACGCAGAAAAATATCGGAAATCTCTCTGGTAATCTGCGTGATCGGGTGCAGCGTTCCCCTCTTCAGGGGCCGGCCCGGCAGGGTTACGTCAACTCCCGCGACAGGGGACTTATCTTCCGATGACAGCCTTTCCAGCGCCCGGTTAAAAGCCGCGTCCAATTTCTCTTTAAGAATATTGGCCTTTCGCCCCGCTTCCGGCCGCATCTCCTGGGGAAGCCCTGCGATGTTGCGCAGGTATTTTGTCAAGACCCCTTTTCTTCCCAGGTAGTATATGGAGAGTTTTTCAATCTCCTCCGGATCTGAAACTTTTTCCAGGCGCGCCAGCGCCTCTTTTTCTATTTTTTCAATTTCTGTTATGCGCTTTTCCAAAAATTCCCCCTGAACAAAAACAGTGCCCGCCTTCACGACAAAGGCGATTCTTGCCATCACCTGGCTGAAAAAACATACAACGGGCAGTCCTATGGAACCGGCAATTTTCTCGTGTGCCTGCAGGCAGTTTCAGGCACGCTTTCGAAGTCAACGACTACCCGCAAAGCGGGCAGGTTGGCATGTATATGCGGCTGCGGCGGTTAAAAGACTAAAGCTGGGCTGCAGCTTTGGACGCCAGCTTGGAAAACGCTGCCGGATCAAAAACCGCCAGATCGGCGAGCACCTTCCGGTCAAGCTCGACGTCGGCCAGCTTAAGACCGTGCATGAACTTGCTGTATGACATATCGTTCATTCTGGCCGCGGCATTTACACGGATAATCCAAAGTTTTCTGAAATCTCTCTTTTTGGCCCGCCGATCCCTGTAAGAATACATCAGCGCCTTGTCAACCGCATCGGCCGCCGTGCGGTAAAGATTTTTCCGCGCGCCCCTGTATCCTTTCGCAAGCTTCAGCACTTTGTTTCTGCGTCTCCTTGCCTTGTATCCTCTTTTTACTCTCATATATCACCATCTCCTCGCTGTTTTATCCATTGGGCAGCAGTTTTTTTACTGCTTTCACATTGGTTTGATCCAGGATCTGATCCTGTCTGTACCCTCTTTTTCGTTTAGTGGTTTTCTTGGTCAGTATATGACTTGCATGGGACTTTCTGAACTTATACTTTCCATTGCCCACATTTTTAAAGCGCTTTGCAGCCGCTCTGTTCGTCTTAATTTTTGGCATTGTCTCGTCTCCCTGCTGTAACATGTTTGAAAATACGGAAAAGTCACCGGGAAAAAGCCAATACGGCTTTCAAAACAGCCGCCCCCGGACAGGGGGCGGATTCTCTTTGAAAGCGGATTTTGGTCAAACCCTGTACCGACCGGCAACAGGGCACCGAAGCTATTTCGGTCCCAGAAGCATCGTTATAACCTTGCCTTCAGCTTTGGGCTCCTGTTCTATCTGGGCAAAATCCCGGGTCATCTCAACGATTTTCCCGAGGACCTCTTCCCCCTGCTCCTGCAGAATGACCTCCCTGCCCCTGAAAACAAGCGTTATTTTCACCTTATCCCGCTTACTTATAAACTTCTCAATATGCTTGACCTTTGTTTCAAGATCATGAACATCTGTTTTCGGCCTTACTTTAATCTCTTTTACCTGAATGCTTCTCTGTTTTTTCTTGGACCCCTGTTTTTTTTTGGTACGTTCGTACTTATATTTCCCATAATCCATTATTTTACAGACAGGTGGTTTGGCATCAGGCGAAACCTCAACAAGGTCAAGTTCTTCCTGTTGTGCTTTTGACAGCGCTTCCTCAATAGGCAGGATACCGACCTGTTCTCCGTCAGAGCCGATAACCCGGACTTCTCTGGCGCCGATCTCCCTATTTACTTTTTCCTTATCCTGATGTTTTTTCTTAGATATTCTGCACCTCCTGCCTTATTTTTTGACAATTTTCATTCTATTCTACAGCCATAATACAAATTAAATCTGGAATATACACATATTATATCAAAAATGCAAGCTTAAATTGCCCCGCCATTGCCGACGGGGACAAGACCATGGCCGGTATAAATTTCAGCCGCCTCGGATGACGGCAGAAATGCCAGAAAAGCCTTGCCGAAAGCGCCTCCCTGCCCTACGATCCCGGCCCAGGTACGGCCGGTGACGTTGCCCTCAAACGGCACCGGTTTTTCAACGCTGCCGCCGAGGGGAACGATTTCAAACAATTCCGGGAAAAGACGGATATAATGAAGCCCGAGGTGATAGTAAACCACGGCGGCATCGGCTACCCCCTCCTGGACGGCGGCAGGTGCTTCCCGGTGATGGATCCGTTTTCCGAACACGGTGGTTATTTTTTCGGTGAACTCACTGTCGCCGCTGATATTGGCCAGGGTATCCGCATATCCCTTGTGGCTTGCTTTTTCCGTGTGAGGGTTGGACAAAAAAAGTGTCACGCCCGGCTGCCTGAGGTCGCTAACCTGCCGGATCTGTTTCGGGTTGCCTTTTTTAACCAGAAGGACGCTGCCCTGGTTCCTTACAAACGGGAACGCGCAGGTGACTTTTCCCTCTTTTGAAAGTGCCGCCATTATATGGCCGGGCCCCATGAAGACGTGCGGTGTCACTGCGAGAACAAAATTTCCCAGCTGAAGGCCGCCTTCCAGGAACGTCAACAGGGGACCGGGCGGCGTGGTGATGTAAAAAAAGTGCTGGACACCGGACTCTTTCCTCTGGAATGCCGCCAGCACCTCTTTCAGCGCCATGTTGTGATTCCCGTCCGAAAAAACCACAAGGTCGGCACGGAAAGGATCGCCGTGGAAGTCAAGCAGGATATTTGATCCCGGCTCAAACCACTTTTCCGCACCATCGTCGAAACTGTCCATATCACACGACCAGTCCAACAGCACCTCTCTTATCAAAAAGTTACATCAAAGCCTGCTATCAACCGGATACAGGCGCTGGCCGCCCTTTGCGTTGCAAGGGGCAGATCCCATGCCGCTTTATCCCGGCAGCCGCAGTAATTGGAGACCGCCCGTATTTCCAGAAAAGGCACGGCGTAAAGCAGGGCCACATGCGCGGCCGCCGCTCCTTCCATGGCTTCAATCAGCGGTACATATGCCTCGTAAAGCCGGGCGGCTTTTTCCCGGTACCCGGTAATCGTGGAAACCGTAATAAAGGGACCTGTTTCAATTCCCCTCCCGTCCGTCAAGCGCGATTTGGAAAGAATTGCCTGTGCTTTCCGGGCAAGCCGGCTGTCAACCTCGAAGATCCCCTCCCGGGTTGACGGCACGCCCTCCACCAGATCAAACGGCAGGGGGGTCAGAGGAACCGCGTCTTCAGCGGCAATACCGGCGTGAATATATTGCTCCCGAGTGGCGACGGCGACGTCCCCGATCCTGAGTCCCGATTCCTCAAAAGCCCCTCCTATACCGGCCTGTATCACCATGTCCGGCTTCTGCCGTTCCATTTCGGCTGCCAGGGCCTGCGCGGTGTTGACCATGCCGACCCCGGTTATCAGGAGCCGGTAAGGCTTCCCGGACAATTTTCCCGAAAGAACCCGCCTGCCGGATGGAAATACCCTGTCCGATTCGATTTCGGAGGCATCCGCCAACGCCCCTATCTCGTTTTCAGTGGCGGCAGCCACAAGAATATCACCCGGCTTCATACACCGCTCCGAACCGGCAAAAAGGCAGCCTGCATCCGCTTTGGAAAATCGGCTGTTTCATACGCGCACTGTGCCGAACAACAGACCGGCTGCACCTTTTCTTCCCCTGTCTGTCCCGGATATTTTCCGCCGGTAAAACCCTGCACGCTTCCAAATACGGGAAATCTGCCGCGAAAGGTCTTTGCTCCCCGTCCCCGCTCGGACAAAATAAACGACTACCGGCAAAACGGGTGGCTTGTACTGTATGCATGTGCATCTCAGAATGCCGACAGCATCTGCGCAATTGCCTTCAGGGCGAGAGTATATCCCGCCGGGCCCAGTCCTGTTATCTGACCGGTGACAATATCGGAAAGAAGGGATTTGTGCCTGAAGGCCTCCCTTTTATAAATATTGGAGATATGGACCTCGATTACCGGTATGTCCAGGAGTAAAACAGCATCCCTTAACGCCACGCTCGTATGGGTGAAGGCGGCCGGATTGATAATCAGACCGCTGCTCTGCTGCTCAAAGATCCGGTGAATTCTTTCGACGATCTGCCCTT
>CAYZHB010000059.1:15320-17398 GCA_964478245.1 uncultured Desulfobacterales bacterium | reverse complement strand
CAGGCCATCCGCTTCGCGGGTGGTCGTTGACTAAAGGATAACAAATGGCCACCAGGCTCAAACTGCTTTTTGCCGGTCTCATGATCACGGCGCTCGCGTTCGGATTTATCGATATATACTTCCCGCTTCAGCACTTAAGTTTTGAGCGGCTTCACATATTTCTCTTCAACCTGTGCACAGGCGGCACCATCCTCCTCTACTACACGGAAGGAAAACCGCACGTCTCGGCAGCGGTTAAAACGTTCTTTGCCGGCTCCTTGATATACGCATTTTCCGCCTTTTTCAAACTGTATCCCGTCACCCTGATTGCCTCGGTCCTGCTGATCATCGTAGTGGAAAAAATCCGGATCAGGCGGTTTTCCTTTTTCCCGACAGCCTTTTTTTCCGCAAAAGAAGCCGTATCGGAAAAATTTCATCAGGCCGCTCTGTTATGCCTTTCCACAGGTCTTGTCATAGCGGCGATGGTTATTCTGAACAACGAATACGCCGGTCTCGTATCAATGGACAAGCTGACACTCAACACGTTTTTCCTCGGTTTTTCCTTTCCCCTTTCCCTGATCACACTGTCCATTGCATTTAAAATGCTGGAAAACACCGAAGGCGTTTTGATCGGCCTGCTGACTGAAGCCTGTTTCTGGACCATCACCCTGGGGGTTATCATCTTTTTTGTTTTCATCCTGTTTGAAAAATTCGTCCCCCAGATCTTTGTCACTTCCGCTCTTTTCCTGGCCGTTGTCACGGTGTTTTATCTCTATGCCCGGTTTGCCGACAGTCTGCAGCAGAAAATATTTTTGACATCCGGCATCGGATTCCTTATTTTCACGGCTGTAACCGGTATTGCCTATATCTTCATGCAGATGACGCCGGATTATGATCCGGCAAAAACAAAATGGCTTTTACACATGCATGTATTTGCATCGCTCTACGGCTGGAATCTGTGCGGTCTTTCCGTGATCTGCCGATTCAACGATTTTCCCATCCGCATGCACTCTCTTACCGTCATCTTTGTTCACTGGCTGACGGCAGTGGTTCTCGCCCCCCTGGCAGTCTTTTATGGCTGGTTTGTCCTGCCGGCGGTGGCGGGTTACGCTTTTATAACGCTGACGCTCTTTTTCAGCAAAAACAGGAAGGATCAGTTCCATGACCAACCGGGAAAGACTCAACCAGTTTCTGAAACTGTTTAACGGCAACTCGAAAGTACTCGTGGTCATCAATGCCGACCCCGACGCCATCGCCAGCGCCATGGCGGTGAAACGCCTGCTGTGGCGAAAAGTCGGGGAAGTGGCCATCACCCACTTCAACACGATTACCCGGCCGGACAACCTGGCCATGATCGACCATACGGATCCGGGTCTTGTCCACCTCAGCCGGATCAAAAGGGAGAATTATGACAAATTCGTGATTGTGGACTCCCAGCCGGATCATCATGAGGTGTTTCGTGAGTTCGACTTTGACGCCGTTATCGATCACCACCCGTTGACATGCGACGAGGCCGGGGTTGCGGACATCCGGCCGGAATACGGCGCCTGTTCGACCATGATGACGGAGTACCTGAAATCAAGAAAGGCCAAGCCCTCCCCGCGGCTTGCCGCGGCGCTGATGCTCGGCATAAAGAGCGACACGCTCAATTTCACCCGCCAGACCTCCAAGAAAGACATCAAAGAGTTCAGCTACCTTTACCGGTTCGCCGACAACCACATTGTCACAAAAGTGGAAAGAGCGACCATGAACCATGAAGATCTCGATTTTCTCGCCCAGGGGATAAAGCAGCGAAAAGTCATTCACAACCGCTTCTTCTTTCATGCCGGCAGAATCCGGAAGCCGGATGAACTGGTGGTACTGGCGGACTTTTTTCTGACCCTGGCCAATGTCAACTGGAGCATTATCTCGGGAGTTCATGACCGGAAACTGACCATCATCATCCGGAATGACGGTCTCAGAAAAGGGGCGGGGAAAACGGCAAAAGAAGCCTTTTCCGGTTTCGGATCGGCCGGGGGGCACAAAACCATGGCACGGGCCGAGCTCGAATTAAAGAGTGTCCGGAAAGAGACCGGCAGCATCAGCAAGAAAGCCCTCGG
>CAYZHB010000059.1:0-15310 GCA_964478245.1 uncultured Desulfobacterales bacterium | reverse complement strand
AGAGCCTGGCGGACGTGAACGCCTGGACGCAGTGCAAGAAAGCCCTCGGCGAATGGATCATCAGCGCTATTGAAAAAACGGCCGGCAAAAAAACCGAATAACCCCGGGCCGCCTGCCCTCTGCCTGAACCTTCTTCAGGGTCACAAAAAAATGCCGCGTTGTTTGTTTGTCACTGAACCGCCGGCTGACAGCAGGCGTCAGATCTGTGATGCCGCCAGCCACCCGCCGTGAATGGCATCATCTATCCGTCCCGGTTCCACGCAGTCCCCCACCGTTTTACAGGAAATGCCGGCCGCGTCCAGGCTGTCCTGAAGGCTGCGCACCGGTTCAGAACCGGCCGCCATGACCACATTATCAAATTTTTCTCTCTCTGTTTCGCCATCCTGGTCATACGCCACAACCCCGTCTTTAACCGAAACCACCCGACACCCCGTTTTTATGGACACCCCGTGGCTCTCGAGACTGCTCATCAGAACCCACTTGGTTGATTTGCCCGCATCTCTTCCGGCCTTTTCCATCATCTCGAACACGGTCACCCGGGAAGTTCCCTGTGAAATAAGCTCACGCAGCCGGTGTTCCGGCTCGGCCCGGTACTTGAAGAGGAAATGAAGCGTTTCAGCGGACACGGTGCCCCTGGCAGCGATATGGTGCGCCGTTTCAAGCCCGGCCGATCCGCCGCCGATAACGGCAACGTTTCTGCCCAAACAAGGGCTTTCCGTTCCCAGCACCTCCCAGGCAGAGAGAACTGAGGCATCATCCGCCCCGTCAATATCCGGCCAAAACGCCCGGGCCCCCTGGGCAATGATCAACGCGCCGGGATTTTTGTGCCGGATCAAATCAATGTCCACCGGGGTATTGAGAAACAGCGAAACGCCCGATCTCTCTATCATTGCCGTGTAATACCGGATATACCCGAAAAGTTCGCCTTTATCCGGGGGCACGCCTGCGATATTGATCTGCCCGCCTATCCGGTCCGCTTTTTCGTACAGCTCTACGCGGTGTCCCCTTACTGCGGCGGTAACCGCCGCCTCGAGACCGGCAGGACCGGCGCCCACCACCATGACATCCACGGGAGATGCCGTTTTCCGCAAAACCCGCTCCCCTTCGAAGCCGCACCGGGGATTGCTGATACAGTAAACGGGCTGCCCGCTGAAAAGCGAATCGGTGCATCCCTGGTTGCAGGCCACACAGGGGCGAATCTCGTCAGAGCGGCCTGCCATGGCCTTTTCCGGCCAATTGTGGTCGGCCAGAAGCGGCCGTCCCAGATTCACCATGTCGGCTGACCCGTCCCGCAGAATGTTTTCCGCATCTTCAGGGGTGGTAATGCGGTTCGAGGCAATCACGGGAACGGAAACCGCCCGTTTGATATTGGCGGCGAGAAATGCAAAAGACCGCCTCGGCAGATGCATGGGAAGCTGGGGCACACCGGATTCATGCCACCCGCCGGTCACATTGATAATGTCCACGCCGCTCTCTTCATATACCGCTGCAATCCGGGGGGTCTCCTCATCCGTTGTGCTGTCCTTTACAAAGTCATTGCCCGCCATCCGGATGCCCACCGGAAAATTCTCCGGAAGCCGCTCTTTGATCATGCGGATCAGCTCGGCGGGAAACCGTACCCGGTTTTCAAAACTGCCGCCGTATTGATCCGTCCGTATATTTCTTATGGGTGAGAGAAACTGGCAGATCAGATAGCCGGCGGAGCCGATGATCTCGACCCCTTCAAATCCGGCCTCCGCGGCTCTCTCGGCCGCTCTGCAGAAATTTTCCTTGACACGGCTGATATCCTCGAGGGTCATCTCTTTCGGAGTGGTCTTGGCGTATTTCGAATACACTGCGGACGGGGCGATGGGTGTCTGGTTGTCGATCAGGATCGGCATGGAATACGCCCCGGCATGAAAAAGCTGGATCCAGGGGCTCGCACCCTTCTCCCTGATAACAGCGGCAAGCCGGGTAAAGGCGGGGATTGCCGCATCATCGTCAAGGGCCAGGGCAAAGATGCCGGACCCGATCCAGTCCACACCCACCGGCCCCACCGTCACCAGTCCGGCACCACCGGCGGCAATCTGGGAAAAATACTGATAATACCGGTCATTGAGCTTTCTGTCATAAGAATAAAACAGGGCAAGCGAAGGATAGGCGATCCGGTTTCGAATCCGAAGGCCGTTTATTTGAATCGGGGTAAACAGGTTTCTGTAGGTTTTGTTTTTCATTTCAAACTCCTTTTTAAAACACAGGAAATATCGTTTGCTTTATGCAAAAAAGGCGTCCGCCATTTTAACCGCGTCCAGATAGAAGTCGGGCAGTTTTTTCCTGAACAGGTCCGCCTTGCTGCCGCCTTCACGGCATTGTTGCCGGTCCCCCTTTTCAAAACAGGCAATTTCCGAAAGTATCCTGTTAAATGCGGGATTTTTCCCCAAAAGGGCTTTTTTAATCTTTTCAGAAAACGAGACCTGTTTTAACACCTGCGCCATCTCTCTGTCCAGCATGGCGTCCATCAGTGAAAAGAGGCCAATGACAAACAGCTCCTCAGGGTAAAACCCGATGTTGAAATTTTTACCCACAAGCTCGCATATCCGGGCCCGCATCAGAGAAAGCCGCACCAGTTCATCCGGCTTGTTTTCACTCAGGCCGGCGGCCACCACCACCTGGATGAACTTTTTCACCTCACCGACCCCCAGATACAAAATCGCGTCCCTGACCGTATTGATTTCAGAGGTCCTTCTGAAGTAGGCCGAGTTGATGAATCTCAGCAATTTGTAGGAAACCGACAGGTCTTTTCGGATGATATCATTGAGTTTTTCGACATCCATGGAGGGCCTGCCTGTTTCCGCTATCAGCTCCAGCCGGGTGAGCTGACTTGACGGAATCTGCCGGCCGGAAAGCACTTCAGGCTTTGAAAAAAAATACCCTTGAAAAAGCGAAAAGCCCATTTGTTTTGCTTTTTCAAACATCTCATGCGTTTCCACCTTTTCGGCCAGAAGCGCTGATTTGCAATTTGACCGGATATGGGCCACCGTCCGGGAAAGTTTATCGAGCGGTGTTGCGAGAACATCGAACTTGATAATATCGAACAGGTCAAGGATATCCGCGTATCTGTCATTAAAAACAAAATCGTCGAGCGCCAGCCTGTAGCCTTTTTTTCTGAGTTCTCGGAATTCCGCCACTATGTCGCCGTCGGGTTCGATATTTTCAAGGATCTCTATTATAAGTTTATCTTTGGGGAAGACCATAGGAATCTTCTGTAAAATCAGCTCTTTGGTAAAATTGACGGCGCCCGGCCGGTTGCCCGTGATCTCTGAAAAGTCCATTGAAAAAAAAGTAGTGTCCAGCACCTTGGACGTGGCCGTGTCATAATCGATACCCGGAAAAGCGTTCCTGACGCCGTCCCTGAAAAGAAGCTCATAACCGAAAGTTTTTTTCTCTCTGGTTAAAACAGGCTGTCTGCCGACAAAAATATCCATTCTGCACCCGCTCCCTTCTTCTGTCACACCAACGACATGACAGAGCGCCACCTGTCATACGCAGCGCCGAAAGGAAGGCCCCTTTCCCTGATCACGTTAATAATGGACGCGCTGTTAAACCGCAGTGTCGGATTGATCCGGTACTCATCCGCCAGGGTCGACACCACGTGATCCGGGGAATAGGTCTTCAGAAAATCATCTATGGCCGTATTGTCAGGCTCAATACCCTTTGCAGTGGCCATGTATTCCTCGACATAATCATGGCCGCCGTATACAACTGTATCGTCGGGAAACGACATGACCCGTTTCACCGAGGAAAACATGGTCTCATAATCGCCGGTAAAACATTTTCCCACCTTTCCGGTAAACAGCGTGTCCCCGCTTATCAGTATGCCGTTGAAGTAAAGCACCAGTGAATCGTCCGTGTGGCCCGGGGTATGTAACACCTCTACCCGGCTGCCCCCAAGCCTGAAATGTGCCGCTTTTATAAGCTGAGGGGGGTCCAGGTAATCGGCGGCTGTTTTTTCCAGCATCTCGTGGTTGCCGACGGTATGATCGGGATGCGTGTGCGTATTGACCACATACTTGAGGTCAAGATTTCTTTCCTCCAGAAAAGACAGTACCGCATCAACCGCGCCCGGATCTACGGCTGCGGCTTCTTTTCCGCTGAACACCAGATAGGCGAGATTATCCGCCGAATACCGAAACTGCTTCACATTCATAACCATTCCCCCTGTAAAGGCTCTCCCTGTTTTTCTCCGCGAAAATACACCAAAACAGATAAAACTTCAAATGTCCGTGAGATTCAAAAACCAAATCCGGCCGGCCCGCTTTTCTGTCAGCATAGCAGGTGAATGATAGAGAGGATCAGCATTATAATAAAGGCGTGCTTCTGTCGCTTCTTCAGCCATTCAAACCGCAGCAGCCGCGGGCCTATCTGGCCTCCCAGCAACACACCGCTGCAGGTGGCTATCAGGAGAGGGGTATGTTCAGGGATTCCCCTTATATTCAGGACAGCGCTTGCAACGGCAAGCACCAGGTACACAACCGTGATGGAAAACATTAGAAAGAGGCTGGTGGCAACCGCACGCGACGTGGGCATTTTCAGATTTCTCTCCATGTGAGGGATCAGCCAGTCACTGTTGCCGATGCTCAACATCCCCGTGAAAACAGAGGATAACACCACGACCGGCCCGCTTTTTTTCATGGCCTCATCATTAAACACTTTGGATGGGGTCTCTTTTTCGTCAAACAGGGATTTGACCATCATGAAAAGGAGAACTGCCGCCACAGTCACAAACAGATACAAGAGCATTTTTTCATACTGCACCGAAATGAAAAACCCCGCAAAATAGCCGGCAATCACCCCGAAGACAGCGTAAGGCATGAAATGGCGCACCACTTTCATATCGACAACACCGGTTCTGTAATAGATATAAGAGCCCATCCCCTTACCGGCTATCTGGGTAAAGATTGAAATGGAGACCGCCTCTGCAGGTGGCAGGCCAAGAAAGGTAAGGATCGGTATCCACAGGACACCGGCCCCCAGCCCCGTATACATCACCATGGTGGCGATGGCGATGGCGAAAAGATGCGCACCGACAAATTTTATGCCGTAGGGAAAACTGTGCCCGAAAAAAAAGTAGATGCCGGTAAGATATACCGCATCAAGGGCAATCCACTTCAGAATATTTCTGGCAGATCGGACAGAATCAGCAGGAACCACATTGTAAGAAGACGTCATAGGGCCGCTCTAAAATCCACAGTTGGTCACTTTTTTAAACTAACATTTCCGAAACAGTAAAGTCAACGGACCGCCATGTGCATCCCACGGCTAATTTGTTCTATGCCATGGGCAGGTGCCCCGTAGAACAAATTAGCAGTGCATATGCATCCCGCGGCTAATTTGTTCTGTTCCCGCGGCAGGCGCATCACACAATACCCATTCAAATGATAGCGTCAACACATACAAAACAAAACACGGAAGTGTTTCAATCATTGACGGTTGTAACCGGCGGCATAGCCCCCGGTTTGAAAACAATTGATAAATTACCCTGCCTCCTTTATAACACGATCTCTTGACAACTGCAGTGCAATGACAGTAAATATACCAAGGATGAAATGTATTTCCACCTGTTGCAACCAATAAAAGTGGATTAAGGAGTCTGTCTATGAAAAAAATTATAGGGGCATCAATCGCCATCGTTATCGGTGTGGTAGGTCTTTCAGTCTTTTTTTCAGCCTTTGCCGATCTGCTGGCCGGTATCATACCGCTTTTTCTCTTACTGGGAGGCGCTCTGGCAATCTATATCCATATTGAGTCCAAACGATGCGAAATCACTGAAAACGAGGACACCACTGGTTCTTCCTATACAAAGCCGGTCGGACCGGCGGCCGTACCGTCCCCGCCTGCTGAAACCGTGAAAACGGAACCGGTGAAACCGCCTGAACAGGCCGAAACCCCGACAGATGACCAAACCGAAGAAAAGCCGACTCCGGCACCGGATGAAAAGATATCACCGGCAAAAAGCGCACCTGCCCAGCCTGAACCGGAGAAGGCTGAAGACAGCGGAACGGACAAACAGGGCCGATACATCGGGAACACCGAATCCCGGGTGTTTCACAGTACTGACTGCAAATTTTCCAACAGCAAAAACTGTACGGCTGTTTTCGTCACAAGAGAGGATGCGGTAAAAGAGGGGTACAAGCCCTGCGCCACCTGTACCCCCTGACAAACTTGCCGGACAGTACCATTGGCGACACCATGCCCGGGTAACCATAAGGGTGCCGCCCCTGTTTTTTTCGATGACGGCACCCCTTGTTTCAGGGGCTGAAAACCGAAAAATTCTCCCGCCTGATGCGTTCCACGGTTACCGGGTCGGCCCTGAAGGGCATCTTCGGCACATCCGGCGGGGAAAGCCTGTGGGATGCGGAAAACGGCGTGTTTTTGATTTTCATGTTGTAGGCCTTCACCATCAGGGCCTCCAGGTTGACCACGTCTTCGATGTTGTATGCGATCAGGGTTTCAAGCGCCTTCTCGTTGCCGTTACGCAGGTAATCATACCAGAGCAGGACGGCGAAATACCCGTCAACCCCGTCCAGGGAACCCCTGCAAATCCCGAGCGCCCTTTCGCACTGTTTCAGGCCGCCGGCATCAAGTCGCAGAAATACCGCGGATTGTTGCCCGACAGGTGTTCCCATGACGTTTCTATACACACCCTCGCCGTTTCCTCCCTGACAGGGGTGAGGGGTGTTTCCGTTGACGTGATGAAGCGCTGCCAGTCGGTCATCCCGGCATTCCACAACTTTTTTTCCGTTTTACCGCCGATACCGGGTATGTGCAGGAAAGAATTTTTCAGCATGACATTTTTTATGTTGTCGTGTTTTCAATAACAGGCCGGGTCTTTGTTTTTTCAATACTTGACATTTTACCGGCAACAAAAGTACAACCAGCAGAACATGTAACCGTTTTCAACGTGTTCGTCAATGGCTGCCCCCTGATCTTCAGCAAGGTATCAGATGCAAGGCGCCCAGGAGCGACGAGGTAGGCGTATAGTTCATACACCGCAGGAGCAGCGATTGCAGGCAGCACAGCAGGTGTACCTTAACAAGCTGTCACCCTGGTAAAAAAGCCGGCGGAACAAACGCCCCCGGAAACGCGGGAAGCGCTTTATGACACAATCATGGAAAAAAAGAAAGGGAAAATCGGCAAACTCAGGCTGACCGGCAAACTGGTTTTCGATTCGGTCACGGCAAAGCGGTCCCGGTGATATAAAGAAACATGCCGATGCAAAAGATCCTCAGCGACATTCAAAGTGCCCTTCGCGGCTGGTACACCGCCCACCACCGAAAGCTGCCGTGGCGTGAAACCCGTGAGCCATACAGGATATGGGTCTCCGAAGTCATGCTCCAGCAGACCCAGGTCAGCACGGTCATTCCCTACTATCAGAAATTTATGGAAGTGTTCCCGACCGCAGAGGAACTGGCCCGGTCCGACCAGCAACAGGTACTGAAGATGTGGGAAGGACTGGGGTATTATGCCAGGGCCCGGAACCTTCACAAGGCCTGCCGGATAGTGGCCGAAAAATACCGCGGTCAAATACCGGACGATGTCGAAACCTTTCTTGCGCTGCCGGGTGTGGGCGAATATATTGCCAGTGCGGTGCTCAGTATCGCCTTTGCAGTCCCTCTGGCCGTGGTGGACGGGAATGTGAAACGCGTGCTGTCGCGGCTGTTTCTCATTGAAGAACCGGTGAACCGGCCCGCCGGTTATAAAATCTACAGGGAACCGGCAAAACAACTCCTGGACAGAAATGACCCGGGCAACCACAACCAGGCGGTAATGGAACTCGGCGCCCTGATTTGCACCCCCGGCCGACCCGCCTGTGAGCACTGCCCCGTCCGGGAACACTGCAGGGCCCATAAAAGAGGAAAAACAGGGCAATTCCCGGTCAGACTGAAACCCAAACCCGTTCCCACGCGTAAAATTGCAGCGGGTGTGGTCATCAAAGACGGCAGCCTGCTGATCACCCGGCGGAAACCGGACGGCCTTCTGGGAGGCTTGTGGGAATTCCCCGGCGGCGGGATCAAAAAAGGAGAAGAGGCCGGTAGCGCCTGCATCCGGGAGATCTGTGAGGAAACCGGGATCACGGCGGCCGTCACGGAACATCTGGCCCATGTCAGACACGCCTACACCCATTTCAAGATCGAGATGGACGTGTTTCTCTGTGAATACCGGTCCGGGGATGTCCGGCTCAACGGCCCTGTCGATCACAAATGGATACCGGTTAAAGCGCTCGACGACCATGCGTTTCCCAGGGCCAACCTGAAATTCTTCCCTGCTCTCAAAAAAGCGCTGAACAGTTCAACCCCGCGAAACCCAAAACCCGTTGAAAAAGGGTGAAATCCATTCCGAAACCGCCGGCCCGCCTTGAAACACCGCCAGACGAAAATGTGTCATTGTTAATGCCATTGGGAGATTATGAGATTGAAAATGTCTCAGTCCGCCGGCAATTTGTTCATTGTCTCCAGGGCCGAAAGCGCCACCTTTTCACTGAACTTGAGACGAACGGCAAATTCCAGCATCTCTCTTTTTAAAAGCGTTTCTTTTCGGGCCAGATATCCCAGAGCCGCCAGGGCCCAGTCCGGTTTTTTCACCTTGTATGCCTTGAAGTCGATTTCCGCCACTTCAGCCGGTGTATCCGGAATGGCAACGGATTTTTCCTTGAGGACAAAAGCGCTGCTGTCGAGTTTTCCGAATACGGCCTGCCGTCTTTGAACCCCTTCATCGCTCAGTGCAATCACGATCGAAGGCGATGTCATACCGGCATACCCGATTTTTTCAGGCGAGATAATAATTTCACTGACCGACTGTCCCCTGAGCACGGTGATGTTGTAGTCATTTTTTACAGACGCGTTCATCCCCGCGGACATCCCGGCATAGCAGAGGATATCACCGGCGGTAACGATCCGCATGCCGGCGCTGCCGAGAATCATGACACCCAGGCGGGACGGATCGGCGACACTGAACTGCTTTTCAATGGCGACCGGTTCCGGGAACGGTTTTGCCGATGCGGCCAGTTCTCTGTAGACCTCGCCGTACTCCGGCCGGCTGTTCTTTTCAACCGCACCGGTTTTGGGCGGGCCATCGGCAATGATCCGGTCAATCTCTTTCGGGGTGAGCTGATTTCGCTTGGTGTATCTGCCGGTGCACATGCCGAGTGTCTCCAGAAGGGAAAATCCTCTGTGCCGGAGCGCATCGCATATCCGGTCGCTCAGGGCGGCATCGTGACCCGAAGAGCGGGCCACCCAGGTCGCTCCGGCACTTTCCGCCACCTCGCATATATCCATCGGCATCTCGGCCCGGTTCAGGAAACCGGAGCCCACGACCGCTTCGGCAGGGGTGGTGACCGAATACTGACCGCCGGTCATGCCGAAATTGAAATTGTTGAGAACGATCAGGGTCAAATCCAGATTCTTCCGGCATGAGGCCAGCAGATGCGCCCCGCCGATACCCAGACCACCGTCTCCCATGGTGACGATGACGGTGAGATCGGGATCCGCCAGTTTCAGGCCTGAGGCATAGGTAAGCGCCCGGCCGTGGAGCCCGTGAAGGGCATGCACATTAAAAAACGTATCAAAAAGGCCGGAACATCCGATATCGGTGACAATAACCGTTTTGTCGGCGGCAACACCCAGCTTTTTCAGGGCATTGTCCAGGGAACGGGTGATACGCTCGTGGGTGCACCCGGGGCAGAAGACGGGGGGCCGGTTATGATTGAGAAAGCTGTTCATTTTCAATGACCTCCATTATTTTTTCAGGTGAGATTAACACCCCGTTCATCTGTCCGTAGAAATCTAGGCGGTGACGGCCCAGTACCCTTTTGATCTCGCTGACATACTGGCCCGTATTCATCTCGACAAAGACGATGCGGTCAAACCGGTCCGCCTTTTCTTTCAGCAGCTTTTCCGGAACCGGCCAGAGGGTTTTGAGGGTGATCGCGGACACCGGACGGCCCTTTTCCGCCAGGGCGGCCGCGGCATCTTTAACCGCTTTTGCCGTGACACCGTAGCTGATAACCAGCGTATCCGTCCCGGGGACGAGATTTTCCTCAAAATGGGTGATCCGGCTTTCCGCCGCCTGGATCTTGCCTTTGAGCCTTTCCTGTGTCCGGGAGATGACGTCCGGATCGATGGTAATATATCCGTCGGGCCCGTGCGTGGAAGATGTCTGCCTCACAAGGGTTTTGCCGCCGATGGGGAGAAAGGGCGGAGCCGCATTCTCATCGGCCTTGAAAGGAAGATAGCCCTCTTTACCTTCAAATCTCTTCCGTTCCGATACAGGGGGCAGGAGAACCGATTCGAGATCGATGCTCTCTTTGGTCAGGCCGATCTCCTTGTTGGAGGCGATGAAAACCGGGCACCGGAATTCTTCCGCATAATTAAAGGCATGCACCGCCAGCCGGTAACAGTCCAGGACATCTTTGGGCGCCAGCACGATCACGGGAAGCCCCCCGCTGTTCCCCCATCTCAAAAACTGGATATCACCGTCGGCCCCGCGGGTGGCGGATCCGGTGGACGGCCCCAGCCGCTGGACATCGGCAATCACCAGGGGAATCTCGCCGGCGATGGCAAAAGAAATCTGTTCGCTGTAAAGGCTGATACCGGGCCCCGATGTTGCGGTCAGCGCTTTTTTCCCGGCCATGGCGGCCCCGATGCAGTATCCCATGGACGCGATTTCATCTTCGCCCTGGATGCAGATGCCGTTCCTCGGGGGCAGCATGGCCAGCATGCTGTTGAAAATCGTAGTGGCCGGCGTGATGGGGTATCCCGCATAAAAGTCGCACCCGGCGGCGATCGCACCCCTGGCCAGTGCTTCGTTGCCTTCCATAAATGATAACGCCATAACTTTCTCCTTGGGGGACAACGTCCTTCCGCCCCCTTCCCTTTTTTATAATGTCGGGTTGAAAGACCCTTTGAAGAAAAAAATTTAATTAAAAATCTGATTAAATATTTAATCTGATCCATATATTTTATGTGAATTTTCCCTTCTGTCAACCCCAAAATACCTTACTTATATCAAATCACCTTTAATGTACGGCAAAGTTGACTTTATGGTGTTCCTGGGATATGGTCTCCGCATATGAAGCCGACAAAAAAACAGAACCAGAAAGGCCGCGAGGATTATACCGACAAGGCCTACGCCGGCATCCGCCGGATGTTTTTCCGCAACGAGATCATTCCCGGCCAGAAGATCGCCTACGGAGATCTTGCCCGGCGCCTGGAAATGAGCACCACCCCTGTTATCCAGGCCTTGAAAAGGCTTGAATTTCAGGGCATGGTAAGGCATGAACCCAACAAGGGATACTATACCGAGGAGATCAGTCTCAAGGAGATAAACGAAATCTATGAGTTCAGGGAGCTCATCGAACTGTCCCTTTTGCCGAAAACCTTCGAGCGAATGAACACCCAACGGCTGAAAAAACTCAGAAAAGCACTGGACAGCCATCAGCAGGCGGTACGGGATGTGTACCTCAAGGAACGGCTGCTCAAAGATATGGAGTTCCATCTTCAGCTGGCGGAACTGTCGGGCTGCACGATCCAGGTCAGGACCCTGAGATCTCTTTTTGACCTTCTGTATCTGAAATACCGGGGCAATATTCTTTTCGTCACCCCCATGGAGAAGGTGGACTCCGAGCACCGGGAGCTGTATGAACGGATTGCGGCTTCAGACCTGCCCGGCGCCCGCAACATACTCCAGCAGCACATTTCAAACGTAAAAGAACACGCCCTGGCCTGTATCGAACGGCTGGAAAAGGCAAAAACCATTCAAACCATTTAAAAAAATTAACCGGTGACACTGTTGATTTGAACGCACGCATCCTCATCGAAAAACGGACGTAAAGGAGTGAAAGGGTAATGAAAGTTGCTTCCGTCCAGACGGCACCTGTTGAAAACGACAAGAAATCCGCGTTTGAAAAGGCGGAACAGGCGCTTGAAAAGTGCCGGGAAGCCGATCTGGTCCTCTTTCCCGAACTCTGGCACATCGGCTTCATGAGCTTTGACCGGTACATCAGCGAGGCCGAGGAGATGAACGGCCCCTTCATGACCCTGATGCGGCAGCTTGCCAAAAAACACAAGGTTTTCCTTCATACCGGCAGCTTTGTTGAAAAACGATCCGACGGCTACTACAATACCAGCACCCTTCTGTCGCCCACCGGTGAATGCCTTGCCGAATACCGGAAAATTCACCTGTTCGGGTACAATTCAAAAGAGACCCGGATCCTGACACCGGGCAATGAGCCCGTGGTGGTTGAAACACCCCACGGCCGGATGGGGATGGCCACCTGTTTCGATCTGCGGTTTCCCGAGCTGTTCAGAAAGATGGTGGATATGAAGGCGGAAGCCTTCCTGGTCTGTTCCGCATGGCCCTATCCCCGAATCGAGCCGTGGATAATGTTCAACAGGGTGCGTGCCCTTGAAAACCAGTGTTTTCTGATTTCAGCGAACATGACAGGCACAAACTGCGGTACTCAGTTCGCCGGTCACAGCATGGTCACGGACCCCTGGGGAACGATCCGGGCCGGTGCGGGAGACGGTGAAACCGTGGTTCGGTGTGAAATCGATATAAGCGACGTGGAAACGGCACGGAAAACCTTTCCCGGCCTTGCCGGCAGAAGGGATTTTTTGAACCGGTGTTGACGGATGTAACCGGAAGCATACCCACGGTTTAAAAACAACCCGTCACTGTGCTGAACGGATAATTTTCGTTTCTTTCAAGGCCCTGATCTTTTCAGCCGCCGGCAGCCTTTTGATGGTGTATTCCAGCCTGTGGGCGTCGCTTTTTGTCAGATTCTCCCGTAACGCGGCCGCCTTTACCGGCCGCCGGGCGCGTGTATATTTGGCGGCACACCCGGCGTTATGCTGTACAAGCCGCCTTTCAAAGTCTGTTGTGACACCGCAGTAAAGGGAATTGTCAGCACACGCCAGCAGGTAGACCTGCCATCTGCTCAATTGCCGGCCCCGTTCATCATGTCTCTTAATTTCCCGGCGCATCTGAACGTCACCACTCTGCGCTTATCCAGCAGCAAACTGTCACCGGTCGCCGGATTCCTTCCCATTCGGGGCGCTTTCTCTCTCACCTGGAATTTGCCGAAACCCGACACCATCACGTCTTCTCCGGATGCCAGGGTCTGTTTTATGATTTCCAGCAGGATCTCCACCGCATCTTTCGCTTCAGCAGGCTTCAGATCGTTCACTTCGGCAACCTTCTCGATAATACGGGTCTTTGTGCAGGTCAAGGGAACTTTGCTCCTTTTTGTAAATATTATAAAGGGATAATGTGATCTACCTCATTTACTTTTTTATAGCCGGTTTGTCAAGCATCAACCGGCAGTGATTTTATTGGTTGTTTCAAAACCGGGGGCCGCAGCCGGGTGCAATCAAGTATCCCAGGCGCCCTATCTCGCCGAGACCCGCATCCACGGCCAGATTGTTGATAATCCCCTTGCTCACGGGGATGGATGCGGGATCCCCCAAGCGGGGGGACGGAAAGAGAAGCCATTGAGCCTGAGTGTGAGCCGTTTTCAACACGATCCAAGCTTTTTCATGAACCGCGGCAAAGAGATTACGGTTACATCGCTGCTGACGGGGAATTCGTCATTGCCCCCGTAAATAACGTATTTCCGCGTGGCGCCCACATCATCGCAAGTTGCGCTGTAATGTTTGCCCAATTTGGGGGATGTACCATATTTTATTTCTACAGCCCAAATTTCCGATGACGGCATCCTGATGACCATGTCAATTTCCGCCCCTGCAACGGTGCGGTAAAAATATGTTTCAGCACGGCGGGGCAATGCCGAATGGATATTTTCCATCACAAAGCCTTCCCAGCTTTTACCAAGTATCGGATTGGAGAGCAGGGCATCATAATGGCTGATTCCAAGCAGCCGGTGTAATATTCCGCTGTCCCGGACGTAGTATCGCGGCGTTTTGATCAACCGTTTTTTGACATTGGCATGCCATGGTCCCAAACGTCGAACCAGCAACAGATCCGAAAGTATATCGATATAATGGCTAACAGTTTTACCATCAATTTCAAGATTTGCCCCCAGCTTTGAATAGTTCACCGGTTCACCCTGCCAATGAGCCAGCATGGTCCACAAGCGGCGCATCCTGGTTGCCGGTACACGAAAACCCAACTGTGGAAGGTCCCTTTCAAGATAGGTGCGGATCAAATCCTCAAGCCAATCCATGGCCATGGTGTCATCAGCAGCCAGATAGCTCTCGGGAAAACCGCCTCTAACCCAAAGTTTATGTATTGTTTCGCGTTCGCTGCCTGTTTCAATGATATTCAGTCCGCCCATGTAAATGTAACTGATGCGCCCCGCAAGACTTTCAGACGATTGACGCATCAAATCCATGGAAGCGGAACCAAGGAAAAGAAATTGCCCGGATTTACGTCCCTGCTCCCTGTTTTTATCAATGAGACCCCGTAACACTGGAAACAGGTTCGGTACACGTTGTATCTCATCCAGGATCACCAGTTTATCATTGTGGGTGTTTAAAAAAGCGGCCGGATCGCTGAGCTTGAACAGATCTTCCGGTGCCTCCAGATCGAGGTAGATGGAATTCATCCCTTTTGCTATGGTTTTGGCAAGGGTGGTTTTCCCCACCTGGCGGGCGCCAAGCAATACGACCGCAGGCACCTGTTCAATTTTCCTCTTTATTTCGTTTGTAACCCATCGAGAAATCATACCTTGCAATATAGGGCATTTATTCCGAAATAACAAGGTATATAATGCAAATATAGACTTTATTTCCAAAAAATATATTATTGTAATTCATTGACTTTAAAACCAAATTTAATCAGGGTGGATATAAAAATAATTTTGGACAAAGTCAACGACCACCCGCGAAGCGGATGGCTTGGTGGGCAAGGCAAAGGGCAAAAAATGTTCCGGGTAAAACAGCCGTTTACGAAAAAGTGAAGAAGCTCAGGGTTAAGCAGCTATTGACTTTTGATGCGCAGGGTATTTATTCAGGGTAATTTCATTGAGGTCAATCTTATGGCTTGCATTGTCAAAATCGATTCCGGTAATGTGGCCATCTTCATCATAATCCAAAACGATACCATCAGAAATTTCCAAACTTTCCGTGCTCGGTTTAGACGACAAATCAATATAAAGAGAGTCTGTTTCGGGATAATAACTCAATTTCACGGTTTGAACCTCCTATCAGGATCTGACACTATAAACAGAGCTTAAAGGAATTTCAGTTCCATCTTCTGGGATAAGAATGGCGTCCCCAAGGGGATTCGAACCCCTGTCGCCGGCGTGAAAGGCCGG
>CAYZHB010000058.1:0-17720 GCA_964478245.1 uncultured Desulfobacterales bacterium | reverse complement strand
CAATCGTTGACGGTTGTAACCGGGGGCACAGCCCCCGGTTTGAAAACAACCAATCCGGCGATGGGACCGGCGGACTCCCGCCGCCGCAGGCGGTCCCGCGGCCGTCAGCCTCTCTGCCGGCCGAAAAGAGCGCTTCTGAAGAAAGAGGAAAAGACCCTTGTGCGGCCGCGGCAGAGGGAAAGACACAAGTGCGGTACGGGGTGCTCGATATTGAAACCCGGCTGTCGGCCAAAGAGGTCGGAGGATGGCACCGGGCGGAAAAGATGAAAATGAGCTGTGCCGTCCTGTACGATTCAGGCACCGGCCGGTTTAACGCGTATCTCATGGCGGATATTGAAACGCTTGAAAAAGATCTCATGCAGCTTGACATGGTGGTGGGGTTCAATTTGATTCGATTCGATTATAAAGTCCTGTCCGGAATCTCCGGGTTCGATTTTTTCGGGTTGAATACCCTTGATATGCTCCAGGCGGTTCATGAGAAACTGGGATACCGGCTCTCTTTGGACCGGCTCGCAGCGGAGACGCTGGGAGTGACCAAAAGCGCTGACGGGCTTGCCGCCCTGAAGTGGTGGAAGCAGGGCCGGATAAGGGAGATTATCGACTATTGCCGGCAGGATGTGGTTGTAACGCGGGATCTCTATCTTTTCGGGAAAAAGAAAGGGTTTCTTCTGTTCCGGAACAAGGCCGGCAAGCAGGTGCGGCTGCCGGTTCAATGGTAAGTCGTGCCCAAGGAAGAGAACAAATTCACCGTGGCAGGTGTCTTGAACAGGGTTGACCTTATGGCGGAAAAGGGATAGACTCAAAAAATATTAGCAAACGGTTATGAGTTCCAGGATATAACAGTGACACAATAATAAGCCGTGGAGGAAAAATGAGGGTTTTTGCAGCAGTTTTTCTGTGCGCGATCTTCTGCCTTTCGGGGCTCACCGCTTCCTATGCCGAAGAAAAAGTCTATGTCGGTTCGGATACCTGCCGGGAGTGCCATGAAAAAGAGTATGAACGGTTCAGCCGCCATGCGAAAAAAGCGCGCTCGTTTGAAAGCATAAAGGTGATGAAGTCAAAGCTGACAGAAAAGGAGTACCGTTCCTGTTTTGAATGTCATACAACCGGATACGGCAAACCGGGCGGATTCGTTTCCGAAGAAAAAACACCGGCGCTGAAGAATGCCGGCTGTGAAGTCTGTCACGGACCGGGAAGCCTGCATGTGGATTACGGGGGAGATCCCGCCGATATCAAGCGTGATCTGAGTGTGGAGGGCTGCACCCGATGCCATAACAAAGAGCGGGTGGACGCCTTCAATTTCAAACCCCTTCTTTTCGGCGGGGCGCATTAGGCGACACAAAAGGAGACGCTGCATGAAACAGAAGTTATGGTTCAAGTTTACGCTGCCTGTTTCAATTATGGTGGTGATTGTGTGCGCCGCTATTATTCTGGTGAACCTTTCATACATGAAAGAGTTGAGCAGCTGGCAGCTGGCGTTCCAGAACAGGGGGTTTGCAAAGACTGTGGAAGGCGGTATGTTTGAGAGCCTTGCCGTGGGGGACAATGACCGGGTCCGGGCACAGTTTGAAAGCTTTCACAGAGAGTTCCCCGAGCTGAAGGTGTTTGTTTACGATTTTAACAGGCGTATCGTGTTCAGTACGGAAAAAGAGTCGGTGGGCAGCGCAATTGGCACCATTGTCAGTGACGCGGCGGCAGCCGATATTAAAGAAGTTGTCGAGACCGGTGAAGAGAGCCGGCAGATGTTCCGTCAGAAATTCGAAGACGAAACCTTTGCGCTGGTGAACAGGGCAATCCCCAATAAAAAGAGATGCTTCCATTGTCACGGAAGCTCGGCCGAGGTGCTGGGCGGCATATCCGTGTTTTCATCTGCCGCGCACGCTACGGATGCGATCGAGAAGGGAACCAACAGAAGCCTTGTTGTGGGTGTTGCCGGCCTGGCGGCCCTGATCGGGTTTGTCCTGATCTTTTTTCATTTCATGGTGAACAAAAAAATCGCCACCGTGCTTTCCGTGACTGAAAAGATGAGAAAAGGGGATCTGACAGAGGAAATCGAGGTGAAAGACGGGGATGAAATGAACCATATCCTGGCCCGGATCAATCTGGTGAACAGGGAACTGCGGCATATTCTGGGAGGGGTCGTGGATCAGAGCGGACATCTCGATGACGCGTCCACTCACCTGAGTGATATCTCGGACAAACTGCTTACGGAAAGCCGGAAAACCTCCGATTATGCGGGCGCCGTATCCGCGGCCGCGGAACAGATGAGTTCGAATTTCAACGCCATTGCCTCGTCAATGGCGGATTCCACAGCCAGTCTGAACACGGTGGCGTCCGGTTCCGAAGAGATGAGTGCCACTGTAAACGAGATTGCTGAAAATGCCGGTGCGGTCAAATCGGTGATGGAGTCCACTGCACATGAGTTTGCCAGGACCAGTGAAAAGGTGGAAACGCTCGGTGCTGCCGCAGATGATATTGATGAGGTGACCGACGAGATACGATCCATATCGGAGCAGGTGGGGCTGCTTGCCCTGAATGCCCGGATAGAGGCCGCCCGTGCAGGCGATGCCGGGAAAGGGTTCGCGGTGGTGGCCCAGGAAATCACCGATCTGGCAGGTGATGCAGGAGAGTCCGCCGTCAAGATCGATGACAAGCTGAAATGGATGAAGGAAGAGTTGAAAAGCGCGGGGTTTGAAATGAGCGCGCTTTCCGAAAGTATCAATGAAACCGACGAGGCGGTGGCCAACATTGCCGCCGCCGTAGAAGAACAGAGCGCTACCAGCGGTGAAATAACGGGCAACATCTCGCAGGTCTCCGAGAAGATCGCCCTGGTCAACGACAATGTAAACGAAGGCGCCGCGGCTGCAGGCGAAATTGCCGGCAAAATAGCGGATGTCAGCAAGACCTCGACGGTGATATCGGAAAACAGCGATCAGGTCAGAAGTAAAGCGGAAAAGCTTTCCGAAATGGTGGATGAACTGAAAGGGCTTGTGAGCCGATTTACCGTTTAAGCAGGGTTTTGTGAATTTTTTCCGATACGGTTCCGGCAAAGACGGACACTTCTTCAATCCGGAAGAGATACCCGCCGCCCAACAAGATCAGCATGAAAAGAATGCCGGTCGCTGCGGATATCAGGAAAGCGCCGTGAAAAGAGGTGTTGTCCAGATGGCGCTGCAGCAGTTCCACTGCCGGCCATAAGAGGACACCGAGGGCGACCGCAAGGCCCGTCATCTTCACAAAGGCGGTGTAGACACTTTTTTTGCCGGTGTTGCCGCTTTTGAGATTCCACAGTTCGAACAGCACAAAAACCTGGATGGTGGCGGATAAAGAGAGGGCAAGCCCGACCCCCCGCGCGCCTATCATCTCCATGAAAATAAAAAATAGCGGCAGCGAAGCGGCCACGGTAATGGTGCTGAACAGGGCGGGGAACCAGGTGTTTTTTACGGCATAATACCCCCGCACCACAATGGTCTGTGCACAGAAGGCCACTGCCCCCGCCATGAGGAATGGCAGGACCCGTGATGTGAATCGGGTGGCCGCCAGATCGAAGCTGCCTCTTTTAAACACCAGCAGCACGATTTCATACCGCAGCATGATAAAGAGCACGGAAAAGGGGATCACGAGAAAAAGGAACCGCAATGTCCGGTTCAGGATGTCGTTCATCTTTTGAAAATTATTTTCCGACGCCAGTTTTGCCATAAACGGATAGGACGCCACTCCCACCGCCTGCCCGAAAATACCCACCAGGATGAACATGAGCCGCAATGAATAGTTGAGAGCGGCGATACTCCCTTCTTCAAGGAAGGACCCGAAAAATTTCAAAAATATTTCCGTGGAAAACGTCATGGTGAGCCCCACCATCAGCGGCAGTGTCAACAGGATATATTTGATGAAATCGGGGTGCGTGAGGTCAATCAAAAAAGTGAGTCTGAAGTTTTGTTTCCGCACCTTGAGCCACTGAAGGAGAAAGTTTCCGAAAAAAGCGCCGCCTAGGACGCCCCAGGCAAATCCCTCCATCCCGATCCAGGGGCTCAGCAGGAGACCGCCGGCAATGATGCCGGTATTGTAGATGAGCGGCGCCAGGGCCGGGATGAAAAAGGTCTCCTTTGCAAACTGCACCGCCATGAAGAGCCCGCCTGCAAAAAAGAAAAACTGGGCCGGGAGAATAATCCGTGTCATTTTCACCGCCTGCCTGACAAGCTCTGGATCATCCATTCCCGGTGCCAGAAGATGGACAAGCCGGGGGGCGAAAACCATGGAGACAGCGATAAAAAAAATGAGCAGGCCGCCGAAGGTGATAAAGATATTGGAAAAGACTTGCCACCCTCCCGCTTCATCATCCCTGGCCAGGTAATCTGAAAATATCGGGATGAACGTGACGGACAGGAACCCGCTGGCCACGATGTGGTTCAGTATCTCGGGAAGGATAAAGGACACCTGGTAGGCGTCCACACACCCCTGAGCCCCGCCGACAAAGGCGATACTCATCTCCCTTGCCAGGCCGATAACCCGGCTGGCAGCCACCGACAGTATCATGATAAAAGAGGCGGTCCCGACTTTTTTAAATAGTAGTTTGTCCGTCATGTGCCCGCCATATTGAATGACTGGTTGTTTTCAAACCCGGGGCTGTGCCCCCGGTACCAACCGTCAATGATTGAAACACTCGCGTGTTTCGTCATTCCGGCCTCTGCGCCGGGCTCGAAGAGATGCGAATGCATACGCGTCAAGCTACCCGCTTTGCCGTAAAAGATGTACCACAACGGGCCGATGAATAAAAGCGGAAACACGGTGAAGTCAGCGTAAATTTATTGGTTGTTGAAAACCGGGGGCTATGTCCCCGCCACCGGCCCGTGGGATAGAATAAATTCACCTTGATGGTGAAATTGTTTGACTCAAAAGGCATGGCGGCATATAAATAGAAAAACTTTGTACTGAAATGCGAAAAGGAGCTTTTCTTTATGAAAGTGTTTACACGACTCGGGTTTATCATGGTCGGCGGGGCTTTCCTTATCTTTATTTTTCAGGGGATTTCCGCTCTCATGGAGAAAAATTACAGGTGGGTGGACATCACCTTGTCCGATGTGACGAACGGGTTTCTCGATCCGTTCATCGACAAGATTCCGGTTTACATGATAGCAGACGGGGTTCGATATACCGTAAATCAGCTGCCCCTTTACCTGCTCCTGCTGATTGTGGCGCTTGTTTTTATTATCCTCGGCTCTTTTGCAAAAAAATAGGCGGTGCCTGGAAAGGTAAAGGGGATGAACACGTCAGAAGAGGGGAGCGGTCCTGTTTCCGGTGAAAAGATAAAAGCACGCGCCCTGGCACTCGCCGCTTCCGTGCGGGTGATCACCATATCCTCCTCCTCGCCGCACGGCGCATGGGCCGCACCGGTTTACTATGTTTTTTCCGGCGGCATGTTCTACTTTTTTTCATCGCCGGATGCCCGGCACGTGAAAGAGACCGGGCAGACCGAAACGTATGCGGCAGCCGCTCTTTTTTCCGATAACAACACGGTCCGGCAGATCAGGGGACTGCAGATGCAGGGAAGGGTGAAGGGGGCGGGGATAACCACCGCGAGCGCGTCAGCAGCGTCGGCCTATATAAAGAAATTCGGCATCGATACCGGCGCGGCTGCGGATACGCTGGACTACTTTAAAACGGTTTACAGGGCCGGGATGTACAGGTTTGTGCCGGTGCAGTCCTATTACATGGACAACAGCATCGGTTTCGGTTTCAGGACCGGGGTTGACCTATGAGGTTCAAAGATCTGAAATCGTGTGTCACCTTTCTGGAAAAGGAAGGCGAGCTGGTACGGGTTACCGAACAGGTGGACCCGGATCTTGAAATGGCGGCGATCACCCGGCGGGTTTTCAAAAACCGGGGGCCGGCCCTTTTTTTCGAGAATGTAAAGGCAAGTCCTTTCCCGGCGGTTTCCAATCTGTTCGGCCGGTATGAAAGAGCCCTGAAGCTCCTTGAGCCGGAATTCGAAAAGGTGAAACAACTGGTCCGTCTCCGGTCCGATCCCCGGCGTTTCATCAAATCCCCGTTAAAACATACCCGCGCCGTGGCATCGCTTCTTCATGCCGTACCGTTCAGAACGCACCGGGCAAAGGTGTTACAGAGACAGTGCCGGATCGGGGATCTGCCAATGATACGGTGCTGGCCCAAAGACGGGGGGGCGTTTGTCCTGCTGCCGCAGGTGTTTTCCATGGACCCCGCCGGGAATTCGGTCAGCAGGTCCAACCTCGGGATGTACCGGATCCAGATGTCCGGGGGCGATTATGCTGCGGGAAAGGAGGTCGGGCTTCATTACCAGATTCACCGGGGCATCGGTCCGCATCATCTCAGGGCGCTCGAGACGGGTCGGCCGCTCAAGGTCAGCATTTTTATCGGCGGCCCCCCGGCGCATATGCTTTCAGCGGTCATGCCGCTGCCGGAACAGATTCCGGAGATCTTTCTTGCCGGGACGCTTGCCGGGCGGAACTTCAGGTACGCTGTCAGATCCGGTTTCGTGGTGTCGGCAGACGCGGACTTTTGCATCACCGGGCACGTAATGCCGGGCAAAATCAGGAGAGAGGGGCCTTTTGGCGATCACATGGGGTATTACGCCATGGCGCACGACTTCCCTTATATCGAGGTGGATGCCGTCCGGCACAGGAGAGATGCGGTCTATCCGTTCACGGTGGTGGGACAGCCGCCCCAGGAGGATACTGTTTTCGGCCGGCTTGTTCACGAGCTTGCCGGGCCCGAAATTCCCAACCTCCTGCCGGGGGTGACCGAGGTCCATGCAGTGGATGCGGCGGGTGTGCATCCGCTGCTTTTTGCAAAGGCGCGCGAGGGGTATGAACCCTACAGGGAGCGCGAGCCCCTGGAGATCCTGACCCATGCCAATGCCATACTCGGAACGGGACAGCTTTCGCTTACAAAATACCTGATGATCTGTGCCCGGGAGGATACGCCGCAACCGGATATCACGGACGAACAGGCGTTTATCCGCCATGTGCTGGAACGGATCGATTTTTCCCGGGATCTTCACTTCCAGACATGCGCCACCATGGACACCCTGGATTATTCTTCGGAGAGGATGAACAGGGGATCAAAGGTCATAATGGCGGCCGCCGGGGAAAAGAAACGGAAACTCAAAGTCCGGCTGCCCGCCGGATTTTCCCTGCCGGATGCTTTTTCAGCGCCTGTGCTTCCCGCCCCGGGTATCGTGGTCCTCGGCGGCCCCCCCTTTTCCGATTACGGCAGGGCGCGGGACGAGATCGGGCGCCTTGCGGATTTTCTGGGTGAAAACCGCTTCACTGCGGCAGGTCTCCCGCTTTTCGTGGTGACAGATGACCCGGCTCATGCTGCTGCCACCTTTGCCGATTTTTTGTGGACTACCTTTACAAAATCCAACCCCTCCCACGATATTTACGGGGTGGACAGCTTTGTCAGATTCAAACACTGGGGATGCCGGGATATCCTGATCATCGACGCCCGGAAAAAACCGTTTCACGCACCGGTGCTCGAACCGGACAAGGCGGTTGAAAGACGGGTGGACCGGCTGGGGGAGAGAGGCGGGAGCCTTTACGGGCTGGTCTGAAATTCCCTTGGTTAAAATTTGCGTTTTCCTTGCCCTGAAACAAAATTGCGCATTATTCAAAGGTTTTCTTCTGTTTTTTTCAGTTGAAGCCCCTGATTTCGATACTGAGTTTCTGCTGGAACTTGTCGATGCGGATGAAAATTTCTTTCAGCATTTTTTTGTCCAGCCGGGAGAGGTTTTTCGGGGTGATGAAATTGTCCGGCTTTCTCTCTTCATCGACAACCGCCGTGATCTGTCTGACGAACCGTAAATTCATCAGAAACTGGTAAGCCTGGACAATGTCGTTGTATTCCTCCTTGTTTAAAACCCGGCTGGTGTAGAGCCGGAAAAGCCGGGCCAGCGTATTGGCTTCTGCGATGGAATTCTTCAGGGCAAATATCCGGGCAAAATCGGTGATGGGAAGCATGGCCCGTTTGATGTCGAAGGCATCTTTATGTTCGCCTTTTGACTGGACAAGGATGTTCCTGAAAAAGCCCAGCGGCGGTTTAAAATAGAGGGCGTTCTCCGTCAGGTTCCGGAAAAATCCGGCCCATCCCTCCAGGGATTTAAACAGGTAGGCGTGCAGTTCGTCCGCCAGGTACCGGCTGCCCCATGCCCCGCGGAAATCGAAAAAAATACTGGAGTAAAGCAGATCTTCCGCGTTTGACGTGTGAATCCAGTCGAAGAAGTAGTTTTTCCAGACAGACAGCGGCTGGCACCATTTGGGGTTTTTGGCCATATTGTCCCCGTCGCAGAAATCGTATCCTGCCTGGTCAAGCCAGGTGCATATGCAGTCGGCCAGCTCCAGGAAAAAGGCCTGGACTTCCTTCTGCCGCGCCTTGTCCTCGATATCTTCGAATATGATGGCGTTGTCCTGGTCGGTCTTGAGGGTTTGTTCCCGCCGGCCCTCGCTTCCCATCACGATAAAGACAAAATCGCACGGCGGCGTGCCCACTTTCTCGATGGCAAATTCGATGATCTTGTTGAGTATGGAATCGGCAAATGTGGTGATAAGCCGGGTCAGATTTTCCGGTTTCATCCCGTTTTTGATGGGGCCGAGCAGGATACGGGGCAGTCTTTTATGGATATCGGCAAGGGTTTCAACGGTGTCGGCTGTTCTTATCTCTTTTATCAGAAAATAGATGGACTGGCCCTGCTTGGCCATGAGGTCCTTGTCTGTCAGAACCCCCGTGGTTTCCCCCTCCTTGTTGGCAACGGCCAGGTGATTGATATCTTCCTCGAGCATCATGAGAAAGGCTTCAAATACCTGGGCATCCGCGGGAAGCGATACCAGCGGAGTGGACATGATCTCTCTTGCCGGCCGTGAGGTGTCCACACCGGCGGCCACGGCTCTTTTTTTGAAATCACTGTCGGTCACAATGCCGGAGATTTTTCCCTTTTCGTCTTTTATGAAAATGGAGCTGATATCGGCTTTGGCCATCTTCCGGGCGGCCTCTTTTATGGAAGTCTGATAAGGACAGGTGACCAGGTTCGGGCCGTGTATGGAAGCGACGGGCTGGTTGAAGAAGTGCAGGGCGTTCTCTTTGGTTTTTATCTGCCTGGCGATGATCCCTGCATAGGCCTTGTCCAGCATCTGCCTGCCGAAAGCGTTGGTGAAGTACTCTTTGAAGCTCTGGAACTGGGCACACAGTTCAAGGAATCGGGTCTTGTTTAAAACAAAAAAATCCGTGTCTTCGATGAGTTTGAGGGTCCTCACCGCGACCCCGTCATTCACCAGGATGGAGATGCCCCCGTAGTAATCCCATTCTGAAAGCACGCCTTTGAGTATCTTGTCCTGCTTGTGTTCAAAATATCGTTCAGCAGCGCCTTTATGAATAATATACAATCCTTCCACCTGCGATGTTTCCTGTACAAACAGAATTTTTTCCTTTTCATGGGATTCGGTTGAAAAATGGGGAAACAATTCTTCCATTTTTTCCGCGGATATGAAAGAGAAAGGCGGAAGCTTGGATATGGCCTGGAGATCTTTTTGTTCCATGTGTTATCCTGTGGCTGAGCGGTTAATATTTGAGCCTTGCATAGTAGGAATTCTTTGATGCCGCTATTGCATCCTTTAACGTAACAATGCCTTTTTTGTTCAGAAGCGGGATCAGCTTTAAAAATATTTCGGCTGCCGCAATAGCGTCTCCCAGTGCCGAGTGCCGTCCCATAATGTTGACACCCAGGCGGTTGGCAATGTCTTCCAGATTGTGCCGCTTGTTTACGGCATGGAGGCTGGCGGATAAAAGAAGCGTGTCAAGGATCGGGTTGTCAAACGTGATACGGGTTTGTTTTTCCTTGAGTTTCAGCATCTTCATGTCAAACGCAAGGTTGTGGCCGACCAGCACCGTGTCTTCGGCAAATTTTTTAAATTCGGGCAGCACTTTTTCTATGGGCGGTTTTCCCTTCACCATTTCAGTGGAAATGCCGTGTATTCTGTAAGAATCATACGGCACTTCCATTCCGGGGTCAATAAGTCTTTCAAAGGTCTCAGCGTATTGGATCTTGTTGTTGACAATTCGGACAGCCCCGATGGAGATGATCTCATCCCCCTGGTCCGGGTTCAGTCCGGTGGTTTCCGTATCAAATGCCGTGTACGTAATTGTCTCCAGGCTTGTTCCTGAGAGCCGGATTTCCTCTTTGCCCATGTCAAAAAGATCAAAGTCGTAGAATTCAGGCCGGCTTTCCGTTACAACAGGGGATTTCCTGATAAAGGTCCCGGGATGGTCCGATTGGGTCCTGATGCGGATTGTTATCGCCCGGCTTGCGGTTTCCCCCCGTTGGGTGACAAGCTGGATACCGGCGTTATGCTGCCTGATGATGTCCTGGAGAGTAAACGGGAGACGCATGCCGCTGGTGGCGACGTCACAGTGAAGCCAGTTTTTAAACTGGTCTTCGCTGATCTCTCCGGCTTCCCATTGGAGGGTGACCATCAGGTCCTCTCCGTCGGATAAAAGTTTCAGATCGAACTCGTCTTCTCCGGTGGCGGCACTGACGTTCTGAATCATGAACAGAAAAGAAGCGATAAAGGAGTAGGTGTCCACAAATATGACCCGGTTCATAAGCGTCTCTTCGACATTGATCCGGATTCCCAGCCTATGCCCGCTCCGTTTCTGTATGGTGGAGACCACTTCCTTCGTCTGAAGGTTGATGAACTGCCGCTGGGCGGTGATACTCCGGAGAATGTCACTGGTAATTTCCCTGAGCTGCTCTTTGAGCGCCGGTGATTGAAGACAGCCGGTGAACAGTTTGAGTTTTTCACTGATTTTTTTGTATTTTGTGATCTCCTGTGTAATGTTGGTGAAGATCAGGATGAACCCGGTCATTTCCTTTTCCCTGTCCAGCACCGGTACGGTTTCGAACCTGAAAAACGTTTTTTCTCCCACCGGTGCGATAAAATAGGAGGCGATACTTGCCGCGTTTTTTTCTCTGAGCCGTGTTTCGATCTCGTCAATGGCGTGGGTCAGCGTTTCCTTGTCGATGAGGTTGAAGATCGACCGGCCGAGTCCCACAAACATCTCCGAACCATCTGCATCGCTGTTTTCGGTTGTGGTGTTGCCGGAAAAAATGTTTCTCGCCTCCCGGTTGAACAGGATGATCCGGCCGTTTTTGTTGCATATGAGAACCCCTTCGGGCAGTTCCGCCATGATGGCGGCCAGTATGTTTTTCTCTTTTTCGATCTCTTTTCTGGCGGCGTGTATCTGTTGGGTGACATCGCGGCTCAGGGTTTCATACTTGTCGGCGGCGCTGTTGATGGCTTCGGCGAGGTTCACCGTGTCGTCCCCTCCTTCGGGCTTGATCCGATACGAGGGGTTGGAGGTGAAGATAAGGGTGGTGCCGTCGACGATCCGTTTCAGGGGGAGAATGTACACATGGAATATGGCGTCAAGGCCGAAAAGCAGCGCGATGAAAACAAGAAAAAAGGCCATGAAAAGATAGCCGAAGTACTGTTCAAGAACCGTCAGGACGACTTGGGCCTGCAGGTCACTCAGCTGCTGCCATAAGGTGAGGAAGAGAGCGCCGACAAGCATGACTGTCAGCAGGGAGGCGAACAGGGCAAACCGCCAGAATCTGTTTTTCTCTTTCATGCGGAAGCGTTGTCTGAAAAATCGTAAAAAAAAGGGTCTGCGCCGCATCAGACGGATGCGGCGCAGAGAAATGTTATGTCAGTTCTTCAGTTATCCCCAGAGTCCCCAGCCGAATGAGGCTGTGAAAAGGATGCTGAAGACAAGCACAATGATTAACCATATGTCTTCTGTTGCCATTTGTATCACCTCGCTGTGTTACGTGGTTTCATAAAATTGGACCGCTGCTATACCTCCTTGACAACGATGTTCTCCTCTTCATCCGCGCGCCGGATCTGCTCTTCGGAAGTGGTCGACATTTCCGCTTTGAAGCAGAGCGCCCACATCATGACGATACCGATCATCCACCACACGATCTGCCATGACCAGAGGGGACCGAAACCGGCGAAAGAGAACGCCGAGTTGCCGAGGATACACAGCGGACCGATGGCAAACAGGTACCAGAGCGGCACCAGGACCTTCATGGCATTCCGCCATTTCTGACCCTTTTCGGTCGGCCCGTCGATGTCGTTGATCCAGTTTCTCATCTCTTCCTGCCGCTTGACCGTCTCCTCACTGTCTTTGACACCCAGTCCGCGGCAGAGGTAGGCGACAACGAGCCCGGTGAAGAGTCCCCAGAACGCGGTGTGCATGGAGAGCGGGTATTTGTAGAAGAAGTAGGTGATAAAGCAGGCGATAATCGCGCCCACAAGGCCCAGCGCCACACCGACACCGGGATACCTGAACCCGTAGTGAACGCCCAGGAGGCACAGGTACATGATAAACCCGAACGCGGTGGCAAATCCGCCGATCATAACGATGGCGCCCGGTGATGTCAGGCTCACCACAACCGCCAGCAGCGTGATGACCGTGACAAAGACGCGGTTGGCCCAGATCTGTTCGGCATGGCCGGCTTCCTGTTTCTTGACGTACCGCCAGTAGATATCCCGGAGCACGATTGTTCCGCCCGTGCCGATGTAAGGGGCGGCCGTGGAGTGAATGGCCGCGATGATACCAAGGAACACGATGGCCATCACGGGTCCGGGCAGTACATAGTTCATCAGCATGGGAACCACGTCACCGTCCACCTGCGGGGCGATTTCGCCCATCCCCTGGAGGATTCTGGCGCCCATCCCCTGGAAGGCGGTAAAAAAGAAAAGGGCCACACCGACTACGAAAGTCGACATGAACACCTGCTGCCAGGCCAGCGGTTTCGGCGATTTCAGACCGAAGTTCCACAGGGTGAAGGCGGGTGAGGACTGGATGCCCATGAGGGCGAACATGTAGGTGAGAATCATCACGGCAGTCCAGCCGCCCGTACCGAGCCCGAAGTGGATCAGGCTGGGCACTTGGATATATTTGCTTTCCAGTGCCGCCACCTGAGTGCTGAATTCGTTCCAGCCGCCGAGGGCGTCGGTGGTGATGGTGAAGTAACCGAGCAGCATGATGGAGAGTACGAGGAGAATGAACTGGATCACCCCGACCCATGTGCTGGCCTTGAGACCCCCGGTTACCACGTAGAACCACACGATGGCCGCCATGAAGAGCAGCCCGGCGGTATAGGGAACGCCGGCCACGATATTGAAAAGCTTGGCCGCGGCAATGAGCTGGAGACCCGAGTAAAACATGGAGTAGAGAACTGCGGCCAGAACGGTGAGCCACCTGATGGTTTCGTTGTTGTAGTAGTAGGCGAACATGTCCCCCGGGGTGACGAACCCGTACCGTTTGCCCATCAGCCAGTTGCGTTTGGCAAAAAAGGTACCGGTGATGGGAATGGTGAGTACGTAAAATGATGCAAACGCATACGCCAGACCGTCACGCCAGATCAGGCCCGGGTGGCCCACGGTGGTCCACCCTGAAAACGAGGCAGCCGTCGCTGCCATGAGAAAGGCGATAAACGGGATTGAACGTCCGCCGATGGAATATCCGGAAGAGGTCTTTTCCGTGAAGTAACCACGCAACCCCCACCAGAAACAGTAAATGATGTATAATCCCAAAAAGATATAAACCCAGGTTCTTGGATCCATAGTGTTTTTCCTCCTGTGTCGTGTTTCAGATTAGCGGATAAGACAATCAACAAAAGGATTGTCTGTTTAATGCTTGAAACGCTGGCTTGGTCACCACCCCCTTTCCTGTTTTTTGAAACCGGTTAATATTAAAATCATGACTTAACGGCATCATCATTTTTTCCCTTACACCCGCCGAGACAGAAGATCCTCACGCCTTTTTCCCGTAGCCGATATGGCTCAGGGAATCTGCAATCTCTTCTAGTGTCGCGGGGTCGTCAATGGTAGCGGGTGTCTTGTATTCCTTTTTGTCCGCTATGGCCCGCATGGTGCCTCTGAGCACCTTTCCGGACCGGGTCTTCGGCAGCCGCTTGACCACCGTTGCCGTCTTAAAGGCCGCCACAGGCCCGATCTTGTCTCTGACCATCTGGACCACCTCTTTTATGATGCTGTCCTCGTCCTTTGACACGCCGGCGTTCAGTACAACCAGGCCGACCGGCACCTGCCCTTTGAGCTGATCTTCCACTCCCATTACGGCACACTCGGCCACATCGGGATGCTCGGCGATCACTTCCTCCATGGCGCCGGTGGACAACCGGTGTCCGGCCACATTGATGATGTCGTCGGTACGGGTCATCACAAAGACATAATCATCCTCGTCAATGTAACCGGCATCCGCCGTTTTGTAGTATCCCGGGAATTCTTCCAGGTAGGACTCCACAAACCGTTCGTCATTCTGCCAGAGGGTGGGGAGGGTCCCCGGCGGCAACGGCAGTTCGACCACAATCGCCCCGATTTCCCCCCGCTTGACCGGGGTCACGTTTTCATCCACCACCTGAAGATTCCAGCCGGGCGCCGCTTTTGTGGGCGATCCCGGTTTGACTTCGAACTGGTGGATGCCTATGCAGTTGGCAGCGATGGCCCAGCCGGTTTCGGTCTGCCACCAGTGGTCGATGACCGGTATTTTAAGGCTGTTTTCAGCCCAGTGAAGCGTATCCGGATCGAGGCGCTCCCCGGCAAGAAACAGATACTTGAAATCGGACAGGTCATAGTCCGTCATCATCGTGGCGCCGGGGTCCTGCTGCTTGATAGCCCTGAAGGCGGTGGGCGCGGTGAACATGGCTTTGACCTTGTGTTCGGAAATAACGCGCCAGAAAGCCCCTGCATCCGGGGTGCCCACCGGTTTGCCTTCGTACAGTATCGTTGTGCAGCCCTTGAAAAGCGGGGCGTAAACGATATAGGAATGACCCACCACCCATCCGATGTCGGATGCGGCCCAGTAAACATCCCCCTTGTCCACTCCGTATATGGCGTTCATGGTCCACTTGAGCGCCACCACATGCCCGCCGTTGTCCCGGACAACCCCTTTGGGCTGGCCGGTGGTACCGGATGTATAAAGAATGTAGAGCGGGTCCGTTGCCTTGACCGGAACGCAGTCATGGGGAGCGGCCTCCGCCATGACGTCGTTCCAGTCGTAGTCCCGCCCGTCTTTCAGTTCCGCCTTTGCCATGGGACGCTGAAATATGATGCAGGATTCGGGCTTGAATTCTGCTATTTCAATCGCTTCGTCCAGAAGCGGTTTGTACGGAATGATTCTTTTTACTTCAATACCGCATGAGGCCGAGACGATGACTTTCGGCTTGGCATCATTGATCCGGGTGGCAAGCTCGTTTGCGGCAAAACCGCCGAATACGACCGAATGAACGGCACCGAGGCGGGCGCAGGCCAGCATGGCAATCACCGCTTCCGGGATCATCGGCATGTAGATGATGACCCGGTCCCCTTTTCCCACATTTCGTTTGGCGAGCGCGCCGGCAAACCGGGCTGTTTCATCCCTGAGTTCGGAAAAGGTATAGGTTTTCTTTGTATCCGATACGGGGCTGTCGTATATCAGGGCGGTATTGTCGCCCATGCCGTTGTCGATATGGAGATCGAGCGCATTGTGGCACGTGTTGAGCTCGCCGCCTGTAAACCACCGGTAAAACGGCTTGTTGGAATCATCGAGTACCTTGTCCCATTTTTTGTACCAGTGGACATCCTCTGCAACTCTGCCCCAGAACTCTTCCGGCTTGTTGATCGATTCCTCGTATATCTTGTCGTACAGGTTTGTCATATCCCATCCTCCTGCAAATAATCAGCAATGTAACAGCGGTTGACGTTTAGTCTTTCCGGACCATCTCCTTGATCGTTTCCACAACATCGGGATTGGCAAGTGTCATGACATCTCCGACATCGCCTTTGTTTGAAAGCGCGCCGAGTACCCGCCGCATGATCTTGCCGGAACGGGTCTTGGGCATGTCGGGCACCAGCCATACTTTTCTCGGTCTCGCGATTTTACCGATCTGGTCGATGACCGCCTGGGAGATTTTCCGGGCGATCTCTTCGGACGGTTCAAATCCCGGTTTCAAAGAGACATACAGATCGGGCTCCTTGCCCTTGATGTCGTGGGCAACCGGCACAACCGCGGCTTCGGCCACTTCCTCGACCACGAGAGCCGCCGATTCGATCTCTTTGGTGCCGAGCCGGTGACCTGACACGTTGATCACATCATCGATCCGTCCCAGGATCCGGTAGTACCCGTCTTCGGCCATCATGGCCGCATCTCCGGCGAGATAAGGCCAGTCACGCCAGTCCGTGCTGTTCTTGTCCTTGCAGTACCGGGCAAAGTAGGTGTCCACGAACCGGTCGTGGTCTCCCCAGATGGTCTGCATCAGGCCCGGCCAGGGGTTCTGTATGCATATGTTCCCGGCGATGCCCGGTTCGGTTATCTCGTTTCCTTCCTCATCGTAGATAATGGGGTGGATGCCCGGTACGCCGGGACCGGCACTGCCCGGTTTCATCGGTTTTATGGCCGGCGTGGTGCTGCAGAGGAATCCGCCGGTTTCCGTCTGCCACCAGGTGTCCACAATAATCGCCTCGCCTTTGCCGACCGCCGACTCGTACCATTTCCATACCTCGGGTTCAATGGGCTCGCCCACGGTGGTCATGTGTTTGAAGTGGTAGGTGTACTTGGCCGGCTCGTCGGGCCCGACTTTTCTCAACGCCCGGATGGCCGTGGGGGCCGTATGGAAGATGTTGACATCGAGCTCCTGGGCGATCCGCCATGATCTGCCCGGATCGGGATAGGTGGGCACCCCTTCGTACACCACGCTGGACGCGCACAAGGCGAGCGGGCCGTAGACAATGAAGGAATGACCGGTGATCCAGCCGATATCCGCCATGCACCAGTAGACATCCCTGGGCTGGATGTCCTGGATCCATTTGGACATGGCGGTTACGTAGGCCATGTATCCGCCGGTTGAGTGCTGGCATCCCTTGGGCTTTCCGGTTGTCCCGCTGGTATACATGAGAAACAGGGGCTCTTCGGACAGCATTTGTTCCGGTTCGATGCGGCGGCCGGCATATTTTTTCACTTCATCGTTCACGAAGTAGTCCCGGCCTTCGACCATGGGGGTTTCGGACGAGTATTTGCCCGGATACCGCTGCCATACCAGGACGGTGTCAACGGTCTGGCCCTGTTCCGCTGCCATTTTGACCGCCTCGTCGGCCGCGGGCTTGTGGTCGATGAGATTGCCGCCGCGCCAGTAGCCGTCCATTACAATGAGCACCCGGCTTCCGGAATCCACGATCCTGTCCGCGCTGGCGCTTGGGGAGAAACCGCCGAACACCACTGAGTGGATGACACCGAGCCGGGCGCACGCCAGCATGGTGATGGGAAGTTCCGCGGTCATGGGCAGATGGATGGTGACCCGGTCGCCCCGCTTGAGTTTGGCCGTGTCCCTGAGCAGGGCGGCAAACTCGTTCACCCGGACATACAGCTCCTGGTATGTGATGTGTTGAATCCTCTCTTCTTCAGGCTCAGGCACAAAGTGCAGGGCGGTCTTGTTTTTGTTCTCGGCCAGATGGCGGTCGATGCAGTTGTGGCTGGCATTGAGTTTGCCGCCCTTGAACCATTTAAAGCACGGAGGGTCGCTCGTGTCCAGCACTTCATCCCAGTACTTGTACCAGTCAAGCATCTGTGCAAATTCCTCATAACACTTGGGGAAGTTGTCCAGGCTGAACCGGTCGTATACGTCGGGA
>CAYZHB010000057.1:0-18086 GCA_964478245.1 uncultured Desulfobacterales bacterium | reverse complement strand
CCATTTATGGCAAAAGCCCGGAATTTATAGAGGCTGCAGATTCACTGATAGATGTTACATACATGGTACAGATGACGGAAGACACTTTATGCTGGTTAAAGCAGCCTGTTGTCATTGAGAAAACCTTTTCATATAAGGGAAAAAAACGGACCAGGAGAATTCTTTCTGATGAATCCAAAAAGCCGGTTTCATTTAAAAACATTGCCAAAAAAATGCACAATACGTTTTGGTATCGGCGAAAAGTTTCAGAAGGAACCAAAGGTCCTATCGAATATGAATTTACAAAACGCCGCGTCGTACTTTCCAAAAAAGGGCTTCCGGAAAAACCGGTTTGGCTGTTGATCAGGCGGACCCTCGGTGCGGATCCTCGATATTCATTTCATGTTTCAAACGCTTCAAGCCGCATAAGATTAAAAACTCTGGTGTGGCTCAGCGGACTCCGACGGGCCATAGAGCAATGTTTTGAAGAGGCCAGAACAGAGAACTTGGCATGGATCAGTATGAGGTGCGCAAATTTCCCGGATGGCATCATCATATTTTAAATGGAAAATTTTTCACTTATTGCAACTGTTTGCCCAAAAAATTTTGCTTGACATATTATGTATTGCATAATACTTTTAGCATATGATAAAGTCATTTGCTTGTAAAGATACTGAAAAGCTCTTTAACGACAACCGGGTGAAACGCTTCCGGGGCGGGTCTGCTTTGAATGGCATGATGGTAATGCCTTTAACGTCGCTATTATCGATTATCATTGAGGTGAAAAGATGAGTAACAAAAATTTTCTTGACCCCATTACGCCCGGTGAAGTTTTGCGTGAAGATTTTATGGCACCAATGAAGATCAGTATGAATCAGTTATCACGTGATCTCGCTGTTCCTCCGAATAGAATAAGTGAGATTGTTAACGGCAAAAGGGCCATAACCGCAGACACTGCGCTCAGGTTGGAACGTTATTTCGGAGTCGAGGCTCAGTTCTGGTTAAACCTTCAGTGTGAATATGATCTGCGAATAATGAAGCGCAAAATTGGTCCCGATATTGAACAACGAATTCTCCCGGTAAAAAAAAATACAGGTCATATGCCGGCAGGGGCATAATCGGGTAGCCGGGTAATGAATTTTCAACCGGACAAGAGAGATCCGGGCAAGGCAAAGCAATATCAGATCGGCCAATTAATCAATTTTATTGAAGATAAGGTGACAATACAGATCAAAATCCCGGAAACCGGAGAGAAGAAAACAATACACAGCTTCAGAATTATCGACAAGTCTGCAATAGAATGATGTTACCGACAGTCAGGCGGACCCGCCGCGCAGTCACTTTCTATTCCCGTTAATCATCTCTTTTAATCTGCCGGACAGTTTAAATGTGACAACCCGTCGTTTGTCGAGGAGCAAACGTTACACCAATGAGGTGTTAAACCGGATCTGGCGGAAGGCATGCGAAAAGACCGGAGAGAGTATTGACATGTATTCCGGATTAAAGCACAGCTCGTGCAGCCAGTATGTCAATGAAAAAGGACTGTCCGAGTCCGAGCTGCAGATCATAACGGATCACGCCCGGATCGAATCGGTCAGGCGGTATGCAAAAACGGAGGTCAAAAGAAAGAAAGAGCTGATGACCCGAAATGTTTTTGATCTGGAAAAAAAGAAGGCTGAAAAGTGATTTCATTCCCCAAACATGCCCAAAACAAAAATTGGGTTTGAAAACCATTGCCTGTCAAGGATTTCAGAGTTCGGGCATGGTTTCGATTCCCATGCACTTCCGCCATCAAGCCCCCGTTTCGATTTCTGATTTCCGCTGTGTTTCAGAAGAAGGTGGCTCTCAAGGCGTTCCAATTTGCCCGAATGCCGGATGTCTGGACAAACCTTTCCGAATCAGGTATAAAAAAAAGTAAAAAATGAATTGGTGGGAGACATGGTACAGGCGATAAAAAAATGGTGCAGGCAATACCTTTCAGATCCCCAGATTATCAGTCTTTTCGCCCTGATTCTCCTGGGATTTCTGCTGATTGTCACCATGGGTCATATACTCGCCCCGGTATTTGCCGCTATCATTATTGCCTATCTCCTGGAAGGGCTCATATCCCGGCTCGTTCGAATGAAGATATCCAGGAAATTCGCCATGATAGTGGCCTTCCTCCTTTTTGTGGCCGTTCTGCTGCTTTTGATAGCGGTTTTTCTGCCCATACTTTCCAGGCAGGCAGCCCAGCTGGTTCAGGAGATGCCCGGCCTGATCGCCAACGGTCAGGAAGAACTGCTGCGGCTGCCGGAACGATACCCCGAGATCATCTCCCAAACCCAGATTGTTCAGTTTGTGGAAGTCTTAAAGACCGAACTCATGAAGATGGGCCAGAATCTCCTGTCCCTTTCCATCGCTTCGGTTCGCAGCCTGATTTCCGTTGTGCTATATCTCATCCTCGTCCCCCTGATGGTGTTTTTCTTTTTAAAGGACAAAACAACGATCCTGAACTGGATAAAAGCCTTTCTACCCAAAGACACCCGGCTTGCCACTGAAGTGTGGGGAGAGGTCAACCAGCAGATCAGCAATTATGTGCGGGGTAAAATATGGGAAATCGCCATTGTCTGGGTGGCAAGCCATGTGACCTTTACCCTGCTCGGCCTGAAGTTTTCCCTGCTGATCTCTCTTGCCGTGGGCTTGTCCGTTCTGGCCCCCTACATCGGGGCCGCGGTCATGACCATTCCGGTGGGGCTCGTGGCTTTCTTTCAATGGGGAGTCTCTTCGGAACTCGCCTGGGTGCTGGGGGCATACGCCATCCTCCAGGCGCTGGACGGAAATCTGCTTTCACCCCTGCTGCTGTCCGAGGTGGTAAATCTCCATCCTGTGGCCATTATCGTGGCACTGTTGGTGTTCGGCGGACTCTGGGGCATGTGGGGGGTTTTCTTCGCCATTCCGCTTGCCACGCTGCTCCATGCGGTTCTCAAAACCTGGTTCAGTCACATGCGGGAAAAAGGGACTATTCCCCAAAAAAATCCCTCAGGGGACAGCCCTGCGGCATGAATCAAAAGGGAATACTTATGACAAATTCAAATCACAACCAGTGCGATACGGCTGAGACCAAAACGCCTCGATTGGCGTGCTCGGAAACGCAACGAACAAGAGACCAGCAATCACTTCGTTTAAAACGATTCATTATGGCCCTGGGGACCTACGCATTTGTAATCCTGGTTGCTGCTCTGGTTACCATTCTGGGAATCGACAAGATGAACAGCACCTGCTGGATGATTCTGATAGGAACTGCGGTTACGGGGAATGCGATATTTTATTTGCTGTTTCGCACAGGTATGAACTTACGTTTTCCCGAGCCGTCTTTGACCCGGGAACAGATTCTGTTTTCTTCACTGTGGGGGCTCATAATTCTATATTCTCTGCCTGGGGCACGTCCGATTGTATTGATGTTTTACCTGCCGTCCTTCAGCTTTGGTATGCTGGTTTTGACCCGCAGGCAGTTTTTTTTTGTAGAAGCCTGCATTCTGACATTTTACGCTGCAGTACTTTTCCTGGAATACATTCACAATCGTTCCGGATTCAGACTTGAGTACGAGCTGTTTCTTTTTGTTTTTTACGGGATTCTACTGACATGGTTTGCTTTTTACGGCGGATTCATTTCAACTCTCAGGAAACGATTACAGGCACAGAAACAGGAAATTCAAACTGCCCATGACAAGATCAAAACAGAAATTGAAGAGCGTAAAAAAACTCAGAATGAAAAAGATGTGTTGATTGTCGAACTGAAAGATGCCCTAAGCAAGGTCAGAACCTTGAGAGGTCTGCTTCCGATTTGCTCCTCCTGTAAGAAAATCCGGGATGACAGCGGTTACTGGAATCAAATTGAATCTTATATACGGGACCATTCCGACGCCGAGTTCAGTCACGGGCTATGTCCTCATTGTGCGGCAGAGCTCTATCCCGATCTGTATAAAGAATAAAGACGGTATCCCGCCCGTGCCTGTCAGAAGTTCCCTCCGCTTGACATGAGAGTTGCGGCAAGTATAATTGTTTTATACAGATAGGAGGACAACCCAATGCACACCCATCTTTTTTCCGAAATCACCATCAAAGGACTGACCCTGAAGAACCGTATCACCATGGCGCCGCTATACCTGGGATACGCCGGCGAAGGCGGTACCGTAAGCGACATGCTGCTGGACCATTACCGGCTCATGGCCGCCAGCGGGGTGGCCATGGTAGTGGTGGAGAACGCGACAGTGGACCATCCCGAAGGAAACGGGACCGGCCGCACCCTTCGCGCCGATACCGACGACAATCTGGACGGTTTGAAAAAACTGGCAGCGGCAATTAAAGAAGAAGGGGCGCTTGCCTGCCTGCAGATCAACCATGCCGGCCGGTTCGCCGGTGCGGCGAGTGAACCCGTCGCCCCGTCTGCGGTGGAAACCTTCGGCCGGCTGCCCAGGGCGCTGGAGCGGCAGGAGATTGAACAGATAGCGGTGGAATATGCCGATGCCGCACTCAGGGCTAAAACCGCCGGCTTCGATATGGTGGAACTGCACGGGGGGACCGGTTACCTGATGGCGCAGTTTCTCTCGCCGCGGACCAACAGGCGGACGGATGACTACGGCGGCACCCTGGAAAACCGCCAGCGATTTCCCCTGGCAGTTTTGGACCGGGTCAGGGAGAAAGTCGGGGATTTCCCGGCGGGATACCGGTTCATGGCTGACGAATGGCTCCCTGACGGCCTGAAACCGGACGAATCCCGCCAGTTTGCCAAAAGACTGGCCCACGAGGACATTGCCTACATTTCGGTGATGGGCGGCACCTATGAATCCTTCAGCCGGCCGGAAGTTGTTGAAAACAGCCGGGAGAAAGGCTACATGCTTGATCTTGCCGCCCAGATCCGTTCGGAAGTAACTGTGCCGGTGATTGCCGCCGGCCGCATGGCGACCGGCAGTTTTGCCGATGAGGCCATCGCCGATGGCAAAACCGACCTCGTCGGGCTCGCGCGGGTGCTCTGGGCCGATCCGGAATGGCCCCGAAAAGTATACCACGGACGGGAGGACGATATCATCCACTGCAGCCCGGACTGCGGGGATGCCTGTATTCAGATGGTCATGAAAGGCAGGCCCGCCTTCTGCACGGCATGGCCGGCGGAAAAAATGAAGAAGTGGAAGGCCAAATTTGTCTGAGGTCGGGTGCCGGCGATTTTACAACACGTCTTCACAAACGAAAACCGGTTGCATAGAGACCGGCAACGCCCCGTTTCTACGGCTGGGTGTCATCCGGTCTGGCATATACAATATGGTTTTTGTTGATGAAGATGGTTTTGCATTTGACCGGATTATCAAGACCATCCCTGTAATACATGGTGGTGTTGTATAAAATCAGAAAATTTTCGTGAACGCTTCCCAACAGATCGCTCAATCGGTCGTAACCGGGATCCCGGTTGATATTCACCTGTCCGTTTATCTCGGTGCCGTCCACAAGCTTGACCCGGATTATGCGACTGTTCACATCGCTTTTGTTGTGTTTCTCCTCCATGGGGTATTCCTCCCTGTTTTCGAAGGGATCAAATTAAATCATAAGGCCAAAAAACATGTTTTGTCAAGTGCTAATCATCTATCCATGGCCGGGAATCCCCGGCTTATCCCTTTTTAAAGCAGCTCCCGGTCTATATTCCGTTCGTGACCGCCACGGGAAATCCATTTTTTTGATTTGACGGAAGGCTTATACCATTGTAATCTTATACTAATGCATCCAGCCTTTATGAGAATTTTGAACCGGGACAAACAAGTTCAAAAGTATAAGACCGCCCGCAAAGCGGGTGACTTGGAATTCCGATCAAAACCCGGGCTCGAAGAGATGCAAATGCATACGCTGCAAAACACACAAGTGTTTCAAAGGGTGACGGTTGTAGCCGGGGACGCAGCCCCCCCGGCTTGAAGACAACCAACCAAGCCAAATGAAAAAGCCTTGCTTACAATAAACACGGGAAAAAATCCATGAATCTTCTGGTAAAACAACTTGCAGAAAAATTCGAAATATCTGAAGGATTTATAGAAGAGTATCTTAAGGTCAACTTTGATAAGGTCAACAAGAAGGAAAATGCTGAAAATTGGCTGGCAAAACTTTCCGAGTCCCAGAAATTCTATACCCGCTACACTCTTTCAACTAATCAGAGGGCCCGCACTGTTTTTACACAGGTTTCTCGATTTAAACAGGGGAAAATTTCCCGCCATCTCGATATTGGTTGCGGCTATGGCGGCATATTAAAAGTTTTCGCCTCCAACGGTGCAAAGTCCGTCGGTATAGAGATTGGTGAACAGCTGATTAAATACAGCAAGCTTAACTCAGAGAAATTGAACGTCACTGTTATACACAAATCCATTGAAGACGTTGATCCTGCTTCTCTTGGGAGTTTTGACGTCATCACCTGCACGGAAGTTATCGAGCATGTGGCCAACCCTGAATGGCTGATTGAAACTGCCAGTAAAATGCTGGCCCCTGACGGTATATTGTATTTCACAATTCCGAATGGTCGAAGTATAGATTTTGTCAAGAAGGATGGACATTTTCTGCTTTTCGGTATCTGCCTTCTGACCCGAGAGGAAGCCAAAAATTACAAATTTCACTTAACCGGTACAGATGACAGTTACGACCATATGGGAGAATATTACAGATATAACTATTACAGCGCTCTTTTTAAGAAAAACAGTGTAAACAGCATCCTGTTCAATAATGACAATGATTTCGGCAAGCTTACCACAATTGTTCCCGGGAAAATCAACCAGCTGTCTTTGGCTTACAACGATTGGCTGCAAAAGAGTGAAAACCTTCCTTATTTCACCCGTCAACAGGTAATCAGCAGTTATACACGCTATATGTCAGAAATGTATGCATCCTATTCCGGAGCAATGGATGGCCGCCTGGATGTTTCTGATTTTCTGCGGGACTATGTTACTGATTTCTGGACAATAATCGGTGTTAAAACACCGTCCTGTAAAACAGAGAAAGTAAAAAAACCCTGGCATGTCTTGAAAGGATTGAATTTAAATTTACGGAACGATTGATCGAGGATTCCCGGAAAAAGGTTTTTCTGATTTTGGATAACTTGAGATTCCATCATGGCCACGTGGTTAAAAAATGGTCGGGGGTAAAGGAGGAACAGATTGACGCCTTCTTTTTGCCGCCTTGTTCTTTGGAACTGAATCCTGACAAATAGAGAAGATGTCCCCGGCCACCACCGCTCTGGAACCGCTACATCCCTGCATAGCCCTGAAGACTTCCGGCGAGCACCCGGATTGCCGCCGGACCGTTGACCGGGCACATGTATTCGCATATGCCGCACCCGGTGCACAGCCTTTCCACCACATAGGGCTGTTTTACTGTCGCGCTCTTTCCGCCGGGCAGATTTTTTTGCACCGAATTGAATTTTATCGCCTTGTCGGGAATCGGGCAATGCTCCTCGCAGACAATGCAGGGTTTGTCGAGGGCGTAAGGCAGGCAGCGGTTCCTGTCGATATAGGCTTTGCCGACAACAAAGGTGTGCTTCTCTTCAAGGGGCAGGCGCGAAATAGCCCCGGTGGGACACACCTGCCCGCAGAGCGTGCAGTTAAATTCGCAGTAGCCCAGTCTCGGCACCAGTACCGGTGTAAACATGGCATCGACTCCCTTTTCGAGGAACAACGGCTGCAGGGCATTCTGGATACAGACCTTCATGCACTCTCCGCACCGGACACAGGCGGCGAGAAAATCTCTTTCCTGAAGTGCGCCGGGCGGCCGTATGACAGCCGCTTTCGTTTTCCCCGTCACCGGTTCGATACCGGCCAGACCCCACAAGGCGGCCCCGGCGATACCGGCCGTAACCGCCCTGCGCCGTCCGAAATCGATGCCGGCCCTGTTGTCCGGCAGGGAAAACCGGAAGCGGGTGACGGATCGGCCGCAGTATTCAAGGCAGTCCATACAGAGGCTGCACTCCGCCATCATGAGTCTGTCATCATCGGTAAACGCCTCCATGGGACATTCGGTGCGGCAGTCCCGGCACTTTTTGCAGGCGGAGAGGGGAAACCGCCTGAAAAAGGATACGCGGGAAATCAGTGCCAGAAGCGCGCCGAGGGGACACAGGTTCCGGCACCAGAACCGTTTGCCCGCAAACTCGAGCAGAAAAATGAAAAGCAGAAAAAAAAATGAAAACATGGCCAGGAAAAAGTAGGATTGCTTGTACGGCAGAAGATACGTTTTTAAAACCGAATAGACCGGCTCCGTGAACGAGGAAAGCCAGGAAGGCCCCTCGAGATAGATAAAGTCGAAAAACGCGGACACCCCCAGGTTCAACAACGGATCCACCGCAAAAACCAATCCCCTGACCAGAATGGAAAAGGGATCTGCAAAACCGATCCACTGGATTCCCAGAAAAGCGGACACCAGGAGGAGGACCAGTATCATGTATTTGAGATACCGCAGCCGGACCGGCCTCGGCACCACCGGGGTAACGAACCGGCCGGTCGTATCGAGCAGGGTGCCCAGGGGACAGATCCACCCGCAGAACACCCGGCCGAAAATCACTGTCAATCCGACAACAAAGAGCGACGGCAGAAGAAGCGTCACAATCTCTTTTTCAGCCAGCCATACCGAGGCGGCAACCAGCGGATCCCATCTGAAAAAGAGATTCACGGCATAGGGGATAGTGTCCTCCCCGGCATAGTCGGTCTTCCGGAAAAGAAAGAGAAACAAAAGGAGGAACAGTACCTGGGAAAGCTGCCTCAGCCGTCTGGTGGTTTTACGGACATTCATACGGTATCAGGTGATTTGCCGGATACGGCACTTGTCCAGATCCATCCGGCCCAGCCCCATTTTAAACGCCGCCTTTGTCGCCCCCACCTCGCCGGGAGTCATGTTGAATAGGGTCGTGGCATAAGCGTCAGCCGCCACCGGGTCGGCCGAGGCAATCACCGTGTCGGTCACACGCACATCGGAAAGGCTGCCTCCCTGGGGCCCGTTGCGCAGCAGGATGCGCGTGGCATCCACAACCGTCACATCCGGTTTCACCACCGTATTCAGATCGGCGAGATTCTGGTCCAGGTCAAAGTGAATCCGGCCCCGACGTCCCCCCAGAATCCCCATAATATTTTTCATCCCCAGTGTGAGGCCGGCAAGGCCGTGGTGCTTGGCCACCGGTATATTGATATAGCAGTCCGCTTCAAGGGCATCCCTGTAGAAGGCCCATTTTTCAAGGGAAACACCTTTCCGGATATCCACCGGGATGAATTTCCGGCTGTCCATGTACACGCAGGAGACACGCCGGTCCTTTATACTGTCAATTGCCGGTTTTATGCCGCTGTTGTTGTAACACCGTCTCTCCTCATTGCAGGGCCGGTCAAACACCGTCACGGAACCGGCTCCGGCCTCGAGCACCATGAGGGCGACGGCTTTCACAACTTCGGGATGGGTATTGGCCGCCTGTTCAACAGTTCTGTCCCACCCGATATTGGGTTTGATCACCACGTTGTCGGAAGGGCTGACAAACGTCTCCATGCCGCCGAGTGCCCGGAAGGCCCGCCGGACAAGTCCCGGATAATCCTTTCCCCGGGCGGCAATCACTTCGGGCTCCGGCGGTGCCGCGGCAAAAGCGCTTCCGGTCAGGTCAAACACCGGCGGCGATACCAGCGCGCCCGCCGAAAAGAGCGCCGCTCTTTTTAAAAAATCGCGCCTGTCCATCTCTGTTCCTTTTTTCATACAATTTTATACACTGCTTCTCCATGACCGCCATGGAAAAGCGGTCCCATGATGCCGGGGATCGCTCTCCGGCTAAATGTCCGGCACGGGATTGTCTTTTGTGCTGTTTTCGATATTGGCCTCGAGCTCCGCCTGGGAAATATCCACGTCGGAAAGTTCGCCGGCCAGATACTTTTCGTACCCGCTGAGATCCATGAGGCCGTGTCCGCTCAGGTTGAAGATGATCACCCGCTCCTCTTTGCGCTCCCTGGCTTCGAGCGCCTTTCTGATGGCGGCCGCGACCGCATGGCTGGTTTCCGGGGCAACGATCATGCCTTCGGTTCGCGAAAAATCCATTGCCGCCCTGTAACACTCCAGCTGCCCGATGGCCAGCGGGTTCATCAGCTTGTGAACCACTGCCTTGGATACCAGCGGGGCCATGCCGTGATACCGGAGTCCGCCTGCATGTATGGGCGCGGGAATAAACTTGTGCCCCAGGGAATGCATGGGCAGCATCGGCGTCATCCGGGCCACGTCACCATAATCGTATGCGTATGGCGTTCGGGTGAGTGTCGGGCACGACGCCGGTTCCACCGGAATTATCTCGATATCCGCCCCGTGAATTTTATCGTAGACAAACGGGAACGCCAGGCCGGCAAAATTGCTGCCCCCGCCGGCACAGCCGATCAGCGTGTCCACCTTTTTTATCCCCGCTTTTTTCAGCTGTTTCTTGGTTTCAAGCCCGATAATGGTCTGGTGGAGCATCACATGGTTCAGCACGCTGCCGAGGGAGTATCGGGTCAGGCCGGTGGTGTCCCCCACGGCCGACTCGATGGCTTCACTGATGGCGATACCGAGGCTGCCGGGGGTGTCGGGATTTTCCGAAAGGATCTCTCGCCCGATCGCGGTCTCGCTGCTGGGGCTGGCAACACATTCACCGCCCCATGTCTGCATCATCACTTTTCTGAACGGTTTCTGGTCAAAACTGATCCGCACCATGAACACCCGGCACTGAAGTCCCAGAAGGGCGCACGCATAAGAGAGTGCCGACCCCCACTGGCCCGCCCCGGTCTCGGTGGTCAGCCGTTTGATACCGTATTCCTTATTGTACCAGGCCTGGGCCACGGCCGTATTGGGCTTGTGACTGCCGGCCGGCGACACGCTTTCATCTTTGTAAAAAATTTTGGCCGGCGTCTCCAAAAACTTCTCCAGGTGAACCGCGCGGTGAAGGGGAGACGGCCGCCACCTGTAAAGAAGATCCAGAATCTCTTCGGGTATGTCGATCCATCTGTCGGTACTCATCTCCTGCTCGATCAGGTTGCCGGGAAATACCGCCGACAAGGTATCGGGGCTGATCGGGCTGCCGTCCTGACCCAGCGGCGGATTCATCGTTCCCGGCATATCCGCTGCCATATTGTACCATTGTCTCGGAATTTCGTCTTCGTTCAGAAAAATTTTTACTGGCATTATACGCTCCTTGCTTGACTGTTTTATTTCTACTGCTCAAACACCACTCGTTTCTATACATAGAAACCTTTTTTGTCAAGGGATGTCTGCCATATCAATGGCGGCAGCGACCAGCAGCCGAGAACGGACAGCTAAAGCAGGGATTCGAGCTTTCCCTTGTCATCGAGATCTTTCAGTTCATCATAACCGCCCACATGATACCCGTCGATGAAAATCTGGGGCACGGTTTTCCTGCCGCCGCTCTTTTCGACCATCTCATCGACATATTCAGGATGCCGGTCGATGAAAACGGGCTCGAAAAACGCGCCCTTGTCTTCGAGCAGCTCTTTGGCCATCATGCAGTAGGGGCAGGAGGCTGTACTGTATACGACAATTTTTCCCATTCGTCTCATCTCCTTCCAGACAGGTTTTTTCCATTCGGCCGCCGCTGAAAGCAAAAGAGGTCGCACCCCGTACGTACCCTCAGCAGACGGTATTCTAATCACAGACGTCTCTCATCTGTTCGGTAAAAAATTTCCACATTCGCTCAAAGGTATCAGTATCAACACTTTCGGGTGTCCTGAGTTCGAGGGTCGGGCCTTTGGCATTCAGGCGGATATCTGTAAAAACCGTGGTATGATGCATAAGGAACCGGTTAAAATCCTTCTTCGGCAACTGATAAAACGGGAGATCACTGGCCAGTTCCTCAGCATACACCGATACCCTCACAAATTCCCGGATCAGCGCTTCCGGCGGGGTGTGACTCTCGATTTTTTTAAACGGCAGGCCGCACCGCACCGGATCCGTGTTATTCCATATATGCCGCCGCTCTCTTTTCATGGAAAGAAGTTCGGAGGTGACCAGATAGTCCCGCATTTTAAGGAACAGCGGAACGAGTTCAGCCATGTTGCGTATCACCACATGAAGATGAATGGAGGCGGTCCCCTTCATCATTTCCCTTCCCCTTGAACCGGTCGTCCCGAGCCGCCTGTGAAGGTCGAGATACCGCCGGGAAGCCAGACAGAGAGGAGCCTCGCCGCGGCCCGCGATATAGCCCACCGGGATATACCGGATACCGAGTGCCGTCTCGATTGCCTGGTTGGTCTTCTGAATGTCGGCCAGAATCAGGTGAAAGAGGCGGTCATCATCCGCCAGCAGGGGAACGCTGTGGTACTCGATCTGGCCGCCCGGTTCAAACGTAATCTCCATCTTTTGTTCTTTTTTGAAAGACCCGTTTTCCCTTTTATAGCCGATCGTCTCCAGAAAGAGATAGAGCTTTTCCATCTTTGCCATATCAATGATTTTTTCCGGCATGAACTCATACTCAAATCCGAACGTTCGTCGGCCGGCGGGCATGCGGTCCCTGATATGGGTCCAAAGCAGGCCCGTATACCTGTCGATCAGCGATTCGGGGGTTTCGGTCTTGTCCGCTGTCATATGGCGCCAAACCGGATAAAACAGATATCAGAAAAATTCATCATACCAGAGAGAAAACACAATGATTGAAAACACCCGGTCGGCTGCTGAAACCAGTGTCGCCGGCCCTGTATTTCCGGCTGAAATCCGGGTCAGGTGCCTTTTCAGAACGGCTGGATTTAAAATCCCCTGATGCTTTACTCTGTCCCCCAGTACAATCTCCTTTATCCGTTCCGGCAGTCTTTCCGGACTTGCCAGCCAGTCGGCAAGCGGTATTGTAAACGGCTGCTTTACCCTTTCCGCGGTGTCTCTGTCAAGCACGCCGTATTTTTGGAACGCCCGGCTCAAAATGCGCTTTTCCTTTCCAAGCCGGGCATCCACTTTGAACGTTATCGGCAGTGTGGCGGCAAACTCCGCCAGTCGGAAATCGAGAAAAGGGGTCCGGGTTTCGAGGGAATGACGCATGGAGAGTTTGTCCAGTCTGAGGATCACGTAATCCGGAAGCCGGGCCCGGCACTCCATGGCAATGGCCGCATTAACCGGATCTTCGTCCCCGTTCAGACGCGGCCTGGCGTCCGGCGGGAAAGCGATATCCCCGGGGTCCGTGCCCGTAAGCTCCCTGATTTCGTCCCTGTCAAACAGCAGTTCACTTTGAATATACCGCTTTAACGGGTCGTTTTGCCTGACCGCCATATACCCTTCGAGCTCGGGATAGGCGGCAAGGAATTCGTGCCGCTGCGCCTCCGGTAGCCGGTCAAACCCGGCCGCGGCCGATTCGATGAGGAATTTTCTGTAGCCTGCGAAAATTTCATCCGCGCCCTCGCCGGTCAGCACCACCTTGAGCTTTTCGGCGGCCATCCGGCTCACCCGGTCGGTGGGAAGCACCGTGCCCAGGGATATGGGCTCCTCCACGGATCGCACGATCGACGCAAGGGATTCCAGGGTCTCAATCCCGCACACCCGGGAATAAAACTCGGCCGACCGGAACCGGTGGTTGTTGGCATCTATAAACTGCCGGACCCGCGGGAGTTCGTTGTACTTCTCCTCTTTAAAAGAAATCGTAAAGAGCTTGATGCCCGGCTTTGCTTCCGAGGCCAGCGCCGCCACCGCAGAAGAATCAATCCCGCCGCTCACAAGCGAGCCCACTTCCACATCCGCCCTGAGCCTTATCCTGACGGCATCCGAAAACAGGGCATAAAACTGTTCAGCCGCCTCATCAAGGGTCAGTGTCTCAGCTGGTCTTCTGAATCCGTATTCCCAGTACCGGGTGATGGTGCAGCGGCCGGTCCGGATATCGTATGCCAGAAATGAGCCGGGCGGCAGCATCCTGACGCCCTCAAACATTGTTTCCTCGCCGGGAACGTACCGGTACGAGAAATACGCGGCCAGGGCCCGGGAATTAAACACCGGTCTTTCGCGGGCCCCTTCAAACAGGGGTTTAATTTCCGAGGCAAAGTAAAACGCATCGTCCCGACACATATAGTACAGCGGTTTGATGCCGAACCGGTCCCTGAACAGAAAAATTGTCCCCTGTTTTTCTGCGTAAATCGCCCCTGCATACATGCCGTTCAGTAACTGCAGAAAATCAAGACCGTATTTCCGGAACAGATGAAGGGCCACTTCGATATCGCCCTTTGACGTGAAAGGCTCGCCGGCAACGTCGTTTTTAAGCTCCAGATAGTTGTATATCTGGCCGTTACAGATGATAGCGGTCCCGTCAGCATCGCATATGAGCGGCTGCATACCGGTCTCGAGATCCAGAATGGAAAGCCGGACAAAACCGAATCCGACATAAGAACCCTGTGAGGTAAACAGATGATGTCTCTGATCATCAGGCCCCCTGTGTTTCTGCGTTTCGGCCATAGCAGCCAGCCGGTGTGCAATCTCCTCTCCGGACAGGCGGGGGGATACAATTCCGTGAATTCCGCACATATTTTCCCATCCCTATCATGTGACAGTATTTTAACAGCACTAAGCTGTCAGCATTTAACTGACGGCCAACGGCTAACAGCCAACAGCTAACAGCTAACAGCTAACAGCCAACGGCTAACAGCTAACGGCTAACAGCTAACAGCTAACAGCTCATACTTATCATCATTTGTTGTTACGGCCGCTCAGGCCATGAATGTTATCGGGTCACCCGACCGACAACGCTGCCGCGCCTCAGGCAACAGCGCAAAGGGAAGATTCAGTTTGCCGTCACAGCGCTTTTGTACAGCCATTTAAACACATCACACTCTTTGCATTCGGCTATCTTTTCTTTCCAGTTTTTGTGGGCCTTTCCGCTGCAGACGGTTCCGTTTATGAACCAGCATATATCGCCGCAATCAAACTCCCATGCCGGACACCGGATTCTTTTTTCCAGGGAACAGTTGTTGATCTCCCAGCATTTTTTATACGCCGGCCGGCCCTCGAGCTTTTTAAAGAGAAAAAAGTAAAGCATCCGCTGAACATGGTGCGGAATCTTCCGCCAGCCCTGCTCATAGCTGTGCACCGCCTTGATGGACACCCCAAGGAGCCCAGAGATTTCATTCTGTGTTTTACCGAGCTTTGCCCTGATATTTTTGATCGTTGCGCTTTCCATCCCTCAAACCGAAAATGTTCATAAACACTTCCCATGTATACCACACAGTAGGAACTGTCAACAGCAAACATGGACAAAAAGCCTGTTTTATGCGGAATGTCTTTTCTTTAACAGCAGTTCAAGCCCCTGGGAAAGGAAAAAAAAAACGCCGGCCACCATGATGATGGAAGCGCCCGATGTGAGATCGTAACGGTAGGAAGCCCACAATCCCAGTGTGGTAAAAATAAAACAGAGCACCGTGGACCCGATCATCATCTGAAAAACGGATTTGGTATACCGTTCCACAATAAAAGGCGGAATGGTTAACAGAGCGATGACAAGGATAAGGCCCACCACCTGGATAATCATTACAATGGCGACGGCAATCAGGCAGATCTGAAAGAAATAGAGGGCCTTGACGGGAATCCCCCTGATCCTGGCAAACTCCTCATCATAGGACAGGGCGAGCAGATCTTTATAAAAATAGGCAACAAAAATCACCAGAAATGCACCGAGAAACAGCATGAGGATCAGATCGGATTGGGGCACTGTCAGTATGCTGCCGAAAAGATAGCTCATAAGATCCACATTGTAGCCGGGGGCAAGATCGATTAAAATGATCCCCACCGCCATGCCGACGGCCCATATAACACCGATTGCCGCATCCGACCTGTGCTTTTTCCCGCTGGTTACCGACGCCATCAGCAGGCCGGCGGCGATCGAAAACAGGCAGGTCCCGAGGACAACCGGGATGTTGAAATAAAAGGAAAGGCCGATGCCGCCGTAAGCGGCATGGGCGATGCCGCCCGAAAGAAAAACGATGCGGTTCACCACCACCACCGTTCCCATGATGCCGCATATGACACTTGCCAGGAGCCCTGCGGCGAACGCATTCTGCATAAACTCATATTCAAATGCTGACAGCATGGGATTGCTCCTTTTATTGGTTGTTTCAAAACCGGGGGGTATGCCCCCGGTTACAACCGTCAACGATTGAAACTCTTGCGTGTTTTTGTTTTCCCGGCCTGCGGCCGGGCTCGGTAGAGATGCGAATGCATACATTCCAAGCCACCCGCTTCGCGGGTGGTCGTTGACTCTGCTGTATCCGGCGCCAGTTTTTTCCGGGCAACAAGGCTCACGGGGCAGACCCTTTCCACTGAACAGCTGTACATGGTCTCGAGCATGTCCTCTGTGACCACACCGTGCTGATGATAGTGAAGTCTTTTGTTGACGCATGCCACCGAATCGACATACTCCGAAATAACCAGGAGGTCATGGCTCACCACGATAATGGTAATATGGTCATCCAGGGCGGCCAGAAGATCATAGAAGTCCACCTGCCCTTTTGTGTCAATGCTGGCGGTGGGCTCGTCAAACAGCATGATTTCCGGATCGGAGATAAGCGCCCTGGCGATCAGGACCCGCTGATACTGCCCGCCTGACAGTTCCGCTGTTTTGACATTCCTGTAGTCCAGCATGCCGATCTTTTCGAGTACCTCATGCGCTTTTTTATAGCTGGTGTGTGAAAACTTTTTCCACCGCCTCTCTTTTCCCAGTCTCCCCATCAGGACAAGATCCAGAACCGTAATCGGAAAACTGAAGTTCAGATCCACCTTTTGCGGAACATACCCCATGCGGTGGGAGACATTTTCAGGCCGTTCCCCCATCACGGTGACCGTCCCGGTGTCCGGCCTGAGAAGCCCCATGATCAGTTTGAGGAGCGTGGTTTTCCCGCCGCCGTTGGGCCCGATCATGGCGACAAACTTTCCCCGGCTCACGCTGATATTGATATCCGCCAGCACGTTTTTCTTGTTGTAGGAAAAACTCAGATTTTCTATTTCGATAACCGGGTCACTCATTTTTGTCCCCCAATGCCGCTGCAAGCTCCCGGGCCACGTGCCTGAGATTTTCAGCCCAGTCCGGCGCAAGCGGGTCTGCCGTCACCACATCTCCGCCGATCTCCCCTGCAATCAGGCGGGCGCTCTTGTCTGAAAACTGCGGCTGAACAAACACGGTATCTATCTGATGGGTTCTGGCCTGTTCGATCAGCCCAATCAGTTCAGCCGGCTTGGGGGAATCGCCCTCTTTTTCAACCGGTATCTGCTCAAGGTCATAGGCATCGGCAAAATAGCGCCACGAGGGGTGGAAAACCATAAACCGCCGATGCGCAAGTTCCTTTAAATGCCCCCTGATATCGGCATCCAGATCCACGATCTCAATCACGAACCCTTTGAAATTTTTTTCATAGGCCTGGTAGTTTGCCGGATCCAGTTTCTGGAGCGTGGTAAGGATGTGTCTCGCCTGAAGGGTCACAAGCGGGGGCGAGGTCCAGATATGCGGATCGAAAGAATGGCTGTGACCGCCGCCGTGACGGTCTTTTCCCATTTCAAACCGTTTTGTGCCCGCATACGTGGCAACGATCCGCATGCCGGGGTTGGCAGCTGACAGCCTGTCAAGCCACACCTTTTCAAAGGGCACGCCGATGGCAAAATACACATCCGCCGTTGAAAGGATCTCCATCTGTAAAGGTCTGGGTTCGTATACAGCCGGACTGGCGCCCGGCTTTACCATCACGTGCACATCGACCCGGTCCCCGCCGATTTTTTCAACAAAATATTTCTGGGGCAGAATGCTGACGAAAACGGTCAGCTTGCCGTTTTCAGCCGAAAAGGCTGAACCTGCCGAAACCGCCATATACAAAAAAAAGACTGCAAGGGCTGGAAAATAAATTGTGACAATAGCCTTCCGCATATCCGTCCCTCCTCAAGATCGTCGGATAACACCTCAGATTGCCGTTATGCCGGGCTCACCGGCGCATGGATCCATCCGCCCGGCACCGGTTAAATGTATAAGACATGCGGCATAAAATCAACACCTATTTGATCCTGCCCAGGACAAATATGTTCTAAGGAGTCAACTCTGGACAGGCAGGTGACGGGGTGCTTTCCATGCCGGGTTTGGCCGGCATCTT
>CAYZHB010000056.1:0-18363 GCA_964478245.1 uncultured Desulfobacterales bacterium | reverse complement strand
CCGGCCAGATTGAGCACTGGGCACGAATCGGGAAGTGTGCAGAGGAAAATCCCGACCTGACCTACAGCCTGCTTAAAGAGATACTTATTGGTCTTGCGGAGCTGGAAAAAGGGGAATCATCTGAATACAAATTTGGATAGCCGCCAATGAAGATTCTCCAGTCCCGCTCTTTTGAACGAAAAGTCAAAAAATTCAACCCGCAGGAAAAAAAGGCGCTGGATAACCAGGTGATAAAGATCGCCGAAAATCCCGCTACCGGCGAAGAAAAAAAGGGGGATCTGCGGGGCGTGTTTGTCTGCAAATTCAAAATACAAACCACTCAATATTTAATTTCATACCGTTTTGTAGGCGATGATCTCGAGTTCATCATGATCGGCCCCCACGAAAACTATTACAGGGATTTAAAAAATTATCTCGGCTCACAATAAACAGCGACAATTTCCAGGCCTACTGGATTGTCACGCCGGCGGACGGTGAAGACTGTTTTGGCGAAAACGGTAATAAAAAGTAAAAGAAGGGATCTATGGGAGAAACCATCACACAGAAAATTTTCAATGCGCACCGGATCGATCAGCCGTATGAAGGGATCAGCATCCTGAGCCTGGACCGGGTGTTCTGCCACGAGATCACCACCCCCATAGCGATCAACGACCTGGTGGCCAAGGACAAGGACCGGGTCTTTGATCCGGAAAAGATCAAGGCGGTCATCGATCATGTCAGTCCGGCCAAAGACGTCAAAACAGCGACCCAGGGATTCATCCTCCGCCAGTGGGCACGGCGTCACGGCATACAGGACTTTTTCGACATCGGACAGAACGGGGTCTGCCACGCCCTTTTTCCGGAAAAAGGGTTTGTCCGGCCCGGGTTCACCATTATCATGGGCGACTCCCACACCTGCACACACGGGGCGTTTGGCGCTTTTGCCGCCGGCGTCGGCACAACCGACCTCGAAGTGGGCATTTTAAAGGGGGTCTGCGCATTCAAAGACTCGGACACCATCAAAATCGAGGTCACCGGATCCCTCAGGCCCGGGGTCTTTGCCAAGGATCTGATTTTGAAAATCATTCAGGACCTCACCGTGAACGGCGCCACCAACCGGGTCATTGAATTCCGGGGTCAGGCAATCGAGAATATGTCCATGGAAGCGCGGATGACGCTTTGCAACATGGCCGTGGAAGCGGGCGCCACCTGCGGCATCTGCATGCCCGACCAGACAACCGTGGACTATCTCTGGCCGCACATAAAAACCGCGTATGCGTCAAAGCAGGCCGCACTGGCCGAATTTTCAGAATGGGTATCCGATCCGGGCGCTTTTTATGACGGCATTTTCTATTATGACGTATCCGACCTGGAACCGGTGACAACTTACGGTTTCAAACCGGACAATGTGAAGCCGGTCCGGGAAATGGCCGGGCAGAAGGTCGATCAGGTCTATATCGGCTCCTGCACCAACGCCCGGATCGAAGACCTGCGGGCGGCCGCAGCCGTAATTCAAAACCGGAAAATCGCCCCGGGCATCCGGGCGATCCTGTCGCCGGCCACATCGGCTGTATACCGACAGGCCCTGGCAGAAGGCATCATTGAAATTTTCATGGACGCCGGTTTCTGCGTGACCAATCCGACCTGCGGGGCCTGCCTCGGCATGAGCAACGGGGTTCTGGCCGAAGGCGAGGTGGCCGCGGCCACCACAAACCGCAATTTCACGGGCCGCATGGGAAAAGGCGGCAGGGTCCACCTGATGAGTCCGGCCACGGCGGCCGCCACCTCCCTGAAAGGGGAAATCGCCAATTCCGAACTTTATTTGAAAGGAGGGGTATAACGCGATGAAAGCGTTTAGCGGCAACCTGCTGTTTCTGGACCGGTCCGATATCAATACGGACGAAATCATTCCGGCCCAGTATCTCACAGAACCGGACAAGGCGGGATTGCAACCCTACCTGTTCGAAGATCTCGAACTTCAGGGTTTCCACCGGAAATCCGCTGTCGAAAGCAATCACGGTATCCTCTCCCGCAGCAATTTCGGATGCGGCTCTTCAAGGGAACACGCGCCCTGGGCGCTCGAGGTGAACGGATTCAACACCGTCATCGCCCAGAGTTTTGCCCGGATTTTCCAGCAGAACATGTACAACTGCGGGATGCTCGCGATAGAACTTCCCGGGAGCACCATCGATTACCTGTTCCGGACCTACGCGGCCGAGCAGACCCGTTTTTCCATCGACCTGGAGCGGCAGTCGATTCTGTTCCGGTCCGCCGGTGCCCAAGACCTGGTCTCTTTCGACATCTTTCCTTTCGGAAAAGCGGTTGTTCAGGCCGGCGGCTGGGTCGAATATGCCGATCTGCATTATTAATCCAAATCTGCTTACATACAGGCCTTAAACCCCGTCCTGGCCAAATCCTCCGCCTGGGAAACAACCAGTTATTGGTTGTTTCAAAACCGGGGACACAGCCTCCGGTTACAACCGTCAACGACTGAAACACTGACGTGTTTTTGTTGACTCTTTTTTACACCGTTTGTCTGCCACCGAGTTGCAAAGATCGGAAAAAGCACTGTAAATGGGGGCTTCCTTTCTGTTGACAACCGGCAAAAAATATGAAAGTACTGCAAAATTAATATATGCCTTTTTTGCTTAATTTTACTTTATCTAATATGATTTCGACATTTCCAGACTGCTGCCGTTCAAATACGGCTGACGGAAAGTTTGCACAAGAAAGGAGCCCAAATGGAACCCACAGATGTAATTGAAATGGCAACAGAAAACGGCGTCAAAGTTGTCGATATCCGATATATGGACTTCATCGGCACCTGGCAGCACTTTTCAATGCCCATGGGCGAGTTTACAGAATCGGTATTCGAGGACGGGCTGGGATTTGACGGCTCCAGCATGCGGGCGTGGCAGAACATCGACAATTCCGACATGATCGTGATTCCCGAACCCGATACCGCCCGGATGGACCCCTTTTTCAAAATCCCCACGCTTGCCGTCATCGGCAACATCCATGATCCGATCACCCAGGAAGCCTACTCCCGCGATCCGCGGGGGATCGCCAAAAAAACCGAACTGTACCTGAAAAGTTCCGGCATCGGCGATACCATTTACGTGGGACCGGAACCCGAATTCTTCATGTTCAGCAACATCCGGTATGCATGCGATCCCCACAACTCCTTTTTTGAAATCGATTCCCCTGAAGCCCACTGGAACAGCGGAACGGATGAAATGCCCAATTTGGGATACAAAATCAGGCCCAAACAGGGCTATTTCCCGCTGCCGCCCACCGACAAATACCAGGATATCCGGACCGAAATGATGCTGATGCTTGAAGATCTGGGGATCACCATGGAATGCCAGCACCATGAAGTGGCGTCCGCCGGCCAGGCCGAAATCGACCTGAGATTCGACACCCTTTTGAAAATGAGCGACAACCTGGCCTGGTTCAAGTATGTTCTGAAAAACGTTGCGGCGAAATACAACCACAGCGTCACCTTCATGCCCAAGCCCCTTTTCGGCGACAACGGCACCGGCATGCACACCCACCTCAGCATATGGAAGGACGGCGACCCGCTTTTCGCCGGGAACAAGTACGCCGGCATGTCCGACATGGCGCTGCATGCCATCGGGGGGATCATGAAACACTGCAAGGCGCTGTGCGCCATTGCCAATCCCACCACCAACTCCTACAAACGGCTGGTTCCCGGATTTGAAGCCCCGATCAACCTGGCCTACTCGAGCCGGAACCGGAGCGCCGCCATCCGGCTGCCCATGTACTCCGGCTCCCCCAAAGCCAAACGCATCGAGTTCAGAACGCCGGACCCCTCCTGCAACGGCTACATGGCTTTCTCCGCCATGACCATGGCCATGATCGACGGCATCACCAAGAAGATCGACCCGGGCGATCCCATGGACAAAAACATCTACGACCTGCCGCCCGAGGAACTCTCCGAGATCGAATCGGCCCCGGCTTCCCTTGAAGAGGCGCTGGCGGCCCTCGAGGCGGACCATGACTTCCTCCTCAAGGGGGACGTGTTTACCGAAGATGTCATTGAGTACTGGATCGACTACAAGATGACCCATGAGGTGACGCAGGTAAGGAGCCGGCCGCATCCTTACGAATTCTACCTCTATTACGATATGTAGCCTCTGTCTGTCCCGTGCTTTCGCCACGGCCCTGTCTGCAGACTGTATCTGACAGGTCCGGCGGCATGCCTGAAGATCAAAACAGGAGTGCGTACGCTTTTGCAGCCCCGCGGACCCCGAGGGATACCGTTGCCCGCCATTCCTTCGGACATGTGACCTTGCAACAGCCCGGGAAATGATTACAGTAAAGATGGTTGAAAAATATATCAAAGGAGAGCACCATGTGTGAATCGAATGTCTATATCAAAAAAGACGACAAAGAAGAACTGGTCATGGAGAATGTGGCCGCCATGACCCCTGTGAGCGATAACAAATTTCTTTTAAAGGGACTCTTCGGAGAACAGAAAGAGATCGAGGGCCGGATCGCTGACATCGACCTGATGGCCCACAAAATACTGCTTTCATCATAAAACCATGTCGGAAAGGAGAGACGATTGCCTGAACTGAACACCACCATGGACGTCTTCAAACTGCTGGACAAATCCAATTGCCGGGAGTGCGGTGAAAAAACGTGTCTGGCCTTTGCCGCCGCCGTTTTCCAGAACCGCCGGCATCTGTCCGAATGCCCGCACCTGGACCGGGACACTGTGGCGCAGTACACCCTGAACCATAAAAATCAGAATATACCCGAACAGAACCGGGAAAAGATATTCAACCGGCTCAAGCAGGAGATACAGACGGTTGACCTGGAAAAACGGGCACCGGTTCTGAACGGGGTGTATAAGAACGGCAAGCTCACCATTAAGATCCTTGGAAAGGATTTCAGTGTGGACAACCAGGGCAACATTTTCACCGATATCCACGTGAACCTGTGGGTCGCCGTGCCGCTGTTCACCTATGTTATCAGAGGTGCGGGGATCGATCCCTCAGGCGAATGGATCACCTTCAGGGAACTCGATGAAGGGATGCAGCGGTACAGTTTCTTCCAGAAGCAGTGCGAAGAGCCTTTAAAGAATCTTGCCGATGTCTATACCGATCTGTTTGACGACATGATTCACGTACTCGGCGGCAAAGCGGTTGAAAAGCGCTTCCAGTCGGACATATCGGTTGTCCTGCATCCGCTGCCCAAAGTCCCGATCATGGTATGCTACTGGAAAACGGAAAAAGATCTCGACTCCAGCATCGGTATCTACTTTGACAAAACCGCCAACAGAAACCTGAATACCGGCGCCATTTTCACGCTCGCCAGCGGACTTGCGCTGATGTTCAGGCGGTTTGCCGTCAGGCACGGCTATATTGAAGCTGTTAGCCGTTAGCTGTTAGCTGTTAGCTGTTAGCTGTTAGCCATTAGCTGTTAGCTGTTAGCCATTAGCTGTTAGCCGTTAGCCATTAGCTTTTAGCTGTTGGCTGTTGGCTGTTGGCTGTTGGCTTTGAAATTTTAATCGGTAACTGCTAAAACTAAAGGCTGACAGCGTAAACGTCACTATAATTCAAGGCTTTCCGGCATTCTGAGAGACAATCAATTCTCAGAAAAGCGGGGTAAGCCGCTAACCGAAAAATGGAGGTCCCATGGAGAAAACCATTATTGATACAAAAGAGGCCCCGGCGGCTATCGGGCCCTATTCCCAGGCCGTCGCCTTTGACAGGCTGCTGTTCACTTCCGGTCAGCTGCCCATTGATCCGGATGCCGGCGGGATAATCGACGGCTCGATCGAGGAGAGAACCCACCGGGTGTTGAAAAATCTTGACGCTATCGCCCGGAAAGCCGGCACCAGCCTTGATAACGCCCTGAAAACAACCGTGTATCTGACCGATATCAACGATTTTCAGGCGGTAAACACCATTTATGCCGAATATTTCAAGGCACCATACCCGGCCCGGAGTGCTTTTCAGGTCGCTGCCCTGCCGCTGGGCGCCAACATTGAAATCGAGGCGGTTTTTCGAATGTAGTTTCAACTTTAAAAGAGATAAAAGAAAAATGAACTTCAGCAAGTTCCCCAGGAGACATTACCTGCAGGGCCCGACGCCGATTGAACCGATGCCCGCGCTGTCAGATGCCCTCGGGGGAAAAGTCCAACTGTATGTGAAACGGGATGACCTTCTGCCGGGCGCCGGCGGCGGCAACAAAACGAGAAAGCTTGAATTCTCCCTTGCAGATGCGCTTGAAAAAGGGGCGGACACGGTGATCACCTGCGGTGCGGTCCAGTCCAATCATTGCCGGCTGACACTGTCCTGGGCGGTGAAAGAGAAAATGGCCTGTCATCTGGTGCTCGAAGAACGGGTCGCCGGGTCCTACAACCCCGAAGCCGGCGGGAACAATTTTCTGTTCGAGCTGATGGGGGTGGAGAGCATAGAGGTGGTGAAAGGCGGTACGAACATGGCCGCGGCCATGGAGAAAAAAGCGGCCGCCCTGAAAGAACAGGGCAGAAAGCCGTATATCGTTCCGGGCGGGGCTTCCAACGCCATCGGGGCCCTCGGTTATGCCGCCTGCGGCGAAGAGACCATGCACCAGCTCAATGACATGCATCTCGATATCAGCCACATTGTCGTCCCCTCCGGTTCCGCCGGCACCCACGCCGGCATGCTCTGCGGCATGACCGGCACCAGCAGCGGCATCCCGATCCTCGGAATGAATGTCTCCAGACCCAAGGAGACACAGGAAGAGATCGTCTTCGAACTGGCCGGCCAGACAGCGGAGAAACTGTCGATCCGAGGCGGTATTGACCGTGACGACGTGGTCTGTTTCGGCGACTACGTGGGGCCGGGGTATTCCCTGCCCACCGCCGGCATGACCGAAGCGGTCAGGCTTTTTGCCGAAACCGAGGCCATCCTGCTTGATCCGGTGTATTCGGGGAAAGCGGCGGCCGGACTTATCGACCTGATCCGTAAAGCGTATTTCCCCCGGGGTTCCAGAGTGCTTTTCCTGCATACCGGCGGGTCCCCTGCTCTTTATGCCTACCTGGACACCTTCAGGCAGGCATGAAAACCGTTCATGCTGAAAACCAAACGAGGAAAATAAATGGGAAAAGAAAAAACGGTCGGCATCATCGGCGGCATGGGGCCTGAAGCGACCGTGGACCTGATGCAGCGGATTATACGGTTGACCCCTGCATCAGATGACTGCGACCACATCCGGTGCCTGGTGGACAACAATCCCAAAATTCCTTCCCGGATAAAGGCCATCATAGAAAGGGACGGGGAAAACCCCGGCCCCTGCCTGGCTGATATGGCCCGAGGGCTTGAAAAATGGGGAGCGGATTTTCTCGTCATCCCCTGCAACACGGCCCACTACTATTACCAGTGGATACAGGAGGCGGTCGCCATACCGGTGATCCACCTGATCGATCTGGTATGTGACCACATCACTTCCCGCTACCCGGATCGAAAGCGTATCGGCATACTGGCCTCTCCTTCGGTGGCGATCACGGGATTGTATACCGAACGGCTCACCCGGCTCGGCTATACCGACATATGGCCGGATGAAACCCGGCAGGCAGACCTGTTTGAAATCATCAGGCAGATCAAAAAGGGAAACCGGGGAACGGAGATCAGGGATCAGTTCCGGATCGTTTGCGACAATCTCGTGGAGAGAGGTGCGGAAATGGGCATTGTCGCCTGCACGGAACTCGGCGTTATTGATACCGTACTCCCCATAGAGACTGTTGATGCGGCACAAATCCTTGCAGAGCAAGTTGTTCGCACCGCCAGAAACTGAGTCAACGACCACCCGCGAAGCGGGTGGCCTGACGTGTATGCATTCGCATCTCTTCGAGCCCGGCGCAGAGGTCGGAAGGACGAAACACGAAAGTGTTTCAATCGTTGACGGTTGTAACCGGGGCATAGCCCCCGGTTTGGAAACAACCAATCATGGTAACGCTACCGTAACGAAATTTTCCTCAAAAGAACGTTACCCTTTCTCTTGCCGTCGGGAGCCTGCCTCCCGGATACCGCAAAGACAATTTTTCACCGGTACAAGGAGTGCCCTGCCCGTCATCCAGCCGGTACAGGTTTCTGTCAACCCTACCCCCCTTCTTTTTCCCGTCACTGGCCCGAACTTTGCATCTTCTGATTTACACCCAAAGACAAATATTTTATATATATAATGATACGAAAATTATAACATTTGTATTTCAGCGAAGAACAACAGATTTTGGGATATACGGTACACAACGATTCCTAAACAAAAAAGGAGGGCGGAAAAATGACCAACAATGTGGTAATCTCGCTTGCCTGCGGCACCAACGGACCCAACCGCGCCACAAGGGCCATTCACCTTGCCACTGTGGCCCACAAAGAAGGCAGGAACGTCACGCTGTTTTTACTGGATGAGGCGGTCTACCTGGCAAAAGAAGGCCTGATCAAACATGTCCGGGCGGCCACAGGCGACATCGCGGACGACCTTCTGGCCTATCTCCAGGCCCATGGAGTGCCCATTCTGGTCTGCACCCCGTGTGCCAACGCCAGAAAAGTGGCCGAAGATGAGCTGATAGAGGGGGCCAGAATGGCCTCGGCCGCCGAGCTGATCAATCTGTCATGCAATGCGGCCGTGATCTCCCTGTAAACGACGGCTTTCCCGCTGGGGAAGTGCATCCGTTAATTGCAGTGCCTCTGTATCCTTTTACGGATAATGCGGCAGCATCGTAGGCGAGAAAAGAAGCAGAATTTAAAAAACCGGTTGGTAGGCATCCGGCCGGACAACAACAAAGCAGAGAAAACATAAAATGGCAACTGACATTTCAAGGCGAACCTTTCTCAAAACAGGTGCGGCCGCCGCTTTAACCGCGTCATCGGCCGCTCTGATGCCGGGCACCGCAAAGGCGGCGAAAAAGGGAGAGGCCCTTGCCACGCTGATTGACATTCGCAAATGCATCGGCTGCGAAGAATGCGTTTATGCCTGCCGGGACGCCAATCGGGAAAAATTTCCCGCCCCTGAAAAACCGTTCCCCAGAATGGTTCCCGACCGGGTCCCCGTGATGGACTGGTCTGAGAAACAGGACGTCACAGACAGACTGACCCCGTATAACTGGCTTTTTATCCAGCACGCCGACGTGGAGATTGACGGTGAAAAAATCCATCTCACCATTCCGAGGCGCTGCATGCACTGCGTGAATCCCCCGTGCGTCAAGCTCTGCCCCTGGGGCGCGGCCCGGCAGCTGGAAAACGGCATATCCACAATCGATGCCGATCTTTGCCTGGGGGGCTCCAAGTGCAACAAAGTCTGTCCCTGGGATGTGCCCCAGCGGCAGACCGGGGTCGGGCTCTATCTCGACATCCTGCCCTCGCTGGCCGGCAACGGGGTGATGTACAAGTGCGACCGCTGTTATCAAAAAATTGCAGAGGGCGGTGTACCGGCCTGCATTGAAGCCTGTCCCGAGGGGGTGCAGACCATCGGACCCCGGGATGACATTGTCAGGCAGGCCCGCGAGATGGCCGAAGCCGACGGTTGTTATGTTTACGGCGAGCACGAAAACGGCGGTACCAACACCCTGTATGTGTCCCCGGTCCCGTTCGAACTGCTGGACAAAGGGATAGAAAAGGGACCGGGCCGTCCCCATCTGGCAAGTGTACAAGATACGATGGCAGCGGCCGAAAACCTGACAAAGGCGATGATTCTCGCGCCTTTTGCCGGGATTGCGGCGGCCCTGGGCAAATTTTACAAAATGGCAGAAAAGGAGCAAAAATGACACCGCACCATAACCGACTGCCGACATATCTCTACTGGATAACGCTTTTTTTTCTCGTGCTGACGGGGTTCGGTCAGATGCCCATATTCAAGCGCTACTATATTGCCGATCTGCCCGGACTCGGCTGGCTCGCCCGGTTCTTTGTGACTCATTACATGCACTACCTTTTTGCCGCTGTATTTATCGCCCTCACCGCCTATTTTATTGCTGATTTCCTGCTCGTTCTCCGGAAAAAAGGCCGTCTTTCCGTATCCGGTATCGTGAAAATCTTTCTCATTGCGGGCCTTATCGCCACCGGTGTCCTCATGGTGATCAAAAATTTTTCCACACCCTATTTCCCGCCGGTGTTCATCATTGTTTTGGACCTGCTGCACCTCGGCCTGTGCATGGCCCTGCTGGCCATCTCCCTCTACACGCTTGTTTTCAGAAAACCGTGGCTCAAAGCGAGGTAATCTTGCAGGATAAACTTCTCTAACCGTCCCATACAGCACAGGCAATTGGGGGGCTTTCCATGCCGTGCCCGGCCCTTTTTTCTGTTTGATTGGTTGTTTTCAAACCGGGGGCTATGCCCCCGGTTACAACCGTCAACGATTGAAACACTCGCGTGTTTCGTCATTCCGGCCTCTGCGCCGGGCTCGAAGAGATGCGAATGCATACACGCCAAGCCACCCGCTTTGCGGGTGGTAGTTGACTTCTCCTCTTTTTGTGGTATTTTTTATCTCTTGGTTTGAATGTGAAACAAACAATGAGAATATAGAAAATGCAACCAACAAGAGGAGTATCTGCTTTATGAAACTTACGGATATCGCTTCCATTGACCAGTGGGCTGAAATCGAAAAAGAAGCGTTCGAAAAATTCGGGCTCCAGAGCTCTGTGTTCAACAAAGAGGGCGTGCGGATTACCGACACGAAAAATTTTGCCAATAAATTGTGCCCCCAAATCAAATCCACTGACAAGGGACAGGCCTTCATCTGCGCCACCGCCCACATGAACATGGCCAACGAGGCGGACCGGACCGGCAAGCCCGTTATTGAAGAGTGTGACGCCGGCCTTTTGAAGATAGTAGTGCCGATATTCTATAATGATGAATTTCTCGGTGCCGCCGGCGGCTGCGGGCTCTTGACTTCAGACGGCGAAGTCGACACCTTTGCCGTTAATAAAATCACCGGCATTGATGAGGCCGAAGTGGAGAAGCTGTCCGAGGGCATTCCCGCCATAGACGAAGACACGGCCCGGTCGGTGAGCGATTACTTTGCCGAAAAAGTGAACGAACTGGTCCGGAAAAAGGGATAAACAGGCAACGGCCGCCGAAAGGAAATTATATTTTCTGGAGGAAGGTCACGGAAATGAACAAGAAAGGCGACCGTCTGCGTCCTGACACGGACAATGGCATGCGTAAAAGACAGTCAGACCAGCACCTACGCTTTCAGAATCGTCAACAGAAAGAAGGTGGTGGAATGGTGGCGGCGGGCAGACATTCGACCGCCTGAAAGAGATAAACCCCCATGTGAAAGTCCTCCTGTCAAGCGGCTACAGCGTCGAGGGCCGGGCCCGGGGAATACCGGACCGCGGGTGCAGCGGATTTATCCAGAACCCCTTCAGCATCCGTACCCTGTCCGCCAAAACAAGAAAAACACTCCAAACCGCATAAAAGAGGAGATGGCGGGGATGGTTGAATAACCGCCCCGATGTTTCCGTTTTCCGCTGACCTGCCGGCACTGCCGGCAGCTTCCCGAAACTAAGAAGCGGCACACCCGGCCCGGACACGTATCAATTTCATCCGCCCCCCTTCGGGGAAAGGGGTACGCCCGTTTTCTCCCCTTTTGACCGGTCCTTTTTAACCCGCAACAGTTGAAGCACTTGCTTATCTCATCTCACCTTTCCGGTCTCAGTCTCACAGTCTCACACCTGCCGTTTTATCAAGCCGGGCGCACCTCATCAGCATCAATATTTTCTATCCGTTTTGAATTTTGGTTTCAAATTATCAATTTGACATCCCAACGGCACTTCCGTTAAGAGTCAACAGCTGCCCGCAGAGCGGGCGGCTTGAGGTTCCGGAAAACAACCGGGCAACCCGGGAGAAATTTTTATGCGCGAACAACAATAACAGATGAAGAGAGGCACACCATGATAAAGAATTTTTTTTCAAATCGAAGTGGGATTATTGCAGTGGGAGCTGTTATCGGTATTCTGGCGCCCCTTTTGCAGAAACTCGGCAACCCGGGAAATATGGGCATCTGTGTTGCCTGTTTTGAACGGGATATTGCCGGTGCTTTGGGACTTCACCGGGCTGCCGTGGTGCAGTACCTGCGGCCGGAGATCATCGGGTTTGTTCTGGGATCCCTGGCGGCGGCCCTTATATTCAAGGATTTCAGGGCCAGGGCCGGTTCCGCGCCCCTTGTCAGATTCCTCCTCGGCATTTTTGCAATGATCGGCGCCCTTGTTTTTCTCGGATGCCCGTGGCGCGCGCTCCTGCGTCTCAGCGGCGGTGATTTGAACGCGATTCTGGGGCTGGGGGGGCTGATATTCGGCATATGGATCGGCACCCTCTTTTTCAAAAACGGCTACAACCTGGGACGGGCACAAAAGACAGGCGTCTCTGCAGGCTTGCTCATGCCCCTTATTATGATCGGCTTTCTTGTTCTGCTGTTCATCTTTCCCCAGCTGGAAGGCGAACCGAAAAACGATATTCTGTTCTACAGTATAAAAGGTCCGGGTGCCATGCATGCACCGCTGCTGATTGCGCTTGTTTTCGGGCTTGCTATCGGCTTTATCGCCCAGCGAAGCCGTTTCTGCACCATGGGGGCTTTCCGGGACCTGTTGCTGTTCGGTCAGATGCATCTGCTTTCCGGTGTGATCGCCCTGGTCATAGCGGCGGCGGCAATGAATCTGCTGCTTGGCCAGTTCAGCCCCGGCTTCATTGGTCAGCCGGTCGCCCATAACCTTCATGTCTGGAATTTTGCCGGCATGGCCCTGGCAGGTCTTGCATTCGCCCTGGCAGGCGGATGCCCGGGCCGTCAGCTGTTTCTTTCCGGAGAAGGGGACAGCGATGCCGCCGTGTTTGTCTTCGGCATGATTGTCGGCGCGGCATTTGCCCACAATTTCGGACTGGCCAGTTCCCCCAAGGGATTGGGCCCCCACGGTATTGCCGCAGTGGTCATCGGACTTGCCGTCTGTCTGTTTATCGGATTCACCATGCGGCACCAGCGTCAATAACCCCCACGAAGCGGGCGGCTTGGCGTGCCGGCAATCCCATAACCATAACCGGTGTGCTGGTGATTGGACTGAATATCCACGCAGCCGGTGTGAAAAAAAACCTGTTAACGAGGAGATATATCATGGCAAAAACAGTGGATGCAAGAGGGCTTTCCTGTCCGCAGCCGGTCCTGATGTTCATGGAGGCTGTCAAATCAGCTTCTGAAAACGAATTATTTGTACTGGTGGATACGGACGCCTCGAAAGAAAACGTATCAAGGGCGGCGGAAAACAAAAACTGCCGCGTCACCGACATCAACCGGGAGGGAGATGGATACCGGATCACCATCGTCAAAAACTGAACGTCTTTCAGGCCGGAAGGACAAAAATACCAAAGTGTTTCAATCGTTGACAGTTGGTACCGGGGGCATCGTCCCTGGCCTGAATCCACCAATCAACCGGTAAAGGCATCAGGACGTGTTTAAACTCAATTTTCTCAGGAAAAACCGGTCGTCCGAAGACCGGGATTTCTCCCGTACGGCTCGCGGCATTCTGGTGTTTGAAAACACCAGTGAAGTGATTCAGGCGGAAAAAATCCTGAGATCCGATAACCGGCCGGTGAACGTCATGGGGCCCCCGCCTGAAATCCAGACGGGATGCGACCTTGTCATCGAATTTCCCCTGATAGAACAGCTCAACATCATACGGCTACTGGAAAAGGCAAATGCGGCGCCCCTTGAGGTGGTACCGGTGACCGACCCGCTGCTGAAACCGGTGGATCTTTTTCACGTTAAGGATTTCGGCGACTTCCTGATGGTCAGGGCCGCCAACATGAAAATAACCATCGATAAAAAAAGCCGGCGGATCGTCAACATCTCCGGCGGGGGATGCCCGGATGTCCCCTTTCTGGCATCCGAGATGATCGGCCGCACCTTATCGACCTCTCCCCGGCCGCTGGACATCGGGCACACGCTTTGCGGATATGCACTGGCGATTGCCTTTGAGGAGATGCAGAAACAATGCTCGCAGTTATAGGCACCGTTCCGGATCCCGATATGGGACTGGCCGAAGGCACGGTATCGCCCGCCGGTGACCGGATCACCGTCAGCGGAAAATCCATTCCGGTCAACCGCGGTACCCCCGCCCTGATAAGTGCCGCTCTCCAGGCTCTGTCGGTTCTCGGCGACGCCGGGGTGACCGGATTTCTCGCCGGCGATACAGGGGAAGGGCACGGGAGCCGCACCCTGTATCAGTACCTTGTGGACAAAGCCCCCTTGTCAGCGGCTGAAACAGTTGTCTTTCATTACCTTCAGCCCGATGTGGACTGGCACAACCGTGTCCTGTTCATGCTCGATGAAATGGAAAAACGGCCCGTTACCATAGCGGACGCCGGTTTCATGTATGCGGCCAAAATGAGCGGTCAGGCCCCGTTCTATGACCTTTTTACCCCGGATGCAGGGGAGCTTGCGTTTCTTGCGGATGAAACCGCACCCCACCCCTTCTATACCCGGGGTTTTATACTCCACGCCGACAACAAGGTTCCCGAACTGGTACAGCGGGCGTATGAAAACGACAACGCCGCCGCATACCTGCTGGTAAAAGGGGCTCGTGATTACATCATGGACCGGCGTGGTGAAATTTTTACGGTTGAGGCCCCCTCTGCCGAAGCAATGGAGGCTGTCGGCGGTACCGGTGACACCCTCACCGGTATTGCGGCCGCCCTGGTGCACAAAGGATTTGGCATCCCGGAAGCCTGCCGGATTGCCGCAAAAGCAAACCGGGTAGCCGGGATACTTGCCGAACCGACACCTGCCACTCAGATCTGTGACATTGTCGCCCACATACCGGCCGCACTTACACAAGTACTGGCGGAAAAAACATGAACACCAGCGAGCGCCGGAACATAACCCCTGACATGACCGTCCTGGATGTGGTGTCCGCCCATGCCGGGACAATCGATGTGTTTAAGCGGTATGACGCGGCCGCCGGCGAATGCATCTGCTGCAATGCCCTTTTCATGACCGTGGGATCCGTTGCCGACCGGTACGGTCTGGATCTCGGGGCCCTTCTTTCCGATCTCGAAGCGGCTGTTTAATACGGTCCTCCGCAAGCAGGACGGCCGGATACAGGATCAGCACCCGGGCCAGGGCCACCCGCTGTTTCATGCCGGCGGATTGAAACAGTTGGATTGAAGAGCCGGATCCCAAAGCATTTCCCTGTGAAGTCGGCCGCACTCCTTTATGCCCAGTCCCCGCCCTTTTTCCGTATCCGCTTCACAGTCCCGGGGGCTTGCCCCCACTTCGGGGAAAAACAGGTTGGCGCCGGCGGCAAGAGAGGCGGTATGCGGTTCCTGGGTACAGTGGGCCCGCGGTACCCTGCCCATGACAAGCCGGCTCACTGCGACCATTTTGGCCATTTCAAATTCGGTAATCATGCCGTGTCTGATCATGGGGCTCCCGGGAAAATTGACACGCCGCATTACCCCGCTGTATACCGCCCCGTACTTCCGGGCGAGAAACATGAGATCCACGATCTCATCGATCTTGTGTTCCGGTCCCACCGGCTCGATACAGTTCATCCACAAAAGGCCCGTTTCCTTCAGCACCCGGATGGTGTTGATCCGCTTTTCCCGCCTGAAAGGGGTGTCCCTGCCCTCGCCGAGACGCACGGCGTGATAGGCGCCCACAAAACCGGCATCCAAAAGTTTCAGGCCCTCTTTTGCGGTGATATCCCGGGTGTTTGCCACCAATGGGGTGCTGACGGTTTTCTTCAAGTACCGCCCCACTTCCAGAAGCTCTTCAAAGGCAAACGTACCGCCCGTCATGATATTCAGGGCATCGGCCCCGTCCGACTCGGCCTTTGTTGCCCACTCAACCACGCGTTCTGCCGGAAACGCTTCCCGTTCGGTGAATATCCCGGTCTTTTCCGCAAGGCTGCAGAAAAGGCAGTTGAAGGGGCACGGCTCGATGTTGATGCCGATGTGAAAGTGGTTCTCCCCCTTTCCCCGGAACATCTCCCGTGACAGCCTGTCCGCCGTGTACATGAGGGCCCGCGTCTCCAGCGACATCAGCGGAAGCTGCATCAGCGCCACCGCCTCCTCTCTTGAAACCCCCTCTTCCGCCGCCTTTTCAAGGATATGTTTTATCCGTGTGTCAATGGTCAACTCACTCATGGGTGTCCTTTATTGGTTGTTTCAAAACCGGGGGCTATGCCCCCGGTAACAACCGTCAACGATTGAAACACTGACGTGTTTTTGTTTTGTATGCGAATGCATACATCCCAAGCCACCCGCTTTGCGGGTGGTCGTTGACTACAGTTGTAAACGCAAACAAGTATAAAATACCCGGTCAGCCGGATCAGTTTATGAACCGTTTGACCTCAGCCTGGATAAAACGGCCGGCTGTCACGGTGATATCGTTATGACCGGCATCGTCGATTTCAAACAGGTCGGCCCTGCCGGGAAAATTTTTGATCTGCCGCCGGGCGAACGTAACCGGTATAATCCGGTCTTCTTTGCCGTGGAACGCGATCACCGGCGCCACCACCTTTTCCGCCCACCTTTCCGCCGGGAACCTGTTTTTCAGAAGGCGTCTGACCGGCAGCCAGAAATAATGAGCCGCCGCCACGTCAACAATCGAGGTGTAGGGCGAAACCAGTATCAAACCGGCCACCGGCACTTCCTTGGCGAGCCAGACCGCCACCCCGGTACCGAGGGATTCCCCCAGAAGAAAAAGGCGTGTGTTTTCCGGCGTTTTTTCCCTGATGTGGTGCATCAGCTTGCGCGCATCGTCCAAAATGATCGCCTGTCCGGGCTTTCTCGAATCCCCGCCGTAACCGGGATATTCGAACAACGCAATATTGGCATCAAGTGATCGGAGCAGCTCGATAAAATAGAGCCGGTCGCAGGCACAACCGGCGTTTCCGTGGAAAACGACGATCCACGGGGAAGACGGGGATGCCCTTCTCACATAATACCGGGTGATCCCTTCCCGGACCGCTTCCATCCCGGTGTGCTCTGCCGCCGGGCAGTTCCCGAATGCCGGTCCGGAAGGGAAAAACATGAGGCGGTTCTGGAAAACAAACACCACAAGCACAATCAACCCGTAAATCCCGGCACTCAGGAGTACAATTTTAAGTACGGTTGTCACCATTTTTTAATTTCCAGCTTTCCCGGGCTTTTAATTTCCGGCTTTCCCGGGCCTTTCTTGGGCCATGTAAACCTGAATCCCGCTCAAAAATACCAGACCCTGCCGGAATGAGCAACTGTTTTTACCCCTGCTGTCAATGGCATTTGGAAATGCCCGGTGAATTGAAAAAATTGTTTCTCCAGCGGCAGCCTGTCTGTATATTAAATGCATGCCAATTGGGCAAACGCTGCAAAGGCAAAAGTGAGACGTTTTCTATGCCGGGTTCGGCCTGCATGTGATTATTCTTGACAATGGGCCCGGGTTGCTGGGATACTGTCTGCATAACAGTTTCAATCCAAAAACATCACCGCTTTTAAAGGAGATCGAAAATGATATACCGTCCCGGCCGGTTCAGTATCACCGTGGAAGTGGTGCCGCCGGCCGATGCCAATCCGGAAACACTTGTTCATGAACTCAAAAAACTTGACCGGCTTTCCTTTGACGGATTCAGCGTGGCCACGAACCCGGTGGCGAAACCGAGAATGAGCGCCATGGCCCTGAGTTTCCTCCTACAGCAGAAAACCGGCCGGAATTGTATTCTCCACCTGACCACCCGCGATCACAACCGCATCAGTCTTCAAAGCGAGTTGTGGGGAGCTTTTGCCCTTGGTATCGACACCGTGCTCGCGGCAACCGGCGATTTTGTCTCCCTGAAGGACCGTGGCCGTACAACCGATGTCAAGGACCTTGACGTGTTCGATCTCATCACGATGGCCCGGGAATCGGGTATGGATACGGGCGCGGTGCTCGACTTCAGGCCCGAACACAGCGGCCTTGAAAAAGAGGTGAAGCGGCTCTCTGAAAAAGCGGCGGCCGGCGCACAGTTCGCCGTTACACAGCCGGTTTACGACCGCGAAACAGCTCTCAGGATCAAAGAGGCTCTCGATGATATCGACATGCCCCTGATAATGGGTATCCTGCCGCTCCGTTCTCCCCGGCACGCCCGTTTTCTCCATGAGAAAGTCGCCGGGATTGCCGTACCTGATCCGGTGTTAGAGCGCATGGACCGGACATCAGACCCGGTGGCCGAGGGCGCGGCCGTTTCCCGGGAGATGCTCGATACGGCAAAGGATCTTTTTTCAGGTGCCTGTATCATGCCGCCGTTTGATCACTTTGACATACTTTTTGACATTATATAGCTTTTTACAATACAAACTTTTACAAAAGAGGAAGTCAACTACCACCCGCAAAGCGGGTGGCTTGGCGTTCCGGCCAGAGGCCGGA
>CAYZHB010000055.1:5810-18512 GCA_964478245.1 uncultured Desulfobacterales bacterium | reverse complement strand
GTCGGCTGCCGCAAATGCGAGATCGCCTGCGCGGAAGTGAACGAACTCCCGGAGCCCGAGAGACCTGACTGTCAATGCACCATTTTTGACAACAAAAGGCGCCCCGATCACGAGGCGTATACGGTTGTCAACAGGTATTTTACGGGCAAGGTAGATCAGTTTGACAAACCCGTGCCCACCTATGTCAAGGTACAGTGCATGCACTGTCAGGATCCGGCATGTGTCTCCGCCTGTATTGTCGGGGCCCTTACCAAGGACGAAGAAACCGGTACGGTCCGGTACGATGTATCCAAATGTATCGGATGCCGGTACTGCATGGTAGCCTGCCCGTTTGAAATTCCCGCATACGAATACCATGAACCGATTTTTCCCCGGATCATGAAATGCACTTTCTGTTACGAAAGGATTTCAGAAGAGGGGGGACTTCCGGGCTGTGCGGCCATATGCCCGACTGAAGCCATCACGTTCGGAAAGCGGGAATCTCTATTGAAGGTCGCCAGAAAAAGGCTTAAAGAGAATCCCGGCAAATACCTCCGGCATATTTACGGCGAAAAAGAGGTGGGCGGCACCTCCTGGCTGTATATCTCGGCCGTGCCGTTCGAAAAGACCGGCCTTCCCCGCCTGCCGGAGCAACCGTCGCCGAAGCTTGCGGAAACCATCCAGCACTCGCTGTTCAGTTACCTGTGGTCACCGCTCGCCCTTTTCGGTGTACTGGGCGCGGTGATGTACAAATTCGGCCGGAAACCGGAAGACACTCAGGAGAAAGGAGGCAGATGATATGACCCGCAACGCAGCGCCTTTAAACAGGAAATTCTGGACACCGGGCGTCCTTGTCGTGCTGGTTTTCATGATCGCCGGTGCCCTGGCCGTTCTGGCAAGGTTTACAGGCGGCATCGGGTATGTGACCAACCTGACAAACGCCAAGCCGTGGGGCTTATGGGTGGGCGTGGACGTGGCAACCGGTGTCGCCCTTGCCGCGGGCGGTTTCACAACCGCCGCCCTGGCGCATATCTTCGGGCGGCACTATTACGAACCCGTTACCCGTCCCGCTCTGTTAACCGCCGTCCTTGGCTACACCTTTGTGGTTCTCGGCCTTATTGTGGATATCGGCCGGTCATGGGCCATATGGAAACCCATGTTCTACTGGAACACCAACTCGGTCCTTTTTGAAGTGGCCATGTGTGTGATGTTCTATCTCACCGTGCTCTACATTGAATTCATACCGGTGGTGGCCGAACAGTTCAAGGGCCGGGTGAACCTGCCGGGCATTCTTTCCGGACTGAACCGGTTGATCGACGGCATACTCACCATTGCCGACCGGATACTGGACAAGATCATGTGGGTATTTATCATTGCCGGTGTGGTGCTGTCCTGCATGCACCAGTCCAGTCTCGGATCGCTTATGCTGATTGCGCCGACCAAACTTCACCCGCTCTGGTACACCCCGATCCTTCCCCTGCTGTTTCTGATATCCGCCTTTGCAGTGGGGTATCCCATGGTGGTTTTCGAGACCACCCTTGCCACCTCTTCCTTTAAACTGGATTCGGAGATAAACATTTTAACACCGTTAACCCGGATCACCGTCTTTCTTCTGGGGCTCTACATGTTGCTCAAGGTCGGTGACATGGCGGTGCGGGGCACCTGGGTCCACCTGTTTGACGGGACCGCCCAGACCAATTCATTTCTGGTGGAACTTGTGATCGGTGTTATGGTCCCCTGGATTATGCTGTTGTTTAAAAAGGTGAGGAGTTCCAGAAGAGGCCTGTTCACGGCGGCATCCATGATCGTCGGCGGGGTGGCCCTGAACAGGATTAACGTCTTCATCGTAGGATTTACACCGCCGCTGACCCAAACCAGCTATTTCCCGGCGCCTGCGGAAATCCTGGTCACGGTCGGCCTGGTTGCAACCCTGATGTTCATATACCGCATCATCGTGACGTATCTACCCGTTTTGCAGGGAGAAGAGGAGGTGTCTTCATGAAAAAACTGTTTTTTTACCTGGCAGCTGTTTTGATATCGGGTGCCGCCCTTTGCACGGCCGAAGTCTGGAAAGCGCCGGACCAGGAAGCAGCAAGAGAGAAAGCCAAAGAAACGGTCCCCTTTGTCAGCGAGTACAAGGAAGAAGGCCTGATAGAGCGCAAAATATCCATGATGGAAAAAGGCATCGGCCTTGACGATGTAAAAGCGGTCTATTTTCTGCTGGACAGTCCGGTCATCAAAAAAAGGGAAGACCATTACGAACCGGTCCGGTTTGCCCACAAACGGCATGCCCACCTGATCAAAGACTGCTCGGCATGCCATCATTTGAGACCCAAAGACAAAGACGCACTGGAAACCACCAGGTGCCGGGCCTGCCATCAGGAATCATTCGACCCGGAATATCCCGACCGGCTCGGACTCAAAGCGGCCTATCATCAGCAGTGCATGGAATGCCACAAAGAAGAAGCAAAGGGTCCGGTCACCTGTACGGGATGCCATCTGCGCAAAGTGCCGGATCATAAGGAACTGGTGAAGCTGGCGGAAGACCCGGACCCCTCCCAGGTGACAAAAGAGTGTGTCCGGTGCCATGACAGCCAGGCGGAAGATGTGCTCGACAGTGTTCACTGGCTCTGGAAAGGGCCTTCTCCCTATACCAAGGGGCACAGAAAGGAGATCCTGCACGGCAAGGGCACCACGGCCCTCAACAACTACTGAATCAGCCCCATAAGCAACGAGGCTCGTTGCAACAGCTGCCATGCCGGATACGGATGGAAAGATGATTCATTTGATTTCACCGACAAAACAAAAATAGACTGCCTGGTCTGTCACGACACGACCGGCACATATGAAAAAGACCCGCCCGGGGCAGGCATGCCCAAGGAAAAGGTCGACCTGAAAAAAGTTGCCGAGAATGTCGGCCACACAAGTCGAAAAAGCTGCGGCTCCTGCCACTTCAACGGCGGCGGCGGAGACGCGATCAAGCACGCCGATCTGTCGAGACAGCTGCTGGAGCCGGAACGAAGCTGTGATATTCATATGGGCGGTTACGATTTTACCTGCACCGAATGCCACAAAACACGGAACCACAAAATCGCCGGCAGAAGTTCGTCAGTAGCCGCCGCCGAAGGGATTGTGACCTGCAACCAGTGTCATTCGGAAACCCCCCACTACTGCGGCAGCCTGCTGGACCACCACCTGAACGAACATTCCAGAACGCTTGACTGCAATGTCTGCCATTCCCCTGTGTTTGCCAAATGCAAACCCACCAAGACCTGGTGGGACTGGTCCAGGGCGGGCGACAAAGAGCGGAAAATAAAACGGGACAAGTACGGAAAACCGGATTATCACTGGAAAAAAGGCGAATTTAAATGGGAAGAATCCAGCGTCCCCACTTATACGTGGTACTCGGGATACACCAAACGGATACTGCTGGGAGAAACGGTGGATATCAACAAAGATATCATCAAACTGACGCAGCCGGTGGGGTTGTTGAAAGATCCCGATTCCAAAATTGTGCCCTTCAAGATCATGAAGGGAGTCCAGGCGGTTGACGCGGACCACGACTATTTCCTTGTGCCTCACCTGTTCCCGCGGAACAAGGATGACAAAACCGCCTACTGGAAACACCTTGACTGGGACAAGGCGTTCCGGGACGGCACAGAGGCGGCGGGTCTGGAATACAGCGGCTCGTACAAATGGAAAGAGACCTGGATGTACTGGCGGGTGGAGCACGAGGTCATGCCGGCAGACATGGCACTCTCCTGTGTTCAGTGCCACAAAAGCCTGACCGGCGAAAAAACCTGCAACCGGTGTCACCAGGACAAACGGGATGTCGATTTCAAGAAACTCACCCGCCAGGGAACGGATTTTTCACACATGAAATCCCAGGGCAGAGACGTGGGACATCTGATCGGCAAAACCGATTATATTAATTTCAAAGCCCTCGGATACGAGGGAGATCCCATTATCCACGGCGGCCGGTTCACCCGGCTGCCCATGAGCTATAAAGAAAGTGACGAAAAGTAAAATCTGTTTTATGGTTGGCCATCCCGAACCTGGTATGCGGATCGGCTGTTTTCGCATGACCCCGGCGGCCGGCGGCTGTTGCGTTGCCATTGTACACTCCGAACAAATCATGATATGATCTGTTTGTTAACGACCCAATCTTTGAATGCAACACTAGCCAATAAAAAGGAGGTCCCCATGACAAAAAAAATCGGTGTACTGCTTGCCGGATGCGGTGTTCTGGACGGCTCGGAAATCCACGAGGCGGTTGTAACGCTCCTCTGTCTCGACAGGAAAGGAGCAGAAGCCGTTTGCATGGCGCCGGATGCGGATCAGCATGATGTGATCAACCACCTGACCGAGGAACAGGCGTCTGAAAAACGAAACATCCTGTTGGAATCCGCCAGGATTGCCAGGGGAGACATAAAGGACATAAAAGAAGTGCAGACGGACGACCTTGATGCACTTATCATCCCGGGCGGATTCGGTGCGGCCAAGAATCTGAGCGATTTCGCCCTTAAAGGGCCGGATGCCCATGTGAATCCGGATGTCCAACGGATCGTTCAGGAGATGTTTGACAGGAAAAAACCCATCGGCGCCATCTGCATTTCCCCTGCCACCGTCGCCCGGATCCTTTCGGCCCATACCCCGGAAGTGACGATCGGAAATGATGCCCAAACCGCGGATGCCATCGGGAAAATGGGGGCGAAACACATTCCGTGTACGGTCGAGGATATCGTCATAGACCGGAAGAACAGGATCGTGACAACCCCGGCATATATGCTCGGTCCCGGCATCAAGGATGTGGCGGCCGGCATAGAAAAACTGGTTGAGGAAATACTGACAATGGCCGGGTAACGCCGGCAGAACCGCCGGGAGCAGCCCCCCCCGCAAAGCGGGTGGTTTGGCGTGTCTGCAACTGTTTCAACCGATCAGCCCCCCTGTCATTCGAGTTTGAATTCCACGGGGATATGGACCCACATGGCTTCCACATCACCGTTGATCCGGCCCGGATGGAAGCGCCATTTCTGTACACTTTCCAGGGCGGCCCGATCCAGGCTTTTCCACCCGCTTGACCTTTGTATCCGGATCTTCCGGGGAAGCCCGTTTTCATCCACCCGGACCATCAGCTCGACAATACCGGCAAGCCCCCTTCTCCTGGCGCTTCTCGGGTATTCCGGCAGGGGATTGGACTTGTACAGCGGACAGGCCATCTCGATTTCCCGGTGAGAGGAAGACGGGACTGCCGGCGTTTTTTCCGGTGATCTCTCCGAAGCCCTTTTTTCTTTCACGGCTGAGGAACGGCTATTATCATAGAATGCCCCCGGTTTAAACGTGTCCGTGGGAGAAATTTTACGCGTCTTACGGTCCGGTTTTTCCGATTGTCTTTCTTTCAACGGCCTGCGGGAAGCCACGGATTTTTTTTCGGAATCCGGCTTTTTTTTCTGCGCCGGCGGTGTCTCCTCCCGACCCGGTTTCATCTTTTCGGCAGGTTCCGGCTTTTTTGTATCCGTGTTTTCAGGTGTGTGTTTTTTCACAGGCGGTGTTTCAGGTTCAGCCTGTGACTGCGGGGCAATCGATCCTCTATCAGGACGGCTCTTTTGCCCGGCGGGCGGCGGGCAGGACAGCGTCACCACCACTTCCTTCACGTCCGGACGTACGCGGCCGCTTTTGACCGGCATGATATCCGGTATCAGCCAGAGGGCGGCCAGGTGAACCCCCGCCGCCAGGACCGCCGCACAGGTCAAACGAACAAGGGGTTTCATTCCTTCCCCTGATGGTCAAGCTCCGCCTGCAGGGATATCCGCGTATAACCGGCCCGCTTTACCCGGTCCAGCACACTGAACAGCACCTGGTAAGGAAGCGACCTGTCCGCAAAAATCAATATACCGTGCCCGTCTGCAGCAGCGAATTTCTCCTCCAGCACCGCTGCCAGCTCTTCCATGTCCGTTCTCTCATGGTTCACAAAAATCTCGCCGGGGCTCCTCACGGTAACCGACAGGACCGCCTCTTTTTCAGGGGCTGCCGTTGAAGATTCGGGAAGCCTTACCGGCATGCCGTGGTGGACCGACATGGAAAGCATGGAATAAATGAACACCACCAAAAGCAGAAACACGATATCGATCAGCGGCAGCATCTCGATCCTGGGATTTCTCCTGCGGGGCAGGTCAAGCTTCATCAGCGTCCTCCCCGTCAGTGCCGACCTTTTCATATTGCAGTTCAAAGCTGGTCGTGTACTTGTCGATGATCTGACCGGCCCGTTCAATCCGGGAGTTGAAGTAGTTGTAGGGGAAAACCGTGACAATGGCGATGGCAAGACCCGATGCGGTCGTGATAAGGGCTTTTGCAATACCGCCGGTGACGGCCCGGGGGTGAGCGATGCCGGATGCCCCCAGCATGTCGAAAGATTCGATGATACCCACCACGGTGCCCAGAATACCCAGAAGCGGGGCCACGGTAATAATCGTGTCCAGGATGCCCATGAACCGTCTCATCCGCATGATTTCGTCGGCTGCCGCAAGCTCCATGGCCTTGACCGGAGAATGCGCTATATGGAGGATGCCACTCAGCAGGATTCGCACCACGTAGCTCCTGGAGCCCCTGGCTTCCCGCTTCACTCCCTCCCAGTCCCTGTCATCGGCGAGCTGGAAAATCCGTTCGATTTTTTTCCGGTTCGTCTCCATGCCGGCCAGAAACCAGAAAAACATCCGCTCGATAATGACGGTCAAAGAGACCAGGGAACAGAGCAGAAGCGGATACATCAGCAACCCGCCGTTTTCAAAAAATGTGATCATCGGTGTTCATCTCCTTTAGCGGCTCATCCCGCTTTTGTGAAAATTCATCTCCCAGAATACCGGAACGCCTTAATTTATAAGGGAATTTAAGCTCTTAGCCTTTAGCTCTTAGCCTTTAGCTCTTAGCCTTTAGCTCTTAGCCTTTAGCTCTTAGCAGTTACTGATTAAAATGTCATGGTGAACAGCTAATGGCGAACAGCTTGAGCAAAAAAATTTCAGATATCTTCAGCTGGTGTTTCCTGTTCTGTGTTCACGATAAATATGCACGGTTTATGGGAAACCGGATTCTGCGCCACGCAGACATCGGCCTTGTACACGGCTTCCACGGACTGCCGGGTAACGGCGTGTGCGGGCTCTCCCGTGGTGTAAATTCCTTTTTCGGCACTGTCCAGCAGGACGATCCTGTCGGCATACTCGCAGGCAAGGTTCAGATCATGCAGCACCATCACAACGGAAATCCTGAGATCCTTCTTTATGCGGGTGACCAGATCGAGTATCCGGCACTGGTGGAAAATGTCCAGGTGGGATGTGGGTTCGTCCAGCAGCAGAAGCGCGGGTTCCTGTACAAGCGCCCTTGCAATGGACACGAGCTGTTTCTCTCCGCCGCTGATCCGGCTGAACAGCATGTGTTTCAGCATTTCCGTTCCGGTGAGATGAAGAAACTTGTCCACCAGGTCATTGTCGGTGCGGGATTCAAAAAACTGGAACTTTTTGAAATGGGGGGTCCGGCCCAGCAGTACGTACTCTTCCACGGTCATGTGCACATTTTCAACGTTCTGCATGACCACGGCCACCTTGCCGGCCCGCTCCCTGCGCTCGATTCCCCTTATATCCCGGCCGCCCAGCAGGATACGCCCTTCCAGGGGCGCGAGACTGGTGGCAATGGTTTTCAAAAGCGTGGTCTTGCCGCAGCCGTTGGGACCCAGCACCGTGATGGTTTCCCCCCGTGAAGCAGTAAAGCTTATATTACGGAGCACCGCTTTGCCGGCATACCCGCAGGAAAGATTTTTTACGGAAAGCAGCACGTCATTCATAACACCACCTGCTTTTTCCCCAGCACCCAGATAAAGACCACACCGCCTGTAATACCGGTTATCACGCCCACGGGCAGTTCAAGGGGTGCAATCACGGTTCTGGCAAACAGATCGCACAGGATCAGGAAAGAGGCCCCGCCGAGAAAGGAACTCATCACCAGTATCCGGTGGTCGGTGCCGAACACCATGCGCATGAAATGGGGGATCACCAGCCCCACGAACATGATGATTCCGGCCACGGACACGCTCAGACCGGTCAGAAGGGAGGCCGTGACAAACAGCACCTTTTTGGTGCGCGCCGTGTTTATCCCCAGAAAAACCGCCTCCTCTTCGCCGGAGGCCATGGCATTGAGATCGTGGCAATAAAAAAACGAAAGCACCAGACCCGCCAGAGATCCGGCACAGACAATTTTGATCATGGCGGGATCGGGCACATCCAGGGACCCCATGATCCAGAAAACGATGTTGTGCAGGTCATCACTGCGGGACACCGCCATCAGCAGCATCACAAGAGAAGAAGACACAAAACTGATCATCACGCCCACAAGCAGCATGCTTTCCCGTTTCAGGCCCCCGCCCCGGAGGCTGAAAGCGTACACCAGCACCATGACGGTGCCGGCACCGGCAAATCCGGAAACGGGGTAGGCCATGACGCCCACGACATGATGGAGGTGCAGGACAATGGTAAGACACACCCCCAGGGACGCCCCGCCGGATATGCCCAGGGTATAGGGCTCCACGAGCGGATTTCGGAACATCCCCTGCAGCAGGGTGCCGGAAAGGCTGAGCGCTCCCCCCACGGATGCGGCGAGAATCAGCCGCGGCAGTCTCAGGCCCATCACGATATGGGTATCGGCCGCTTCGCCGCCGTGGACCAGGATCTCGAAAATCCGGTGAAACACAATATCCGTGGTGCCGATGCCGAGGCCCGCCGCTGCCACCACAGCCAGGACAACGACCTGCAGCACGAATACCAGCACCCACTTTTTTATTTTTTTATCCCTCATCTTCGGCCTTTTGTTCCGTCTGTTTATGGATCAGGCGGAAGAACGTTTCCACTCCTTCGACAAAGGTTTCCGGGGTGGGGCTGCACACGATGTCCGGGTCCAGCACATGAACATCGCCGTTTTTCACAGCTTTCAGATGAGAAAACTGCTGCCAGGTTTGTTTCTCCTTGTCACCCGCCCTTTTGGAAGACCCCATGGTGGCGATCAGGATGACCCCGGGATTTTCTTTCAGCACCGTTTCCCGGCTGAACACCCCGCCACGTGCACCTTCTGCAATATTGATCCCGCCGGCGAACGTGATATATTCATGGATAAAGGTCCCGCCGGGAGATGTTTTCAGGGGTTTAACCCCGATCTGGATAAACACGCTTTTTTTCTCATGTTTTTCCGCTTTTCTGCGCACGGCCGCCACCTTCTGCCGGGCCGCCCGGACGATCTTCTCCGCCTTTGCCTCCCGGCCCACCAGCCGGCCGAGACGGATAAAATGGGAGCAGATCTCCCCGAAATTTTCCGGGGTTTCGATTTCGATCACCCGGATGCCGTGGCGTTTCAACAGCCGGGCCTGTTTTTTACTGGTCAGGGCATTTGATACGACAAGATCCGGCTGAAGCGCAATAATTTTTTCCACGTTCATCTGCATCACGGTGCCCACGACCGTCTTTTCGGGCGATCCTTCCGGTATGCGGCAGTAGGAGGTCACCCCGGCAAGCCGGTCCTGGGCCCCGAGAAGATATATCATATCGGTGATCACAGGGCCGAGCGACACGATTTTTTCCGGGTACCGGGAGGCGGCGGCCCCTGCCGGAGCTCCCCACAAGGCCGACTGCAAAAAGAGCGCCGCGATCAGAGAAAACAAAAGGCGTCTCATCTCGGATCGGCCTCCCTGTCATAAACCCCGCTGCACAGGGCATTCAGGGCAATGCGCAGCACTTCGGGCACATCCGGGTCATGGATGAAATTGTCAAGCCGGCCGGGATCTCTGCCTGAAATCATCTGCGCCGTATGCCGGGAGAGCCGTTTAAAAGCGGTGAGATCCTTTATGAGCCCCTTTTCATAATCATCGCTCACTGCAAACGCGGTCTGAACAAATCCTGCATACCGTCTGTCCAGGAGCACTTCTTCCACCGCTGTCACAAGCTCTCCTTTTGTTCTGCCGCAGTCACACTCACGCCGGTCGCCGTCTTTCAACAGGCTGTAGATACTGATACCCCGTTCTTCCAGCCGTTTGAAAACGTGCCGGTCGGCGGTGAGCCCGTTCTGTTTGCGGACAGCCGATTTCACGGCCTTGTAGACGGCAGTGGCTGTCACTTCACCGAGCCGGGTATGCCCCCCGGCATTATCGAATTTCCGTCCCGCTCCGCCGACAACGATCACGTTATCCGTGCCCGTGCCGGTGGCCCGCCAGGCGCCTCCCGCAGGGCGCGACCGGATATCCAGATCGAGCAGTGCCGCCGTCTTGGCTTCGGTGGCCGTGATGATCGACCTTGTCATTGCCCGCTTCCCGAGTGCCGCGTTGGCCATCACCATGATGTTGATGGTGCCCGGTTCATAAAACAGTCCTTTATCTCTGCCGCTCCGCATGGCATTGGATTCAACGCCTGCCGTCACCAGGGCGTATACCGTGAGATCCCTGAACCGCTCGGCTTTTACACTGAGATTGGCCATGTCGGCGCCGGTAAACAGCAGGGCGGTGTTCTCATGCTTCCGATCCAGGGTATTCAACACGGTTTTCCGCAAAAAATCAAGGCCGTTTCCATGGCATAGCGGCCAGCTCGGCGGCGGGAAATAGTGATTTCCCGCCGTTGTCACCGCCGGTTTCTCGCCTTCCAGGGTCGAGACCACGGTCAGGGGTTCATTGAAATCCACCACCAGGGTCTTGTGCCTGAAATCATGCACCCGGCTTTCAGCGATCCGCGCCGATTTGACGTAGTCCAGATCCACCTCGACTGCTGTGGATTCGATCACCGCATCTTCTGTCAGCCGCGCTTTTTTTGAGGCAAAAAAATCCTTGTATACCGTGGACGCCAGCCACTTTACAAAAAAGCCGGTATGGGTGGCCGCCCTGCAGGTCAAGTCACAGGGAAAACTGTAATACTGATTGTTCTTCACCGCGTCCACGGCTCTCCAGCCATCCATCTTGGACAATTTTTCCCGGGTCTCATGGTTGCTCCCGCAGCCGTACACCACCTGGGGATTGAACCGGCGCCACTCCGCTTTGGTCATGGGGACGATGTTGCCGGACTTGCCCAGTTCGGGCGGGATACCGCCGGCAAGACGGATCATTTCGTTCTGGAATGAATCATCACCGGGTGTCATCACGATAACCACGTCCGCTCCCCCGCCCATGAGCCGCATGACCCGTTTCCGCCGGTCCGGAGCCATCCGGCGGATCTTGTCGTTTACGAGCGCCAGGTCGGCTTTGATATCGTCGACAATCTGTCTTGCCGTCTGCTTTTGCCCGAAAATCCCGCCTAACAGCAGAATGGTATCAAAACTCTGAGATACGGACGACAGGTCCGCTTCAATGATCTCTGCCTTTTCGGAAGAAAGACGGGACACAATCCTGTCATGAACGGAAGAGACAAAAACCAGGTCCGGCCGGAGGGCGCTTACCGCCGCTGGCGACGGGTTGAAAAATCCGCCCACGATTTTTTTGCCGGCGGCATTTTCCAGTCCGCTGCTGTGCGAGGTGATCCCCTTTACGGCCTCACCGGCCCCCAGTTTGAAAATGATCTCGGTTACCGCCGGCACCAGGGACACCACACGCGAGGGTACTTTCGTGATGGTCACGCGCCTGCCGCCGGCATCTTTGAAATCCATTTCAAGCGCGGAAACCGGCGGACAAAACAACACAAGACAAACCAGCAGGGTGCAGCACACCCGGAGAGATTTTTTCAAAACATGCCTCCTTCTGAAACAGAGCGGCCGGCGATACCGGCCGATCGCTTCAGGTCAAAGAAAGCGGCAGGGAAACGTCGTATGTCAAGTGTCTCCCTGCCCGCCGTTTTCAATACGTAAGTTTCACCCCGACATATCCTGAAAGACCGGCCGTGGCATAGCTGAAGGCCTCCTCGTAATATTCGTCGAGAAGGTTGTCAATCCTGGCATATACCTCGACACGAGGTGTGATCTCGTAAGCGGCGGCCAGATTCACCAGGAAGTACGAATCCAGCACGTCCACCGGATTTCCGTCCTCGTCGTACGCGTAATCGGACGCTTTCCGGTCGCCCACCCAGGAGGCGGTCACATTGACAAGCCCTTTCTGAAGGAACCGGTAGCGGGCTTGCAAGTTCACCTCGTGGTACGGTCTTCTCACCAGCCGTTCGCCGTCCGGATCATCGGTTTCCGTATACGTGTAATCGATCCTGTACGAGAGGTTTTCCGCAGGCACCCACTCGGCAAAGGATTCAATCCCGCTTGTCTCGGTGGTGCCTTCAAGCTGGTTGTACATGTATGTGGTGAAATCATAGTCAATCCGGTCCTTGTAATCCATCTCGAAATAGGTGATGCCGACCGTGACCTCACCGTTTTTAAACCGCTTTTCAAAACCGGCATCCCATCCGACGCTCTCCTCGGGATCGAGATCGGGGTTGCCGTAAGCGGAATAGAGTTCAAACAGCGAGGGCGACCGGAATCCCGTACCGAAACTTGCCTTGAGCGTTGTATCGATCGGGTCGAGCGTGTAGGACGGGGCGAGCCGGAAGGTGGCCTTGCCGCCGAATTGCAGGGTCTGGCCATCGACCAGGGTGGCGAGGGCGGCGAGGGCCTGACCAGCAGACTTCAGCGAGGAGTCGGCGTTCTTGTGGCGGGCGTTTTCGGCGCCGATCGGCGCCACGAACACGGTCTCGGGCGGCACGGTTTCTTCGTAGAACAACTGGCCCT
>CAYZHB010000055.1:0-5800 GCA_964478245.1 uncultured Desulfobacterales bacterium | reverse complement strand
TGGCCTTGCCGCCGAATTCCTCGTGGTCATCGTACCGGACGCCGGCGATCACCTCGGCATTTTCCCCGATAAAAAGCTGGTCCTGCACCCAGAAGCTCACGGTATCGGCTTCCGTCTCGCTGATATCGCTGCTTTCACTTTCCATGGATTCGGTCATACGCCCGAGCCCGGCCGACAATGTATGGGTGTCAAAATTCAGATTGCCGTGCCAGGTGTATTCATCAATGCCGCCCTCGTAATCGTATCCTTCCGATCCGTCATTTTCCCAGTTTTGACGTTCCTGGTCCGAATGGCTGTACGACAGGTTGGAATTGAAAAATCCCGAGGCAAACGTATTCCGGACGGTCACTTTTCCGAAAACCTGTTCGGATTCCGTCCGCTTGTCCGTGGGGCCGTCCGGGTTCGGGGTGACCACGGCGGTGAAATCGCTGGTGTAGGTGGTCTCGATGTTGTCACCGGTGTAGCCGTCCGCATAGTCGTCCAGTTCCACCTCGGCATCGATATACCGGACATGCGCGGATATGTTGAAATTATCGGAGATATCCGCGCCGAAGCGGCCGGACAAAGTGGTGTTTTCATACCCGTCCTCTTCGTCCGTGTTCCCCTCGTGGGGAATGTCCGGGTTGTCTTTGTCGGCAATGGAAAACCCTTCCATATCCGTGCGGGAGGCGGAAAGCGAATAGGTGAACATCTTTGCGGCACCGGAAGCGGTACCGGCCGCCTTGCAGGTGCCGTAAGATCCCGTTTCCGCCGTCAGGCTGACAGTAGGTCTGCCTTTGCCCTTTCTGGTAATGATGTTGATCACGCCGGCTGTGGCATTGCTGCCGTACATGACACTCATGGCGCCCCGGATCACCTCGATCCGCTCCACGTTGTCCAGGGTCAGGTCGCCGATATCCGCACTCCTGTTTGCACTGGACGGGTCGTTGATCACGATGCCGTCGATCATGACGAGGGTATTTTTGGAATCCGATCCCCTCATGAAAACACTGGTCGTCGTTCCCGGCCCGCCGCTCGTGTTCACGGTGATGCCCGGTACCGTTTCAAGGATTTCCGCCACCCGTGCGGCACCGGACGCCTCGATGTCCGCTTCGGTAATCACGGTTACCGAATTGCCGCCCACCTTGTCCACTGTTGATGCCGATTTGGTAACGGACACGATGACTTTTTCCATGGAAACAGGCGCCTTTTCCGACCCTGTCTCCGATGCGGCCGCCATACCGTTCAAAAGAAAAAAGAGTAATACAAATGCCGCAATCCCACATAAAAAAGGATCAAAAGAAACTGTCTGCTGCTTTTTCATTTTCCCTCCAAAAAGTTTTCCTTTCCGGTCCGGGAAACAAAAAAACCCGGACCGCTTCCAATCGATCCGGGGTGTCCCTTTTTTACTCAGAATCAAGTGATGCCCCCTGTCCAGGGGAAGCATCGCCCCATTCAAGGCAGGTCTTCTGACTTACGGATCATCCTTGCAGCCGCGCCTTCCCGTTTGTTTGTAAGCGGCAATGGTTTTGAAGCGTCAGCCTTCCGGCCCTTCTTCAAAACCGCTGCCGTGAGGCAAACAGTGGCATCATGCGGTGCTCGTCCCCGATCACAGCGGCGGGCCCATCCCTGATTTTCACAGGTGTTCCCTATTAAGCCTTGCGGCACCTTGAACTTTACTGAAACGGCAGCATAATAAAGGTTTGCTCTTTTGTCAAGCATTATACAGGCCGATGTCAATAGCATTATACAGGCCGATCGAAACCGCCGGCAACTGGCCGCCGGTCCTGTCATTGCCCTTTGTAACCGGTTGTTTTCAGACAGAAGAATGCCCCGGTTACAACCATCAACCATTGGTACACTTGCGTATTTTCGTATTTCCAATCTATAGCCGGGCTTGGAAAAATTCACACACATACATCTCCTTGTCCCGCTTTAGCGGGCGGGGTCAATCACAGAAAGCCGTCAGGTTCCGGTCTGCCTGTCTTTTGGAAAGCCATTGCGGTGCCGTTTGTACCAGATTCTTAATGAAGCGCAGCGTCAAACCGCAACCTGTCTGAGGACCGACCGGACCGGAGTTGTTGCGGTTTAGCGAAGCGAGTTTAGGATCTGTCAAACGGTGCCGCCGGCTGACAAAAGGCGGGCAGACCGGAACGCCGGACCGGCCTCTCACCCGGCCACACGGTAAAACGAACGGTTGGCGCTTTTGGCCTCGAACGGGATGTGATAGAACGTCCGGGTAAAGGGTGTTGGCAATATGCATCAGTCCCAGTATCCAGCGGGGGCTGCCGAAATCCCACCAGCAGGCCGGCCGCTTTTGCCGCACGGGCAAGCTTCAGAAACGAAAAGGAAGACACCGTGGGATCGTTGACACAGAACACAATACCGGCGCAGTTTTCCGATTTCACCTTTGCCACGACTTTTTCAGGGGGCACCCTTTTCAGGGTGGCGGATATGCTTTCGGAGCCGGCAGCCAGAATTTCCGATATACAGCTGGTGCGGGAAAAGTTGCACCCCAGGGTCGAGACCTGCAGAAACTTGTGATTGGAATAAAAATGAAGCGTGGGCACCGTTTCCACGGAAACCGGAAACAGCGTGGAATAGCACTCCGTAAAACGCTCTTTCAACCGGCCGTTGTCATTTACAACCATCCGGCAGTTGCCGCTCCCGCCCTCGGGAATATTGCACCCGACTTCACACACCGGGCACTATACATCACGAATGCGCCTTTGCGATGTGAATCCAGAACCCGGCCTCCGATCCGGACATGGTGTAATCCGCGGCACGGGAATTGTCCAGGGCGGCCTGTATCCGTTTCATGTTCTCGGGATTCATACGGTTTTTCACCTTCTTTGCAAACCCGTCCCCCTCTTTTGCCATGGTTTCAAAAATGGATTTCTTGAGGGCTTCACTTCCGAACCCCCCGCCGATATGTGTTTTCCCCCCGATCTTCAGAACCCGGTATATCTCGTTAAAGCAGGCAACCAGACCCTGCCAGAAAAATATGGACCCCCGTGACACGATGAGGTCGGCGGTCCCGTCTTCGAACGGCATGTCAGAGACTTTCGCGGTTACCGGCGTGATCCGGTCCGACAGGCCGGCTTCTTCAATGTTTTTCTCTGCAAAGGCACGACTGTGCCGGGACATGTCCAATACGGCACAGGTAATTGCTGCGGCGCCCACAAGTGGCGCGGGACTTTCTGTACCGGGTTTGGCCGGGCCCTATTTCTCCTCCTTGTCCGTCTCCTTGCCGTGTCCGCCGCATCCGCACTCGCACTCGTGCTTTTCCACATCGCCGTGACACTCCTTGATCTGCACCGGTGTACAGTTTTCAGGCCGGTCTTTGAGTTTACCCGGCTGCTGGCATTTACAGTTTCCCATTTTTGTCTCCTTGTTTTTACGGTTTTCAAACGACCACAACGCCGTCCAAAAGCGGTTGTTTGACTTGATCGGTCCATTCGGATTCGGCCGCTTGATATTCTTTATCATATTTTTCTTTGTTGTGTAAAATCCCCCCCTCCCCGGTTAAACAGATTTCCTGCAAAACATTCAACGGCGATACCCACGCTGAGGACCATGTGATGTGCATGAACATACCAATGTCAACGGCCGACAAAAAATCGCCCTTTAAAGCTTTAAAGGGCGATTTCTTCATTAACCGGAATTCAGGAATCCCGGGTTCCTACAGCTGTTTTTATACCGGCTTATCCCGACTTCACCTCGATTTTCCTTGGAACGGCCTTGGCTGCTTTGGGCAGGTTCAGGTGCAGTACCCCGTCCTTCATTTTCGCTTCGATTTTCTCCTGGTCTATGGACTCGGAAAGCGTGAACTGCCTTTCGTAGCGGCCGATTTCAAATTCGATCCTGACGTCGGTTTCGTCCTTATCCTCCCAGGGTTTCACATCGCCCGAAATGGTCAGTACATCGTCTTTAATATCGATATTCACGTCATCCGCCTTAACACCCGGCATGTCCGCCAGCATCATGATATCACGCTCCGATTCAAAAATATCGACTGCCGGTGTAAAGACAACCCCCTCGCTGGTGCGTTCGGCAGGGGATGACACTTCCTGTTTCTCTCTTGCCTGCAGTTCTTTACTGGTATCCATGATATATCCCTCCTTTTGCTGTTTTACCCCTTACTTGATGGTGATCTTTTTCGGTTTGGCCGCTTCCGCTTTGGGAATTGTTATCTTAAGTATACCGTCTTTCAGGTCCGCTTCCACCTTGTCAGGGTCCACTTCCCCCGGCAGCGTGATCACCCTTGAAAAGTTTCCGGCTTCCCGCTCTCTTCTGCGGTAGTTGACATTCTCCTGGAGATCGATCTTTCTTTCACCTGAAACAGATAGATTTTTCCCGTCCATCTGAATATCCAGATCACCGGAAGCGACTCCCGGAAGCTCTGCCCTTGCATAGTAGTTGTTTTCATCCTCGGTTAAGTTGATAAGGGGGAAAACACCGGTTGTCAATGCGTCTCTCAACCCTCTGGTGCCTGTCATTAAATCCGACAGAAGATCCATCTGTCTTCTCAGACTTTCAAACGTTTCAAACGGGCTTCTGTATCCCCCTCTGGGGAATCGGTATAAGTTTCTCGTAATCATTTTTACCTCCCGGTCTTGTTTCAATTTTTCCGTTTTACCTCAGCTTGTTCTTTAACTGCTCTTTACCTTTATCTTTGCAGACTGGCTCTCTTTGGTTTTTTTCAGTTTGAGTTTCAGAACCCCTCTTTTGAATTTTGCATCCACATCGTCCGGATCTACATCGGCAGGGAGTTCTACCGCCCTGTGAAACGAGCCGTACGTGTGTTCGATTCTGTGATAATTTTCATTTTCCTCCTTGTTTTCCTGCTTTTTTTCGCCGCTGATGATCAGTCGGGAACCGTCCAGTGACACATCGATATCGTCGGATTCCACACCGGGAATTTCAGCTTTCACCCTGATATCCCGCTTTCCTTCAGTGATGTCCACTTTGGGAAAAACCGCTTCTTCACTGAAAAACCTTTCAGGAAAATTCGACCAGTCGGTCAGCATACGGTCAAAAAACGATTCAGGTTTAACCCCACCGGACGCGGCAGGCTGATCTTTTCTTTTCCAGGGAATTATGCTGTTAAACATAATAATCCTCCTTTCCCCCCAAAAAAGGGACCCCACCCAATTTTTATGTTGTTGTATGTAAAGGCGTGCACACCGTGACGTATTTACCCATAAAATAATATGAGTTTATACGTTGTCAAGAGGCTGTATCAGCGGATTGTGTTCTTTTTTTTACCGCTGTTCGGGGAATGTTATTTTCTGCTTCTCTTTGTCCTTGTTCCGGCGGAAATAGATGGCCACGTGCCCGATTGTACCGGCAAGCTCGGCATTCATGCGTTCTTTTATCTCATGGATCAGCTCTTTCTTGACCTCTTTTTCCTTAAAATCAACAAACTTGACCTTGATGAGCTCCAGGTCGTCAAGGGAGGTGTCAATCTCTTCCATGAGGCTGTCCGTCAGTCCTTTCTGCCCGACATAAGCAGACGGTTTCATGTTGTGGGCAAGCGCCCGCAAATACTTTTTCTGATATCCTTTTAATGTTAATGCATCTTTTTCACTCATAAACCTGCTTTCCTGGTACGAACCAGACGGCGCCTTTTCATTCCACGGCATCTACTGCATCAGCGGGTGTGACTTACAGGGAAATATAGCAGAACATCGGCTTTTTTGTATCACGGCTGACGCGAAAACTGCTCAATCCGGGTACGATTAGTTGTTTTCAAACCGGGAATACCCCCGGTTACAACCGTCAACGATTGAAACACTTACGTGTTTTGTTTTGTATGCAT
>CAYZHB010000054.1:0-18607 GCA_964478245.1 uncultured Desulfobacterales bacterium | reverse complement strand
CCAGCATGGACCCGCCCCAGCCGTCGGCAATGGCCGCCCGGGTGCCCTGCTTGATCAGGTTCTTGTAGTCCTGGTCGACCCCCATGTGGGTCCGGTGCATGATTTCCACGATTTCCCGGTCAATGTTTCTGGGCAGGACCCCGTTCTTTTTCCATTTTTCATAAAGCGTCTCCGGCGCCCGTTTGAGATAGAGCAGCTCACCTTCGGCTTTTCCCCATTCGTTCAGGGCTTTTTCCCCGACTTCCAGGGCGATCTCGTCAAGATCCCTTTCTTTTGTCTCGCCGTCCTCTTCCACCGTGGTTTCCACGCCAAGATACGGGGCGATGGCGAGCAGTTTCTGGGTGTCCTTGATCCGGTAGGCATCGGTTTCTTTCCGTGCGGCGGACAGGAAAACTTCTGCCACGCATCGGCCGTGGTCGGAGTGGGCCGATGCACCGCCGGCGATCATCCGGATAAAGTTTCTGGCGGCAATGGTATTAGCGGTGGCGCCGCAGAGCCCTTTCCGGGTGTCTTCCCCTTCAATGCCGCCCTTGGGAAGCGGGAGCCTGCACGGCCCCATTGAGCAGTTTTTGCAGCATGTCCCCTGCATGCCGAAGTTACAGGGCTTCATGGTGACCGCCCTGTCAAATACGGTATCGATCCCGAGTTTCTGTGCGTGTGCAAGCAACTCCTGTGATGCCTGGTCTCTGGTAGCATCTTTGGGATTGGCGACTTTGGGTGCTTTTTCTTTTTTGGCTGATGCAGCCTTTTTCTCTTCTGCCATTAGAGGTTCCTCCTCTTATTTTAAATGATTTGAAAAATGACAATCATTATTGCGTTGCATTTATTTTTAAAATTGTGTTAAGCGGCATTAGCTCCTGTCTCTCCTGTGAACCCGGTCCAGATTGGCAAGGATTTTTTCAAGCTCGGTTTTCTGCTCAGCCGCCGCAGTCTTTTCAACTTCGGCTTCAGGCTTGGCCGCTCTTTTCTTTTCACGCGCCTCTTTTTCTTTTGCCCGTTTTTCACGGATCGCCTGCTCTTCTTTTTCCCTTTTGGCCGCTTCCTCCTGCTCTGCCTTCTTTTCAGCGTCGGCTTTTGCTTTGGCCTCTTTTGCTTCTTTCTTTTTGGCGTCTTCCGCGGCCTTTTTCTTTGCGTCTTCTTCGGCTTTGGCTTTGGCCTCCGCATCGGCCCTGGTTTTTTCCTGGGCTTCTTTTTTCGCTTTGGCCTCTTCTTCAGCCTTTTTCCCGGTGTCCTCTTCGGCTTTGGGTTTTTCTTCAGCTTTTTTCGCCGGCGCCGCTTCTGTTTTGGGCTTTTCGTCTTTCGGCGGTGCGGCCGGTTTGGCTTCCGCTTTTGCGGCCGGCGCCGCTTCTTTTTTGGGCGCTTCTTTTGCCGGTGCCGCTTTCTTGGCCGGGGCCGCCTTTTTCTCTTCTTCTATGGTAAGGTCCGGCTCAGGCGCCATGGACGCAAAATCAATCTCGACATCGTCAAGGTATTTTGACACAGGCGCCACCTCTTCTGCTGAACCGCCGCTGTACAGGAGGTCTATGAATGCGCTGGCAAGTCTTATGGATTCCGGATGCCGCATCATCAGAATGCTGGATCCGGCCAGAAGATAGGCGACTGCACCGACCGCTTCCATCAGTATGGCCCGTCTTTCAGGGTCTCCCAGTTCAGGGGCCTCGTCAAGGGGCTGCTTGGCCTCTTTGCAGCGCCATACTTCATTGCCCAGATTGTTGATCATGGGAAGCTGCAGTTTGTCGTCCCCCTGATTCATGGCGGCCTGATTCAGCCGCTCCATAACCGAATAGGAATACTCGAGACCGTATCCGAGACCGCCTGTGGTGGGATCGGCAATTACCTTTCCAAGACTTACGCCGAGGTTTTCAAGCAGGATGTTGACCTGCTTGGCGAGGTTCACATCGATCGGGGAGGAGGAGATAAGCGTTTGGCCGTAGCCCATGGCCGCCGCCCCGATGCCTTTATGGTTTTTCTCTTCCACCGGTCCCAGTGCGAGATTTTCCCCCTCGCACTCTTCGGCAATCTTTTTGAGCACCTCTTCGTCTTTTTGAACCGCTGTGGTCCCCCATACAATCAAAGGCACATCAATGGCGCCGAGCACGGTTTTTACGGTTTTGGCCGCATCTTCGGGACTGGCGTCTTTGCCGTTGGGATCGGTGCTTTTAAGCTGGAGGACAATCGCTTTGGCACCGTAGTCGTCAACACACTTTTTCGCCCATTTGGCAGGGTCTGAAAGAACATCCTTAAACGGTGCAGCGGCCCATTCCGGCCAGTCATCCGGTTCCATGTCCCATATTTCCATTGCGATAAAGGGTTTGTTGGGCATTTCCCCTTCAAACTGGTAAAACGGATAGCATGACTGGCCGCCGACTGTCACGGCTTTGTCACCTTTTCCGATGGTGATTGCCTGAATGCCGCCGGCATAAGTTTCTTTGGTTATTTCAAATCCCACGTTTACCTCCTTATTCTGTAAAAATTTGTGTTTGGTTGGGGTCTTTTAAAATTGTTTACAGATGTGATGACTACAGGAAAGAAAACGGGCATAAGAGAACTTTTAGAAACTGCGCGGAAGTGTAGGACCGGTTCAGGATAAATGTTCATAAATTATGCCCGTTCTTTAGTGTATAATCATTGTGTAATCACTATCAGCTATTAGAATTACAGCTCGAATGCCTTTTTGTCAATAGGTATGTGTATTTAATACACCTGCCTGCGGAATGGCGGGAAGGCCTGTCCGTAAGATGATTGTGTCGGAAACGCCCATACCCTTTTGTGATGAATGCAATTTAATTAATAAATGTTGTTCTGGTGCCAAAAAAGATGTTGATTTTTTTATCCGGGTTTAATAACATCGCTTTATCATCATGGGTTTTGCAGGATTCTTCGCTTTCTTGAAAGAATCCTCGGGATAGGTGTCTTTGGATATTTTAGAGATTTTTTGAAATGGCTCACCCGATAGGTGAGCCCAATTGAAGAGGAGGGTAAAAGATGGCATACGATGCAACAAAAATGCAGGATTGGCAGATTTCCGAGGCTGCCGAGGAAAATATGCCCATGCCGGACGAATGGCAGGAAAAGCTGGGATTGGAAAAAGATGAAATAATGGCGATGGGACGTCTTTCAAAACTGGATTTCCTGAAAATAATGGACCGGTTTAAAGACAAACCTGACGGAAAGTATGTCGAGGTAACGGCTATTACGCCCACACCTTTAGGGGAAGGCAAAAGCACAACATCCGTGGGCCTGATGGAAGGCCTCGGCAAAAGAGGCAAGAATGTCGGCGGCGCCCTGAGACAGCCGTCGGGCGGGCCGACGATGAACGTAAAAGGAACGGCCGCCGGCGGAGGGAACTCGATCCTGATTCCCATGACCGAGTTTTCACTGGGATTGACCGGTGATATCAACGACATCATGAACGCCCACAACCTGGCCATGGTGGCCATGACCTCCAGAATGCAGCACGAAAGAAATTACAGCGCCGAAAAGATAGAGAAACTGTCCGGTATCCCTCCTCTGAACATTGATCCCAAACGCGCGGAAATGGGCTGGATTATCGACTACTGTGCCCAGTCTCTCCGGAATATTATCATCGGTCTGGGCGGCCGCATGGACGGGTTTACAATGGAATCCAAGTTCGGCATTGCAGTGAGTTCCGAGTGTATGGCCATCCTCTCGATTGCAAAGGACCTGGCGGATCTGAAAAAACGGCTGAATGAAATTACGGTGGCGTTCAGCAAGGACGGAAAACCGGTCACCACAGGTGATCTGAAAGTGGGGAATGCCATGACGGCCTGGATGCGGAACACCATCAACCCCACGTTGATGTGCACGGCCGAATACCAGCCCTGCATGGTGCACGCCGGTCCGTTCGCCAATATCGCCGTGGGACAGTCCTCGGTCGTATCCGACCGGGTGGGGCTGAAACTTTTCGACTACCATATAACCGAGAGCGGTTTTGCCGCGGACATCGGTTTTGAGAAGTTCTGGAACGTGAAATGCCGGAACAGCGGATTGAAACCCCATGTATCGGTCCTGACTACGACCATCCGGGCCCTGAAGATGCACGGCGGCGGGCCGAGAGTTGTTCCCGGACTTGCCATGCCCGAAGAGTACGTCAAGGAGAACGTCGAGCTGGTTGAAAACGGTCTCGAAAACATGGTGCATCTGATTAACGTGATACGCAAATCAGGGATGAACCCGGTTGTCTGCATCAACTGTTTCCATACGGATACGGATGCCGAGATCGAAGTGGTCCGTAAGGCGGCGGAAGCGGCCGGTGCGAGATGCGCCAAATCGACACACTGGGCGGACGGCGGCGACGGGGCCCTTGAACTGGCCGATGCCGTGATCGATGCCTGCGAAGACGAGAGCAACTTTGAATTTCTCTATCCCCTGGAAATGAAACTCAGAGACAGGGTCGACCGGATCGCCAAGGAAGTCTACGGCGCCGACGGGGCGACATGGAGTCCCGAAGCCGAGAAAAAGGCGAAAATGCTCGAGGACGATCCCAAGTATGCCGATTTTTCAACCATGATGGTCAAAACCCATTTGAGCCTTTCCCATGAACCGACCTGGAAAAACGTGCCCAAGGGATGGACGCTGCCGATTCGCGACGTGCTCATTTATTCCGGCGCCAAGTTCCTCTGCCCCTGCGCCGGTACCATCAGCCTCATGCCGGGAACCGGTTCAAACCCGGCCTATACCAAAGTGGACGTGGATACGGATACCGGCAAAGTAACGGGACTCTTCTAATTTTTTAACTACAGGAGTTTAATTGAAATGACAGCAGAACTCATAAGCGGAACCGAAATCCGCAAATCGATTCTTGAGGAGCTCAAGCAGGAAGTGGCGGACATGAAATCGCAGCACGGAGTCGTGCCGGGACTTGTCACCATTCTGGTCGGCGAGAATCCGGCGTCCATCAGCTATGTCACCCTCAAGATAAAGACGGCCGAGGATCTCGGGTTCAAGGAGATTCAGGACAATCAGCCCGACGATATTTCAGAGGCGGATCTGCTCGCGCTGATCGACAAGTACAACAATGATCCTGAAATACACGGGATCCTGGTTCAGCTGCCGCTTCCGGACCATATCGATGACAAAAAAATTCTCAACGCCATCGATCCGGACAAGGACGTGGACGGATTCCATCCGGTCAATGTGGGCCGTCTCGTGATAGGCGGTGGCGAGGTGAAATTCCCGCCGTGTACGCCCGCGGGGATCCAGGAGATGATTATCCGTTCCGGCACCGAGACCTCGGGTGCGGAGGTGGTGGTTGTGGGACGGTCCAATATCGTGGGCAAACCCATCGGGGTCATGATGTGCCAGAAAGGGCAAGGCGCCAACAGTACGGTGACGATCGTCCATACACGGACCAAGGATCTGGAGGGTCACTGCAAGAGAGCGGATATTCTCATTGTGGCGGCCGGCGTGCCCGGTCTTGTCAAGCCCGAATGGATCAAACCGGGCGCCACCGTTATCGATGTCGGGGTGAACCGGGTCGGGGAAAAACCGAGCAAAAAAGATCCCAACAAAATGGTGGCCATTCTGAAGGGGGATGTGGATTTTGACAAGGCAAAGGAGATCGCCGGAAAGATCACGCCTGTCCCGGGCGGGGTCGGGCCGATGACCATTGCGATGCTGATGAAGAACACGGTCCGGTCGGCGAAGCTGAGCATCAAAGGCTGAATTTAAACCGGAAAAATTACAACCAGACAAACAGCGCGTGGCCGGGTATCGATAGAACAGATACCCGGCCATTTTTTTGAGGAATCTGCCGCCCGGTAGCGGCCTGGATAAGACCGGGGATCAATCACCGGCCGCGAAGCGAGTGGGGTGCTTTAAAGCCACAGCGCGGCCTCGAACAGGGCAGCCTCAAAGAGATACGGATGCTACGGATGTACAAAAAACAAAACCGTGCATGTGTTGCAGTCTTTGACGGGGCAGTACCGGCGTGCATCGTTCCCGGTTTGGAAACAATCAACCAAAGCCGCGATCTTTTTTACTTGATAATTTTACAAATTGGATTTATTCTGAAGGCTGTACAGTGGCAAATCTGAAACAGCAGCAATCGCAACAACAGAAAATCAAAATAAAACAAAGCAATAGGATAGGTTATGAACTGGGATTGGGAAAAATTAAGAGAGAAAAAAGAGAAGTATGAAAAGGGTCAGGGAAGCGGAAGCGGCGGCGGGATGCCGAAACCGCCCAAACCCCCGCAGTTTGACGAGCTTTTCAACAAACTGAAGGGGTTTAAGTTCCCCTGGATTTTACTTGTTATCGTCATTCTGGCCGTTCTGTTTTTCGGCAGTTCCGTCTTTTTCCAGGTTCAGCTTGACGAGGTGGGCGTGGTGCAGCGGTTCGGCCAGTTCAACCGGCTGACCCAGCCGGGATTGAATTTCAAACTGCCGGCCGGCATTGAAAAGGTGACCAAGGTCAAGGTAAAGCGGGTTTACAAGGAGGAGTTCGGGTTCAGAACTGTTCCCGGCGGTGACCAAATCCGCTACACGAGCCAGGATACAAACGAAAAGGTCGCCCTGATGCTGACCGGGGATCTCAATGTGGCGGTGGTGCCCTGGATTGTTCAGTACAGGATTTCGGATCCGTACAAGTACCTTTTCAAGGTAAGGGATGTGAAGTCGCTTCTCAGGGATATGTCGGAGGCGACCATGAGTACGATCGTGGGGGACCGGAGCATCAATGAAATTATCAGCGGCAGAGAAGAGATTGCCGTTTCAGCGAAGAAAAGCCTTCAAAAGGAGATGGATGAGGCGGACTCCGGCCTGAATATTGTGACGGTAGAGATGAAGAAGACAAACGTGCCGGAGCCTGTTCAGTCCTCCTTCAATGAGGTGAACCAGGCGATCCAGGAAAAGGAGCAGACCATATACAAAGCAAAGGAGGAGTACAATCAGGCCGTGCCGAGAGCCAGGGGGGAGGCCATGCGAGTGATCCAGGACGCCGAAGGATATGCGGTTGACCGGGTGAACCGCGCCCAAGGGGATGCAGCCAAGTTTACCGAAGTGTACCGGGAATACGTAAAGGCAAAGGATGTCACCCGGAAACGGCTTTATCTGGAATCCATGGCGGAAATTTTGCCCAAGCTCGGCAGGAAGTACATTCTCGATTCGGACCAAAAAAACTTTCTGCCGCTGTTAAACATGCAGGAAGGCAAACTGATTCAGAATACAAAATAATGACGCTGAAAAAAACAAAACCCAACACAACAATGAATGGTGCAGTAAAATGAAGAACAGTATAAAAATTATTATCGGCATTATCGTGCTGGCGGGGATTTTTCTCTATTCATCGGCATACGTTGTGGATGAGACACAACAGGTGATCATCACCCAGTTCGGGAAAGTTGTTGATGATCCTGTCACAGAGCCCGGCTTGAACTTCAAGATACCGTTTATCCAGAAAACCAACTATTTTTCAAAAATTCTGCTTGAATGGGACGGTGACCCGGGTCAGGTGCCCACCAAGGACAAAAAGTATATATGGGTGGATACTTTTGCCCGATGGAAGATCGTGGATCCGGTGACCTTTTTCCAGACCGTGACCAATGAGTTTTCCGCGCTTCAGCGCCTGGATGATATCATCGGCCCGGCCATGAGGAACCTTGTCACCTCTCACCCGCTTGTGGAGAGTGTCCGGAATTCGGATCGGCCCATGGATACGTTCATTACCGTCGGAGACATCACGGTTGAAGAGATGGAGGCGCAGCAAAGCCAGCCGTCCCGGTACGATATAGAACTGGGCAGAGATGAAATAACCGAGCTGATTTTAAAACAGGCCCAGCCGAAAGTAGCCGGCTTCGGTATCGATCTGGTTGATGTGAAAGTGAAAAGACTCAACTATATAGATAAGGTAAGGCGGGCCGTATATGACCGGATGATCGCCGAGAGAAACCAGGTGGCTGAAAAGTTCCGGGCCCAGGGGTTTGAAAAAGCAAGTGAAATCAGGGGTAAAAAAGAGAAGAAACTCCAGACGATTCAGTCCCAGGCATATGAAACGGCCCAGACGATAAAAGGAAAGGCGGATGCCCGGGCGGTGAAAATATATGCGGACGCCTACAGTGTGGACACGGACCTCTACGCCTTTTTAAAGACACTTGACGTGTATACGCAATCTCTGGACAAAGAGAGCACGGTCGTTCTCTCTACGGATTCCTCTTTAATGAGGTATTTCAAGGCGATCGACGGCAGATAGTGCGTCTGTTTTAAATGCAGCCATTCCACGCCACCCGCTTTGCGGGTGGCGGTTGTATTCAAGGTGTTAAAGAGACCTTTGAATGCGGGAAATAAAGATTCAAAGGTCTCTTTAAGGAAATTTTTTCGATGCGGACGGTGGTATGGTATGTTTTAGTCGATACGGATGGTCTTTTGTTGCCATAAGCGTTCCCATATCCGCTTGCGCAAATCCGGAACAGATTTACTTCTTTTTTCTCTGGTGCCTTGTCTTGGCAAGCAGTTTTCGGTGTTTGTGTTTTCTCATCTTTTTCCTCCGCTTCTTTATCACACTGCCCAAAAAATCACCTCCTTTCTTTCAAAACCTGTTTTGAATTGTATTAATAAAAATACGGAGTCAACGACCACCCGCTTTGCGGGTGGCTTGTTCTTCCGGCCGTAGGCCGGAAGAACAAAAACACGTCAGTGTTTCAATCGTTGACGGTTGTAACCGGGGGCACAGCCCCCGGTTTTGAAACAACCAATAAAAACAAACATTATGTATAACACAACAATTATCAGGATGTCCATTTTTATTTTATTATTTTCTGTTGCCATGTTTAACAAACCGGTAAGATATTATATCCGGTAAAATTATATAAGGTATGGCCGTGGGGGGGCTAAAAGGTAACGTTATGAAGAGAGTTAAAGGGATGAATTGTGCCCGTATATGCATGAGGAATTGATGGGATGAATGGCGGGTATAGGTATGATGCCGGTCTGAAGACGGTCCATGATGCGGCAGTCCTTGCGGAGGAGCTTGTCAGCGAGTATTACAAAATGTCGTCTTCCCAGTGGCTCAAAAGCCGGTATGATGTCAAGACGGCAACGGATCTGGCTGAAGATGAAAAAGTAACCGGTCCGTTTGCCCAGGTCGTCAAGTATGAGGGACGAAAAAAAGACGCCCTGCTGAAGTCGTACACGTTTAACTACTGGACCGTATGCCTCCAGGACGAGGCGATTCTGAGAACAGTTGAAAAAAATGAAAAGCTGCTGCTGTTCCCTTTCCTTCTGTATATTCTGACCCATGAACTGGTCCATATTGTCCGGTTTTCCCGATTTCAGCAGATATACGAACAATCGGCCGGGGTGAACATGACAATGGATGAAGAGCGGAGAGTACACCGGTTAACGGCGCATATCCTGGACTCAGTAACGGGCATGGAGGCGGTTATCGCCCATTATGAAAAATGGCGGACAAATGAGGCGTAACCCTTTTTAAAAAAATTGAGCGGCTGTCTTGACATGGGAAAAAGACTGACTATCTTAATTTAGATTTTAAAAGGTTCCAGAACATTTTAAACGGAGAGAATGCAAAAATGCCTATTTATGAGTATGAATGCAGCAAATGCGGTTACACGGAGGAAGTGTTTCAGAAGATTTCAGACCCGCCGCTCGAGCGGTGCAGAAAATGTGAAGGCAGCCTTAAAAAACTTATCTCCCAGAGTTCTTTTCATCTGAAAGGGACGGGATGGTACGCCACTGATTACGGCGGCGCCAAGTCGGAATCAGCCGGCAAGTCAACAGAAAGTAAAAGTGAAACTTCAAACGCCTCTTCTCCGAAAGAGGAGAGTGCCAAATCTTGAAGTTTAATTCATACAGCACTTTAAAAATACAACAATTGCTTAATTTAATTTAAGGAGGTTTGAATCATGAGTTTGAGACCATTACAGGATCGGATTCTTGTAGAGCGTGTTGAAGAGGATGAAAAGACGGACGGCGGTATTATCATACCGGATACGGCAAAAGAAAAGCCGGCCGAAGGTCAGGTTGTTGCAGTCGGTAAAGGCCGGGCAGGGGAAGACGGCAACATTCTCCCCATGGAACTTAAAGTGGGAGATCGTGTCCTTTTCAGCAAGTATGGCGGAACGGAAGTGAAAATTGACGGCAAAGACTATCTGATAATGCGCCAGGATGATGTTCTCGGTGTAATTGAATAGGTTGCAGAATTTTTCATGAGATTGGAAATCAGAAAATAATAGATACGGAGGTTTAAAATATGGCTAAAGAGATTAAATATTCTGCTAAGGCGCGTGAAGCGATGCTGAAAGGTGTCCAGACACTTGCGGATGCAGTGGTGGTCACCCTTGGACCGAAAGGCAGAAACGTGGTGCTTGAAAAGTCCTGGGGGGCGCCCAATGTCACCAAAGACGGTGTCACCGTTGCCAAAGAGATAGAGCTTGAGGACAAGTTCGAAAACATGGGCGCCCAGATGGTAAAAGAGGTGGCAAGCAAGACAAGTGATATGGCCGGTGACGGTACGACCACCGCCACAATCCTTGCCAGATCTATCTACGAGGAAGGCCAGAAGCTCGTTGCCGCCGGCAACAGCCCCATGAACATCAAAAGAGGAATCGATGCGGCAGTTGAAAAAATTGTTGTAGAACTCGACAATTTAAGCAACCCCACAAAAGACCAGAACGAGATCGCCCAGATCGGCACCATCTCTGCAAACAATGACCCCACCATCGGCAATATCATTGCGGAAGCCATGAACAAGGTCGGCAAGGAAGGGGTGATCACGGTCGAAGAGGCCAAAGCAATGGAGACGACCCTGGATGTCGTTGAAGGCATGCAGTTTGACCGCGGCTACCTGTCTCCCTATTTTGTGACCGACAGCGAAAAGATGGTGGCCGAACTTCAGGATGCCTATATCCTGATATGCGACAAGAAGGTCAACAACATGAAAGACCTTCTGCCGGTACTCGAGGAGGTCGCAAAGATGAGCAAACCCCTTGTCATAATTTCAGAAGATATTGAAGGGGAAGCCCTTGCCACGCTCGTGGTCAACAAGCTGAGGGGCACACTTAACGTGGCGGCTGTCAAGGCGCCCGGATTCGGCGACAGAAGAAAAGCCATGCTCGAGGATATCGCCACCCTGACCGGCGGCCAGGTGGTCTCCGAGGATATCGGAATAAAGCTTGAAAACGTGACGGTGAACGATCTCGGACAGGCCAAGAGCGTCAATATCGACAAGGACAACACCACCATAGTGGACGGTGCCGGTTCCAAGGAGGCGCTGGAGGGCCGGGTCAAGATGATCCGTTCGCAGATTGACGAGACCACCTCTGACTATGACCGCGAAAAACTCCAGGAGAGACTGGCCAAGCTGGTAGGCGGTGTTGCGGTCATCAGTGTCGGTGCGGCCACGGAGACCGAGATGAAAGAGAAGAAAGCCAGGGTTGAAGATGCGCTGAATGCGACCCGGGCCGCTGTTGAAGAAGGGGTCGTACCGGGCGGCGGCGTGGCCCTCGTGCGAACGCTCAAGGTGCTCGAAGGCCTCGAGGAAGGCAGGGAAGAGCGCCTCGGTGTTCATGTCGTGGCCAGAGCGATCGAGGAGCCGTTAAGGAAGATCGCGGAAAATGCCGGTGTTGAAGGGTCCATCGTTATCCACAAGGTGAAGGAGGCTGAGGGCAGTTTCGGATACAATGCGCGCACAGACGTATACGAAGATCTGCTGAAGGCTGGTGTTATCGATCCCAAGAAGGTGGTCCGCTTTGCGATTCAGAACGCCGCAAGCGTGGCGTCCGTCATGCTGACAACAGAAGCCATGGTAGCGGACAAACCGGAAGAGAATGAAGGCGGCGGCATGGGCGCCGGCGGCGGTATGCCGCCGGGCGGCGGCATGGGCGGTATGCCCGGCATGATGTAGTATCGTGTATCCTGCTGACCGGATATAAGTTGACAAGGCCCCTGTGTCGAATGATGCAGGGGCTTTTGTATTATCCCCTCTTTCCCCTGTGCCGGTTCGCCGGCCGCCCGTCGATATCAAAGCCGCTGTTTCCTGCCAGGCTATGCCGTATCCGGACACAAGCCGCCCGTCCCGTTTCAGAAATCCGGTGCAAAGCGCAACTGCTTGAAACCGCATGGTTTGTTTTGTGTTACAGGCCGGTTATGCGTTTCAATAAAATCTTGACATTAACCCCATGGTCATATACTAGACACTAATTGATTAATTCGGCAGCTGTTGGATTGCGGTTATTACTGGAGATTAACAAGGTGGAGAATTTTTATGACTTCTGAAACAATTGGCGTATTTTACATGTTAGGCGGGGCCGGACCTGTTGTCAAGTTCGTACTTCTGCTGCTGCTTTTTTTTTCCATTGTCACATGGGCGATTATCTTCATAAAATACAGGTATATTCGAAAAGCCAACAAAGAGTCTGCTGATTTTACCGAGCTTTTCTGGCAGTGCAAAAATCTCTCAGAAGCCTTTTCAAAGGCCAAAGCGCTGCGCGCCAGTCCGGTGGCGCGGGTTTTCATGTCGGGCTATATGGAGCTGTCAAAATTCCAGAGTACCCGGGAGGATGAAGAGGGCGGTAAAACCGCGGGCCGTCCGGAGACGGGATATCTCAAAGCGGTGGGCAGTCTGCAGAGAACACTAAGGAGATCAGCCAGCCTGGAGATAAGGAGACTTTCGCAGCTAGTGCCGTTTCTTGCCACGGCCGGAAATACCTCCCCTTTTATCGGACTTTTCGGCACGGTATGGGGGATTATGAGAACCTTCCAGGGAATCGGCATGAGCGGCTCCGCCAGCCTTGCCGTTGTGGCGCCCGGTATCTCCGAAGCATTGATTGCGACGGCGGCCGGACTTGCTGTCGCCATCCCTTCCGTTATCGCATATAATTACTTTACAGACAAGATAAGGGCGTTTGACTCGGAACTTCAGGGGTTTGCTTCAGATCTTCTGAATCTGGTCGAACGGGAAATCCAGAGGTAAGGAGGGCGCTATGGAATTCGGTTCATCCGGCGACAACCTCATGTCTGACATCAATGTGACCCCTTTTGTGGATGTGATGCTTGTCCTTCTGATCATTTTCATGGTGGCCGCCCCCATGATGGTTCAGGGGGTGGATGTGGATCTGCCGCAGGCGACGACAAAACCGCTGGAGGGAAGCCAGGAGCGGTTGATCATCTCAATTGACAAGGACAGAAAAGTTTACATAAATGATCAGGCCATCAATGTACAGTTCCTGTCTGAAAAACTCTCTAAAATACTGGAGAATGTAAACACCCGAAATGTATACCTGAGAGCGGATAAGGAGGTCCCGTACGGCATTGTGGTGAATGTGATGTCCAAGATAAAGAATGCGGGAGTGGAAAATCTGGGAATGATTACCCTTCCCGACAATGAAAAAGAATCCTGATTTTCAGGTATGCGCCAGATATTTATCTCAAAAAATCCGAAAGAGCGGCTTCCTGATGAGGCGGGCCATAATGGAAAAGCAGGATTGATTTTTTATACGGTTTCTGTTTTTCTGCACGCGGGGTTTTTTTTGACCATGATTTTACTGCAGCACTTCTCGTTCCCTGAAAAGGACATGCCGCCTGCCGTTCAGGTGGATCTGGTCTCTTACGACCCGGCCATAGAGGAGGTGGCCGATCTTAAGAAAGCACCTGTCGAAAAAAAAGGGCCGGAAAAACCGGCCGCTTCTGCTGAAAAAGCGGACACCGAACCGGTACCCGAGACCCGGGAACAAAAATCGGAGACAATCAAGCCGGATGTGAGTCTGAAATCCAAGCCCGATAATGTGGAAAACCGCGTTCAACCCGTCAAAAAAAAGGAAAAAACATCCCTGAAACAAAAGACCTACAAACCGGATAAAGTGATGGCGGCGGCAAGAGAAAATATTGAGAAAAGCGTTGAAAAGCAGAAAGAAGATCAGCTGGCAGAGGCGATAAACCGTATTGAAGCCCGGGTTAAAGAGGGGGAAAAAAAGGAGACAGACACGGCATCCGCCGGTACGGGCGGTGCGGCGTCACAGTGGAAGAAAGGCAGCACGGTTATCAATATCTACAACAGTGTGCTGGCGTCGGCGATTCAGCAGAACTGGGCATTTAACGAACGTCTTGCCCGAATGGACAAAGATCTTGAAACCACGGTGGTGATAAAAATTTTGAAAACCGGCAGAATCGCCGATATGTGGATCGAGACGAGATCCGGCAACCGGTATCTTGACCAGTCAGCGGTCAAGGCCGTTAAAAAAGCCGACCCGCTTCCGCCGCTACCGGAGGGGTATACTTCTTATGATGTCGGCTTGAATTTTTCACCAAAAGGATTAAAATAGGCGGAAGGCGAGTGGATTGAACATGAAGAACAGATATTTCATAAAGGGAATGAGTGGCGGTCTGATCAAACGGTTCTGTGTATTGATGGCTGCCGTCTCTATCCTTATTCCGGCAGCGGGAACCGCGTTTGGCAAAGAGGTTACGTATATCGACATCACCAATCCCCTTATCCGGAAAATTCCGTTAGCGGCCACTTCGTTCAAAAAGAAGTCGGAAGGCCGCAATGAGGAGGCCGACAGCCGAAAGGCCCTCGAGATACTTGAAGAGGCGCTGGCATTTACCGGTTACATCAAAATAATCGACCACCAGGCATTTATTGCCCATCCGGCGGAAACCGGTATTACAAGGGCGGACATTGATTTTAAAGACTGGACCGGCATCGGGGCGGAGCTTCTTGTAACCGGCGGGATAAAGGAACAGGACGGTAATGTCCGGTTGTGGCTGCGGCTTTTTGACACGTTTGAAGGAAGGCTCCTGGTGGGGAAGATCTATTCCGGTCACCGGGAGGATATCCGGACCATGATCCACCGTTTCTGCAGTGAAATATCATATGTGCTGACAGGCGAATGGGGGGTGTTCAGAAGCAGTATCCTGTTTGTTTCCACGGTGGCGCAGAACAAAGAGGTTTTCGTGTGCGACTTTGACGGTCACAATCCCGAACAGGTGACCCATCACAAGAGCATCTCTCTTTCACCCGCCTGGTCCCACGATTCGGAGTGGATTGCGTACACGTCCTATGCAAGAGGAAAGCCGGACATCTATATTAAAAATCTGCGGCAGAAACGGGGGGCCATCGTCAACCGGGAGGGCATGAACATCGCCCCTTCGTGGCTTCCCGGCAAGTTTGCCCTGGCAGCAACCCTGAGTTTTTCAGGCGATCAGGAAATTTATCTGTTGACCGGTAACGGGAAAATTATTAAAAAGATAACTGATAACTGGGGTATTGACATATCCCCTGTTTTTTCACCGGACGGTAAAAAAGTTGCCTTTGTTTCAAAAAGGGGGGGCACACCGCAGATTTATATGAAGGACATGGCGACAGGAACGGTGCGGCGGCTTACTTTTGAGGGCAATTACAACACGTCCCCGGACTGGTCTCCGAATGGGGATAAACTTGCATATGTCGGCATGGAGAAGGGAAACATCGACATATATACGGTCGACGTGGATGATGGCGAGCCGGTTCAGCTGACCATGAATGCCGGAGACAACGAAGACCCTTCCTGGTCACCGGACGGCAGTCTGATTGCTTTTTCATCCACAAGAGAAGGGGCGGCAAGAATTTATGTCATGACCGCAGCCGGAAGTGAGCAGCGGCGGCTTTTAAAGATTGGCGGGGCACAGACCGATCCTGCCTGGTCGAAAGTCAGCAGATAAATAATAATAATAATAATACGATTGTGTGGAATTAATTGTTAATTTAAGGAGGCAATATGAAGAAGAGGAGAGTGTTTTTGAATGTGGCAATGGCTTTTTTTGTTGCAGGGCTTTTTTTGACGGCTTCATGTGCAAAGAAGACGGTCGTATCCGAACCCACAGGTGCTGAAGTGGAGGAGGGGAAAACGGCGGAGCAGAAAGAGGCACAGGCAGAGCAGGAGAAGCTGGAAAAGGAGAAAGCGCTTGAAGAACAGCGCCTTGAAGAGCAGCGGCTGAAAGAATACAGACAAGCAAAAGAGCGGTTTGAAAACCGGGACATTCATTTTGACTTTGATGAATCGGTGCTGACCCCTGCTGCACAGAAGATCCTGAAAGAGAAGGCCGCATGGCTCAAGGAGAACCGCAATATAACCGTCATGATCGAAGGCCACTGTGACGAACGGGGCACCACGGAATACAACCTGGCCCTCGGCGAGAGACGGGCAAAATCGGCAAAGACGTTTCTCATGAATCTCGGTATTTCAGCGGATCGCCTCACCTGTATCAGTTACGGGGAAGAAAAGCCGCTGGATCCGCGGCATAATGAAGAGGCGTGGGCCAAAAACAGACGGGCGCATTTCGTTGCTATCGAGTAAGGACGGCAGGCGGCTTTAGAAGCAACCAAACAATGTGTTGGGACGGAAACTTGCCTGTTCGGCAGAAGGCGGGACGTGTTCTTTTGGGGATAACCGTGTGCGGGCATGCGGAGAAATCGGTATCTTCAGCCGCTTTGCGGCAGACAGGTGAGTTTTCGTTCAAACACCAATTTCCTTTTTTTGCTGGGGTTGTGTTATGAAATCAACGTATTTGTGTATTTTGTGTATGTTTTTTTCTGCCGTGATTGTGTCCGGCTGTGTCCGGCAGGAGCGGGTCGAGATGATAGAGAACAGACTGGCCGCACTCGAAATGGAAAACACAAGAGAGGCGAAAAGGGAAAAAAAGCAGAGCAAAAAGATCGCGGAACTTGTGAAGAAAACGGAAAATACCGCGGAACTGAGCAGAGAAAACCATGCGTCGCTCAATGCCGAGCTTGATACTGTCAGAAGTCAGATGCGCAGGCTGAAAGGGATGGTGGAAGCGTATGAGCACAAACTCAAAACCATCAGCAGAAAAGAGGAGAAAGCACAGGAGAACCAACAGCTTGAGAATATGGCGGGCAGGATAGAGCGCAATACGGAACGCATTGTGGCCCTTGAAAAGTATATGGGATTTGAACCCGCTGAAACACTTTCCGCAGCAGAAGCGGAAAAAGAAGCGGCTGCCGGCCGGGAAACGGAGAAGAGCCCGGAAACCATGTACAAACAGGCAAAGAAGCTGTTTGATGAGGGACAGATGGAATCGGCCCGGACGGCGTTCGAAAAGTTTATCAATCTTTTTCCTGATTCCGACAAGGCGGACAATGCCAGGTTCTGGATAGCCGACAGCTATTACAAAGAGAACTGGTATGAAAAAGCCATCCTTGAGTATCAAAAGGTTATCGAAGCGTATTCTGAGGGGAACAAAGTCTCTGCTGCGCTGTTAAAGCAGGGATATGCATTTTCGAATCTCGGTGAAAAAGCCAATGCCAGACTGATACTGAAAGAACTCGTCAAGAAATATCCAAATTCCAAAGAAGCGAAAATTGCTGAGGAAAAACTGGAAAGCTTGAACTGACAAACCGGTTGAAATGATAAAAATCGCTGGGATTGATCCGGGACTTGCGGGAACAGGCGTGGGTATTATCCGCGGGGAGGGCGGAACTGTTGACGGTTATTCCTTTGGCAGTATACAGACAGAGAAAAGCGATCCCATTCAGTACAGACTCAATACGATTTTTTCAAAAGTTTATGATTTTCTTCTCGATGAAAAACCGGATCTGGTCATAATTGAAGATATATATTCCCTTGAAAAATATCCCGGATCAGGTATTATGCTTGGCAAGGTGTCGGGCGTGATACTTGTCGCCGCATTCAGATCAGGTGTCAGGATCGCCCAGGTGTCGGTCCGGGAAGCCAAGCAGGTTGTCTCCGGCAACGGCAATGCGGACAAGTACCAGGTTGAAAGATCTGTCCGCGACATTCTCGGCCATGTGGATGCGATCAGGCCGTATCATGCGTCAGATGCGCTGGCCCTGGCGTTAACCGGTTTTTTCAGATATGAATATTACTGATGATAGGGTATCTTGAAGGAAAAATAATCAAATACAGCAGTGACGGCATTCTCCTTCTTGTGGGAAATGTCGGGTATGAAATCCTGCTTTCGGCGAATGTGCGGCATACGCTGAAAGATGATTATGCGGGACTGTATATATACTACCATCAGACCGAAAGGCAGCCCAAGCCCGTTCTGATCGGTTTTGACACGGAAAAGGCCAGGGAATTTTTTGAACTGTTCATTACCGTGGATTCGATAGGCCCGCTTAAGGCTGTCAAGGCGCTTGACAGGCCGGCCGGTGAGATCGCACGGGCCATTGATGAAAAAAATGCGGCATTTTTAGCCGGCTTGAGCGGCATCGGAAAGCGGAGTGCGGAAAAAATTATCGCCACTCTGAACGGGCGGGTAGACGCCTTTCTGCCTGATGTGCCCGATCTTTCCGATGATGATGATGAAAAAGAAACCGCGGATATGGAGATGCCCCCGGAAAGTCTGGCAGACGATGTCATCGAGGTACTGGTCAGTCAGCTGGGGCATACCCGGAGTGACGCCAGAAAAATGGTTCTTGACGCCTTCAAAAAGAACAGCGGCATCTCAACGCCTGAGCAGCTTTTAAACGAAGTTTACAGGAAAAAGTGATCTTATATGGACAAGGGAATCATATCATTTTCTTCTGAGAAAAGCGACATGGTCACTGCCAGGAAGACGCCGCCCGACAGCGCCCCTGAGATTCTGTCACTGAGGCCCGGCACTTTCGAGGGGTA
>CAYZHB010000053.1:0-18643 GCA_964478245.1 uncultured Desulfobacterales bacterium | reverse complement strand
CGTCCAGGGCTGCTCCGAGGTGACCGACATCTTAAAATCCTCCATGATTTTAAAAGAAGATGCCGGTCAAACCCGGCATAGAAAACACCCCGCCACCTGCCTGTCCAAATTTGACCCGTAGAACAAATTTACCCTGTATTCAAAGAGATTGACTTCATTTCAATTTGATGTATCATATTACTAGAAAAATGTTTATTGTCCGGCCGACTGTTTGCCGGCAGGACAGGCAATACGGTAACAAAGCAGCCGGGCATCCCGGACTGTGCACCCGAAGAGGCGGCCATGGCCAAATCAGTAAAAAAATTGAGGAAATTCATCGCGCCGGAAATCATTTTCGGAAACGGTTCCCGACACCTCGCAGGGGAGTATGCGAGAAAATTCTTTGTACAAAAGCCGATCATTGTGACGGATCCGGGGGTAATCAATGCGGGCTGGACTGACCAGGTCCGGGAAAGCCTTGCCGAACAGGGCCTTGATTATGTGGTTTACGCCGATATATCGCCAAATCCCAAAATAGCGGAAGTACAGAAGGGCGTGCAGGTGTATGCGGCGGAAAAATGCGACGCCATTGTCGCCGTCGGCGGGGGAAGTCCCATGGACTGCGCAAAGGCCATCGGCATCGTTTCCTCGAACAGGGGGGATATTCTGGACTATGAAGGGGTCGACCGGATTTCTGAACCGCTGCCGCCCATGATTTTTATTCCCTCAACCGCCGGCACATCGGCGGATATATCCCAGTTCGCCATTATCAGCAATACCGCCGACCTGGTGAAAATCGCCATCATCAGCAAGAGTATTATCCCGGATATTGCTCTTGTGGACCCGGAGATCACCATCACCATGGATCCCTACCTCACGGCCTGCACCGGTATGGATGCCATGGTCCACGCCGTGGAGGCGTTCGTATCAAAAGCCGGCTCAAAAATGACCGACATCCATGCACTCGAAGCCATGCGGCTGCTCGGAGAAAACCTCCCCCTTGTCCTGGGTGAACCCGACGATGAAAACATCCGGGAAAACATCATGCTGGCCAGCATGGAAGCCGGTCTTGCATTCTCGAACGCCGTTCTGGGAGCTGTCCATGCCATGGCCCACAGCCTGGGGGGATTTCTCGATCTCCCCCACGGAGAATGCAACTCCCTTTTACTGGAACACGTCATCAATTTCAACTATGACGCTGTTCCGGAAAAGTTCAAAATCATCGCAGACACCCTGGGAGTCCCTGTAAAAGGGAAGAGTGACACCAGGATAAAAACGGATCTGTTTCACCATATCCGCCGTTTCAGAAATGATCTCGGCATCGCAAAAAGCCTCGGCCTAGTAGATGTGAAACAAAGCGACATTCCCCATCTCGCCGTAAAGGCCCTGAATGACGCGTGCCTTTTGACAAATCCGAAAAAAGCAGACAAGCGGGATATTGAAACCATTTATGAAGAAGCCCTTTGACAAAAATACCGAAGAAGCGGACACCTTTACCCGGCTGATCGGGCTCGGTGAAAAATCTCTCCAGAAAAGCTACTATCCCAAGCTGCAGCAGAAAATCAGGGAACTTGAAGAGAGTGAACACCGCTACCGCCTTCTGGCGGAAAACGTCTCGGACGTCATCTGGCTGCTGGACCTGAACAATCGTTTCCAGTATATAAGCCCCTCCATAGAATGGATGAGCGGATATGCCTCCGGGGAACTGGCAGGGGCCCCGGTGGAAAAAATTCTGACAGAGACGTCAGCCGGCGTCTTTTCAGACACCGTGGCCGAAGCGATTGAACATTACAAGGCATCCGGGGCCAGCACCCCCCGCAAAATAGAACTTGAACAGGTATGTAAAGACGGATCTTACCTTTGGATTGAAGTGGTCGCCTCCGTATTTTACCATGACATCAAACAAGAGAAACGCATCCTGGGTGTCGCCAGGGATATCACTGAAAGAAAACGGGCCGAAGCGGAAAAAGCCAAAATACAAGAGCAGCTTCTGCAGTCGCAGAAAATGGAATCCATCGGGACACTGACAGGCGGTATCGCCCACGATTTCAACAACCTGCTCACCATAATCAACGGATATGCGGATGTCGCCTTAATGGGACTGGACAAGTCGCACCCGCAGTTCAAAGCCGTCTCCGCCATCCGGCAGGCCGGGGAAAGGGCGGAAAGCCTTACCAGACAGCTCCTCGGGTTCAGCCGGAAGCAGATCTTCACGCCGGTTGTCCTGGATATCAACCGCACGATTTTTTCCATGGAAAAAATGCTGCGCCGGCTGATAGGGGAGGATATCACTATCGAGTCCCTCCTCACCGACGGTATTGATACGGTGAGTGCGGACAGGTCCCAGATTGAACAGATCTTCACCAATCTTGTGATTAACGCCAGAGATGCCCTGAATACAGGTAAAAATCAGGGCGGTGACAAAAAGATTACCATTGAAACCGGCCAGGCCGAATTTGATGCCGACGGTGCCAGGCGGGTCAATCTTGAATTACCGGGATCTTACGTGTTCTTTTCGGTGTCGGATAACGGTATCGGCATGGCAGACAACATCAGAACAAGAATATTTGAACCGTTTTTCACCACCAAGGCAAAGCATGAAGGGACCGGCCTCGGGTTGTCCACGGTTTACGGGATTGTAAAACAGAACAAAGGCTGCATCCAGGTATATTCCGAGCCGGATCACGGCACCATGTTCAAAATCTACTGGCCGGTCTCCCGTCATCAGGCGCCCAAATCCAAAACAGAGGTGCCGGTCCTCAAAGACCTTTCGGGAAACGAAACTGTACTGGTGGTGGAAGATGACCGGGATGTCTGCACCTTTATCGCCAACTGCCTGCTTTCCTACGGATACAGGGTGCACAAAGCCTATAACGGCGAACAGGCCCTGGCTTTTCTCAGGGAAAATACTTGCCATATCGACCTGATCGTAACGGATCTTGTCATGCCCGGAATGGGCGGTCAGTCCTTTGCCCAAAAACTCCGCTCCCGCTTCCCGGACACGAAAATCATTTACATCTCCGGGTACACAGATAACCACATTGTTCACAACGGCCTTCTGAAAAAAGGGGTCAATTTTATCCAGAAACCGTTTTCCCAGCAGCAGCTAGCCGGGACAGTGCGGGCGGTGCTCGACAAAAAGCCGGACTGAAAATCCGGGACGGCTGCCGGTGATCCCTTTCTTACCCGGCACGCCTGTTAAAGCAAATCCTGCCTTCTGACGATGATAACTGCAGGGGATTGATGCATATGTTTCCCCGGAAAACGGCCGGAGGGCCGGGGCTCATCTGAAAAAATAACAACTGCCCCGGGAAACCCGGTAATAAGGTGACGATATCATGACGATTCAATACAGGACAATAGCCGCGAGTGATGACCCGGTTGAAAGCACCGGCAGGGTCAAAAACCTGCCCCGCCATCGCCCTGCACCCGGTGACAAAAAAAGGGACCGGCGTGAAAGGCGGAAAAGAAAGCATGACAGGCGGAAAAGTGTCAGGGAAGGGGTTATTGTAAACATTTCCAGCACAAACGACCGACGGAAGGGCAGGGACAGAAGAAAAAAATGACGTCCCGGACAGACCCGGCAGACTCAAAAAGTTGTTTACAAAACCGTCAAACTGATGTATGTATTTCAGGTTTATGATTGCTTGTGATTGTATTCGGCTGACAGCTTAGTCAACGGCCACCCGCTTCGCGGGTGGCTTGGCGTGTATGCATTCGCATCTCTATCGAGCCCGGCCATAGGCCGGAAAAAAACACGATAGTGTTTCAATCGTTGACGGTTGTAACCGGTGGCAGAGCCCCCGGGTTTTAAACAACCAATAAATAGTATACAATTCCCCAGGAGGATGCGAGATATGTCAAAAAAATGTGCGATTTGCGGGAAAAAACCCATGGTCGGAAACCATGTGAGCCACTCCCACAATGTAAACAAAAGACGGTTCAACCCGAATCTGCAGAGAGTACGCGCCCTTTACAACGGCAGCGTGAAAAGAATAGACGCCTGTACCAGCTGTATCAAATCCGGCAAGGTGGTGAAGGTCTCCGGCAAGGTCGTGAAGGTCGCCTAGGAACTGATACTCCTTTTTACCGACTTCACTTTACTGACCTTCTTGATATCAGACATGATCCGCCTGAGCTGTTCAGAGCTTTCAACCAGGATGGTGAAATTGAACGAGGCAATCCCGTCTGCCGATGATTCGGAATGGACATTGTCGATATTCGCCTCGTATTTGCTGATAACCGAGGCGATATCGGCCAGAAGACCGGATCTGTCATCGCACAGAATCTTGATTCCCGCCGGGTAGGTCTCTTTTATATCCCGGCTCCACTCCACTTCAATTTTCCGCTCGGGACTCATCTTCATGGCATTGACACAGTTTTTTCTGTGAATCTTCACGCCCTCCCCCCGGGTGATGTACCCGGTAATGGGGTCTCCCGGCAGCGGACTGCAGCACTTTGAAAATTTGACCAGGATATCATCCATGCCCTTGACCACAACACCGGTACTCTCCTTTTTCCGCTTTTTCTTCCGGATGATCTTCCTGAAAAGCGTGGCCGTCTCTTCTTCCCTGGCAAGATCCGGCACCGCCCGGTTCAGAATCTGAAGCGGTGTTATTTTCCCGAACCCGATCTGGGCGATGAGATCGTCCTCTCTTTTGAATCCGAGACTCTCGGCGACCTTTCCGATACTTCCGGATTTGGAGAGGGCGTGAAAATTCTGATTTTTCTTCCTGAAACTTTTTTCACACATCTCCCTGCCGAGGCTGATGCTTCTCTCCTTCTCTCTTGCATTCAGCCACTGGCGAATCTTTGTTCTCGCCTTGACCGTCCTGACCATATTGAGCCAGTCGGCGCTGGGCGTCTGATCCTTGGCCGTTATAATCTCCACCGTATCCCCCGTCTGAAGGGGGTGGGTCAGCGGTACGATGACACCGTTTACTTTCGCCCCCTTGCACTGTTCGCCGATTTCGGTATGGATCAGATAGGCAAAATCGATGGGGTTGGCATCCTTGGGCAGGGTCTTGATGTCCCCGGCCGGTGTGAACACGTAAATTTCATCCGGATAGAGGTCGATTCTCACATTTTCAAGAAACTCATCCGGATCCTTGTAATTCTCCTGATTTTCCACCAGGTTTCTGATCCAGTCGAACAGTTTGCCGGTCTTCTGATCCGGTGTGGATCCCTCTTTATAACTCCAGTGGGCGGCGATACCCGATTCAGCGATTCGGTCCATCTCCCAGGTTCTTATCTGTATTTCCACGCGCTCTCCATAGGGACCGATCACGGTCGTATGAAGCGACTGGTACATGTTGGGTTTGGGGTTTCCGATATAATCCTTGATCTTGTTGTATATCGGCCGCCACATGGAATGGATGAGCCCCATGGTTTCATAGCATCTGGGAACCGTATCCACGATTATCCGGAACGCGACCAGATCGTAAATCTCATGGAAATCCAGGCCCTGGGAAATCATCTTCTGATAGGTGCTGTAAGGCTGCTTGTACCGCCCCTTTATGTCGCAGCTGATACCGGCCTCCGCCATTTTTTCACTGATCCTCTTTTTCACCACCCCGATGTAGTTCTCTTTTTCCTCCTTTGCCTTGTTGACAAGCCGGTCAATCCTTTCATACTCTTCCGGGAGCGTATAGTAAAAAGCGATATCCTCCAGCTCGTGCTTGATCCAGTATATCCCCAGACGGGCGGCAATGGGGGCGAATATATCAAGGGTTTCCTGTGCGATGGCCCGCTGTTTTTCCGGATTGTCATGGTACTTGAGGGTTCGGATGTTGTGCAGACGGTCGGTGAGTTTTATGAGAATCACCCGTATATCATCCGCCATGGCCAGAATCATTTTACGCAGATTCTCTGCCTGATGGGCCTTTTTTGTTGAAAAGGTGATTTTCGAAAGCTTTGTGACCCCTGAAACGATGTGGGCGATATTGGGCCCGAACATCTCCTCAATATCTTCCTTTGTGGCGCTGGTATCCTCTATGACATCATGAAGCAGCGCTGAGGCCACGCTCTCCACATCGAGTTTCATATCGGCCACCATGGCGGCCACCTCCAGGGGATGGGAGAGGTAGGGTTCGCCTGAAAGCCGCATCTGGCCTTCATGGACCCTTGCCGAATATATATAGGCCCGGTCAATGGTATCCAGATCGGCATCAGATGCATATTGGGTTATTTTGTCTAAAATGTCCGTTATTCTGATCATTAATTTCTAGTATGCCTTTGCAAACAGCACCCGCCTGCTGCTGGGCTTGCCGCAGCAGACACATCCGCCCTCCTCGGTACTGCTGTCAAAAGGGATACACCTTATGGTAACCGAAAGGTCCTCCTTTATCTGTTTTTCACACGCCTCGGACCCGCACCAGTGAGACCGCACAAAACCGCCGCTGATACCTTCGTCCTTCTTGCTGTAGAAGTCATAAAACGCCGGTTTCTCATCTATCTGATGCGTATGTTTTTCTCTGTAATCACGGGCGCTGTTGTAAAGACTTGTCTGAATATCATCCAGGATCCCGGGCAGGCGACTGACAAATTCCTCCCGCTTGACGGACGCTTTCTCTTTCGGCGGCCTGTCCCGTCTCGCCATGAAAACAGCGTCATTTTCCAGGTCCCGGAGACCTATCTCGGCCCGGACGGGGATCCCTTTTTTGATCCATTCCCAGCCGCGGGCCCCGCCTATCTCCCGGCTGTCAATTTCCACGACGATATATCTGTTGTGATAGGTCTGCCTGGACAATGCCGCTTTTATACGCTCAATATATGACATAATTTTCGGTCTGTCATCAGGATTTTTGATAATCGGCAGCAGTACCACGTGGGCCGGGGACACGCGCGGCGGCATTATGACCCCGTCGTCATCGCCGTGGGTCATGATGAGTCCCCCTATCATCCGGGTGGAGGACCCCCAGGAGGTGGTCCAGGCGTACGCCTCCTGCCGGTTTTCATTCTGGAAGGTGATACCGGAGCTTCTGGCGAAATTCTGGCCCAGAAAATGGGATGTCCCGGTCTGAAGCGCTTTCCTGTCCTGCATCATCGCCTCTATGCAGGTGGTGTCCACCGCACCGGGGAACCGCTCCATTCTGGTTTTACTCCCCTTTACCACCGGCATGGCGAGGTGATTCTGGACAAAGTCGGTATAAACGTCCAGCATCATCATGGTCCGCTCCCGGGCCTCCTGTTCCGTGGCATGGGCTGTATGGCCCTCCTGCCAGAGGAACTCGCTGGTCCGGAGGAACAGCCGGGTCCGCATCTCCCATCTGACCACGTTGGCCCACTGGTTGATAAGAATGGGAAGATCGCGATAGCTTGACGTCCATTTGGCCATGGATTCCCCGATAATGGTCTCGGACGTGGGGCGGACCACAAGGGGCTCGTTCAGGGGGCCATCCGGGATAAGGCCGCCATTTTCGCCTTTCCCGAGCCTGTGATGGGTGACGACCGCACACTCTTTTGCAAACCCTTCCACGTGCTCGGCCTCCCTTTCAAAATAGGCAAGGGGAATAAAGAGGGGAAAATAGGCATTTCGCACCCCGGTTTCTTTAAATTTTTCGTCCAGCTGTCTTGTCATGTTTTCCCACAGCGAAAATCCCCAGGGTTTGATCACCATGCATCCCTTTACAGGGGCATTCTCAGCCATATCAGACGCCCTGACAACCTCCTGATACCACTGCGGATAATTTTCATCCCGTGTCGGTGTTATCGCGTGTTCAACCTTTTTACCCATTTACGTTCCTCCGAATTCTTTTTGATATTTTTCAACCTCATACAGCAGGACATCCACAAGCGCTTCCTGGGGAAATTTCTTCACGATTTTTCCTTTCTTGAACAAAACACCTGTGCCATCGCCGCCTGCAATTCCTATATCCGCCTCTCTGGCCTCCCCCGGTCCGTTGACCGCACATCCCATTATCGCCACCTTGAGGGGCGCCCTGTATTGAAGTAACGCTTTTTCCGCTCTTTCCGCAATCCCGAACAGATCGATTCGGCACCGACCGCAGGTAGGGCAGGAGATGATTTCCACCCCTCTTTTTCTCAGGTCAAGGGCTCTCAGTATCTCCCAGGCCGTCCTGACCTCCTCTGCCGGGTCCCGGGTCAACGACACCCGGATGGTGTCACCGATGCCGTCGGCAAGCAGCATGCCGATCCCGATGGATGATTTGGCAATACCGGCAAAGAGACCACCGGCCTCCGTAACACCCAGGTGAAGCGGCGTATCGGTTCTGGATGATAAAATTCTGTAGGCCTCGACCGTTCTTGCAACGTCGGATGCCTTGACCGATGTTTTTATATCATGAAAATCGAGTGACCGCAGCATCTCTATATGGCGCAGGGCACTCTGGGCCATCGCCTCGGCACTGTTCCCGGCCTCCGCCATTATATCCTTTTCCAGGGAACCGGCATTGACCCCGACCCGTATGGAGACCCCATGATCAGCACAGCATTCGACCAACGCTCTGACCTTGTTTTCTCCCCCGATATTCCCCGGATTGATCCGCAATCCGTCCGCGCCGGCTCTGACTGCGGCCATTCCCAGCCGGTAATCAAAATGGATATCGGCAATAAGGGGAACCGTCGTCCGTGTCTTTATTTTTTCCAGTGCACGGGCCGCTTCCATGTCCGGCACCGCCAGGCGAACAATTTCACACCCGGCGCGGGAAAGTCGCTCAATCTGGGAAACCGTGGCATCCACATCCTGGGTAAAGGTATTGGTCATGGACTGTACGACCACCGGGGCATTACCCCCCACCTTTACAGGACCGACCCGTATCTGCCGGGTTGGTTTTCTTTCTTTTACCAGCGCCATCTTGTCCTGCCTGTGCAGTTGTTGGTTGTTATGAAATCACAATAGTCTGTCGAATCCCGGTGTCAGTCGAATTTATAGATACCAGACGAAGCGCCATTATTCAAGTAAAGAGTGCATCAAGATACGCCGTCGACACATCGAGATCCTTTCTGTTGAACACCTCGATGGAGACGACGCCGGTGTATGTTTTTAACACCTCGAGGACCGGCGCCATCTTCTCCGCAGGTGTCTTCCCGAGATCGGTGTGATCTTTCGGGGCCGTCTTTGAAAAATCAACACCGTGCAGGTGGATCAGCACCACTTTCCGCCGGTGCCTCTCAAAAAGCGCGGTGATGTCGAAGCCGTGCTTTATCAGGTGTCCCGCATCAATACAGACGGACAGGCCCCACTTCTCAATCAGGGGGGCCACATACCGGAACGGGTATTCAAGGGTTTCAACAGTGATGATGTCTGGCCGCTCTATAGACGGCACAAGCTTTTCAAGGCTGTCGTCAACTCTCTTCACCCACTCACCGATATCCGTTTCCAATGCACCTTTCCTGTGAAGCTCGAAATGAAGGGTACAGGTGGTCGGTTTGAGCCCGGCACACAGGGCGAGCGTCTTTTGAACGGTCGCCACCGCCAGATCCCGCTCCGCAGCCGCCGGATGCCCCAGGTAAATGTCCAGGGGCAGGTGGACATTGTAGGTGATGTGATGCTGTTCGGCCAGTTCCGCAAGTCTTCTGACCGTGTTTTCCGACGGGAGCACCGCCGGCGGCCGGCTCTCCAGTATCAGAAGCTCGATCTCGTCGAAACACGGGGCAAGTTTTTCCACATTCGGCACGATATCGTCCGGATAGATGAAAGAGGTGGTCGCCAGCCGGAACGGAAATTTACTTTTGCTCTTCTTTTGCATCCTCTCAGTCCTGTCACGACCTGTTTTATCCGCCAGTCAACGACCACCCGCGAAGCGGGTGGCTTGGAATGTATGCATTCGCATACAAAACAAAAACACGCAAGCGTTTCAATCGTTGACGGTTGTTACCGGGAGCATAGCCCCGGTTTTCAACAACCAATAAACACCGCACAAACGGTTGCCCCTGTCACCGATAAAAGGGACGTCAAAAGCATGAGGTCACAGGCCATCTTTATCTTGAACGGCGAATTGCCGGTGAAGCCTTCTCCGATGAACGGCTTTTCCACCTGTTTGCCATGGTAGATGCCCGGCCCGCCCAGTTTCATCCTCAGGGCCCCGGCAAAAGCCGCTTCAGGAAACCCGGCATTGGGGCTCTTGTGGCGCCTTCCCTCCCGGAAGCCTGTTTCGACTGCTTTCATGCCCCTGCCGGGGTTTATCAGCCCTGCCGCCAGGGCCGCAAGCAGCACCGACATCCGGGCGGGAATAAAATTGGCCGCATCATCGATCCGTGCCGGTACCCGGCCGAACGCCATGTATTTCTCGTTTCTGTATCCCACCATGGAATCCAGGGTGTTGATCATTTTGTAAGCGACCGCGCAGGGCACACCGCCGATAACCGCAAAAAAAAGCGGAGAGAGGACACCGTCCACAAAATTTTCCGCCACCGTTTCAACCGTGGCCCGGATCACCCCTTCCCTGTCGAGCGGGGCCACATCCCGGCCCACAAGGAATGCCAGTTTTTCCTTGGCCGCTTCAACACCGTCTGTCTCGAGGCGGCTTTTCACTGCCATTGCCTCCCTGCAAAGCGTGGCGGCTGACAGGCAGTAGAACAGCAGAAGGATGTTCGCTGCCCTGCCGGCCCAGGGACTTATCATGTATGCGGCCTTTAAGGCTGCAAACGCGCCCCCCCAGGCAGCCGCGATTAGAAAGAGGGCAAAAACGGCCCCGCAGAGCACCTGATTGGAGGCCATTTTTCTGAAAAGCGGCTCGAGACGCTCTGCCGCCCTTCCCATCCAAACCACGGGATGGGGCAGGGATCGCGGATCTCCGGCAGCCAGGTCCACGGTAAACGCAGCAGGCACAATATACCATTCAAGGGGCATCATTGTCATCCACTGCCGCTTTTACAAGATGTGCCAGTCTTTCATTCACGGCTGCCGTCTTGAGGGAAAACCGGACGAATCGGTCGGACAGGCCCTTGAAATTGGTGCAGTCCCGGATCAATATCCGACGGTCACCCAGGAACCGGCACAGATCCGCTGATTTCAAACGGCCGGTAAGTTTTGCCAGCACAAAAGAGGTTGCCGACGGAAAAAGGGTGATCCCGGCTGCATGACCCAGGCGCTCGAACAGGAGGTTCCGCTCCTTTTCAAGGAACGCTCTTGTCTCCAGTATAAAACCGGTCAGACCGGATTCATTTTCAAAAAGCCACACCGCCCCCTTCTGAGCGAGTGCATTGACAGACCAGGGTTGATAAAACCGCATCACCCGGTCAATGATATCCGGAGCGGCTGTCATAAAACCGCACCTCAGACCCGGCACCGTAAATATTTTTGAAACGGAAAAAAGCACCACAAGGTTGGAAATGGCGGGCTCCCCGACAAGGGTTTGAGTGTCGGCCCCATCTACAAACGGCATATAGGATTCATCCACCACAAAAAGCGTCCGGCCGTGCTTTTCTGCAAGGCGTATCAGGCGGTCCTTTTCCAGAAGGGTGCCTGTCGGGTTGTTCGGGTTGCATATAAAAACCGCATCAAACCGGTCCGCCATCTCATCGACGCGGTCGATGTCAAAGCGGAACATGTCCCTTTCACGGGCTTCCAGCAGGTAATGCGGCACATCCAGCGCCCGGCATGCATCCCTGTAGTCCGCATATGTCGGTCCCGCCACCAGCACCTTTTTCAGCGCCAGGGCAAGGGGAAGCGTGTAAATAAACCATGTGGTACCGTTTCCGGCGGCCACCCGGGCGGGATCGATCCCCCGGCAACGGCTGAATGCCTCGATTACGCCGCGGCCGTCGGCTTCCGGCAAAGATCTGATGGTGTTTATACCGGCGGCGATAAACGCTTCAAATCCCGGCGGCGGCCCCAGGGGGTTCAGATTGCTGCTCATATCGGCAATATCCGCCACAGGACAGCCGAGCCGCCCGGAGAGCTCGTTTACATTGCCGCCGTGACCCGTTATCATAGATACACCCCTGCTCCGGCAGAAAGGAAAAGCACGGCTTCAATGAATTCTGTCATGGCCCCCAGCATATCCCCTGTTATTTGTCCGATTTTCCGCCGGTAGAACAGAAGAACCGCGGCCAGAACCGCCGCGAACACCGCATTCACCACAACAAACCGGATCCCGGTAAAAAGGGAGAGGACCACCGGCAGTGACAGCCACATAAAATCCCTGAAGGTGAGCGCCCTTTCAAAAAACGGGTGCCCCGTCCCCTGATCGCGCCCGTAAGCGAGGTACCGGATACCGAAAATCATCGCTCCCCTGGCATAAGCGGGGACAATCAGAAACAGCAGCATGGCGGTCGATGCTGAACAGGTGATTTTAATCGACCACAGGCCGGCGAATTTGACCGCAAGGGTACAGATGACCGCCACAAGCCCCATCATCCCGGTCCGGCTGTCTTTCATTATCAAAAGCGCTTTTTCCCGCGAGGTATGACTGAACAGGCCGTCCGCCGTATCGCCGAGACCGTCCAGATGAAACGCACCCGTGATCACCACCAGGCAGACGACATCAATCAGCGCGGTAACGGGCGCAATGAAAAACAGGGACGCAAGCCTATCAATGATCACCAGCATGGCACCGATGAAAAGTCCCACGACCGGGAAAAACCGTATCATATCCACCGGGGAAAACGGGCCGTTTCTGACCGGATTGATCACGGTGATGAACTGCACCGCCGAGATGAAGTGCCTGAAGTTTGTCCTGATCCTTGACATTGCCTTGTTCTATTGTGCCACTTTTCTGTAGAAGATCCCTCTCTGCTGGCGGACGGTTTCGATCCGGCCGCTCTCTTCGAGGTGGGAAAGATATTTGTTTAACTCGGCTGGTTTTGTGCCGAGAATACTGGCGAGATCTTCCACTGTACAGGGGCGCCTGGACAGGGTTTCCATTATCGCCGTCTCCATGTCCTGACGGAAGGCGCTGTTTGTGTCCCTTGCCTTGAAAGACGCGATGATTTGAGTTCTCTCAGGTCCGAGGACCGCTGCAGCGGCTTCAAGTGTTTCTCTCGGTGCCGCGGCGATACCCGGAACAGTACCGGGGCGGTCAAGGGTGTTCAGCTGTATCCGTGCGGGGCCGATCCGGTCCACCGCCTCTTTGAGCGACGCCATATCTGCTTTGCTGTCATTGTAACCGGGCAGAATGAATATCTCCAGCCAGAGTTCTCCCTTGAATGTCCTGCTGAATGCCGCTATGCCCTCGATATAGCCGGTAAGATCAATACCGGCGGCGGGTCTGTTGATCCGCCTGAACGCCCGTGAAGCAGCGGCATCCAGAGACGGGATGACCAGATCCGCCCCCATAATATCCGCCCGCGCCTTTTCCCGGCTCAACAGCGCACCATTGGTTAGAACGGCCACCGGCACATTGTTTTTTTTCTCCTTTATGAACGCGATCACGGTTGATATACCCGAATTCAGCAGGGGCTCCCCCGACCCTGAAAAGGTCACATAATCGAGCGGCTGATTCCGGGCAAAGTAGTGATCCAGTTCCTGCACCACCTCCCCAACCGGCACATATTCGTCTCTTTCAAGCGTAAGTTCGGTAGTCTCCCCGCATTCGCAGTATACACAGTCAAAGGTGCACACCTTGTGATAAACCAGGTCCACCCCTAAAGACATTCCCAGCCGTCTGGAGGGGACCGGCCCGAAAAGATATCTGTACATGGTCATTTGCCGCTCCTTTCCGGTTTTATGCATACCGCTATTCCCGCCACCATCCAGACCACCCTGTCTGCTGCCGATGCCGTCGCCTGGTTGGCAAGACCGGTCATATCTCTGAACAGTCTGGATACGGGATGCTCGGGCACAATGCCGCACCCCACTTCGTTGGAAACCAGAATCACCGGACACCGGGCGTCTTCAAGGGCTTTGCCCAACCGGCCGATCGCTTTCCCGATATCCGCCTTGTCATATTCTCTGTACAGCAGGTTTGATATCCAGAAAGTAAGGCAATCCACAAGAATGACCTCGGTCCGGCCGGAGATCTCTGCTATTTTCTCCGGAATGTTTTCAGCCTCTTCCAGGGTGCGCCACAACGCCCCCCTTTCCCGTCTGTGAGACGCGATACGCTCTTCCATCTCCCGATCCACCGGGACGGAGGTGGCCATGAACACCCGGTTTTCTCCGGGAACGCCATTCGCCAGGGAAAGGGCGTACCGGCTTTTCCCGCTCCTGCAGCCGCCCGTGACCAATGTAATACGGTTTTCCATTCTCCCTCTTTTAAGACAACGGCCACCCGAAAACAAGGTGGCGCAGGTTATGCGAACACAACAGTGAACACAAGAATCTCATAATGCAATAGGGAAAACTATACCGGGCACCGCAACTTTGCAAGGAATTTTTTCGGGACCGGTATTTCTCTGCGCGTACCGGACGCCGGGAGTAAAAGGGGCAGGATACCGACCCGGCAGGTCGCTCATGCCTGACTGCTGAATCGAAAAAAAAATTCCTTTACAACACCGCCGTCTTATTATACAGATTTACAAAATGAACTGATTTTATAATCCGACTTTCATCCGTAAAACTGAAGGGCGGAAGTCAACGACCACCTCACCTGCAAAGCGCGGGTGGCATGGCGTTCCGCGCCATAGGCCGGAAGGACAAAAACACGCAAGTGTTTCAACTGCCGGAGGCGGCCCATCCGAAAACAGCCGGTTAATTGCCGAAGAGGCGTAAAATGATAAACCGAGACACCGTCAAGCTTCTCGCTTTAAAGCCCGTTACAAAAAGGGAGTGCCATGATTTCTACGTAAAGATCAACACGGAATTCAAAGAGCAGGATGCCATTAAGGAAGCCGTCACCTGGTGGCAGGAAGACCCTTTGAAACTCAACAGTTTATGGTGGGTCCTCAACTACTATTCCGAAAGCTTTGATCCGGACCGGCAGTTAAGAGCCGTTATCGAACGGTATCTGGATGACATGGCCGAAAAGCGGTCTCAACGTCTTGAGGACTGACGCGCTGCCGTCTCTTTTCATGCCGGCGCCTCTTCCAGCACACGGCGGATCTGGTGCGTGAGATCCCCTCCCACAAGCGGTTTCTGAATAAACCGGCGGATGCCCAGGGCGCGTGCCCTCTCTTCCGAGATCCGGTCGCTGTATCCGGTGCAGAGAATCACCGGGAAGCCGGGCCGTACCGCCATCACTTCAAGTGCGAGTTCATCTCCTGTCATTTGAGGCATGTTCATGTCGGTGACCATCAGTTCCCACCGGTCCGGTTCTTTTATAAAAGCGGCCAGGGCCGCTTTCGGATTGAGAAAGGTGCTGACCTCGTACCCGCAGCCCGAAAGCAGTTCGCCCGTGGAGAAAAGAATGCTCTTTTCGTCATCCACGATCAGTATCCGCTCACTGCCCCTCATCAGCGCAGACGGTTCTGGAACCACCGCTGCCCTGTCCGCCTCTCCGGGGCTGTCGATAACCGGAAACAGAATCCGAAAACACGATCCCCTGCCCGGTTCACTTTCCACTCCGATAACCCCCCCGTGGTCCTCCACAATGCCGTGAACCAGGGAAAGGCCGAGACCTGTTCCTTTTCCCTCCGCTTTGGTGGTAAAATAGGGCTCAAAAATTTTTTCCATAACCTGCCGGTCCATGCCCTGGCCCGTATCCGCAACCGAAAGCTCAATGTATCGGCCGGGCGGAACGGTCAGACCCGACATTTTCTCATGCCCGGCAAATACGGCATCTTTGAGGATAACGGTTAATGTGCCCCGGGTTTCCAGCATCGACTGATAAGCATTGGTGCACAGATTTGTGACGATCTGATGCAGCTGCGCCGGATCCGCCAGGATATAAGCTTCCGAATCGATCCGCTCTTCTATTTCTATGAATGTCGGAATGGTGGCGCGAATCAGCTTGAGGGCCTCTTTCACAAACACATACGCCTTCAGAGGTCTCTTTTCGTTCTGCCGCTGCCGGCTGAAGGTCAGAATCTGCTGTACCAGCTCCCCGGCCCGCTCGCTTCCCTTTACGATCTGATCGAGCTGCTTGTCGAGTTTATCGGGCCGGTCCAGGTTGTATTTGCCCAGCTGCGCATATCCCATGATACCTGAGAGGATATTGTTAAAATCATGGGCAATCCCGCCGGCCAGGGTGCCGACGGCCTCCATTTTTTCGGATTGCAGCAGCCGTTTTTCCATCTCTTTTTTATCGGTAATATCTCTTGCGATTCCCACGATACCGGTTATTTCCCCCCACTGATCAATGATCGGTTTTTTGATTGTCTCGTAGCGTTTCTCTCCTTCCTGCCAGTGAATCAGATTTTCCTCATTGCGCAGGATTTCCCCGGTAGACAGAATCTTTTGATCGTCTTTACGAAACTGTTCGGCAAGCGGCGGCGGCCAGACATGAAAGGCGGTTTTCCCGACGATATCCCGGACAGCCATGCCGCAGGTGTCGCAAAAGGGCTGATTCACCATTGTATACCTTGTTTCACTGTCCTTGAGCCACGCAAGGTCGGGGATATTGTCCAGGATCGCCTTGAGCTTCTCTTCACTCTCTTCCACCTTGTTCCGTTCAGACCTGAAATGCTGCATCGTGAAATAAATCACAAAGGAGACAAGAAAAACAGCGATCAAAAAAGAGAGATAGTTGTCCACAAACCTGGCTTCACTTCGGTCGTACCCGACAATCATCCCGGGATGCGCAAACTCGATCCAGTAAAGCGCCCCCAGGTAGAGGCTTAAAATGCATATGGATATAAGGCGGCGCCTTCCGGTCGCAACCAGATTGATCACGGCAATGATGATAAGCGTAATGATTGTTGCGGTCCCGGATATGCCGCCGGTATAAAACCATGCCGCCGACACGAAAAGGAAGCCGCAGAGCAGCACCAGCCAGTAAATCGCCTTGAAAAATCCCCTGAACCGGCTGAGATAGAAAAAAACCGCAAAAAAAATACCGCACAGCAAAGAGGTTAAAATGATCTCCCGGGGCAGTCCGATCAGATAGTTCAGCAGAATGGTTATAAAAAACACACCAGCCGTTAAAAAACAAATGCTGTTAAAACACTGGTGCTCCAGCACTATATTTTCTTTGCTGCCGGAAATATAGGCAAAAAATTCCCCGCTCTTTTCCCTTAAACGCTTCATTGCTTTCGCCGAAGTTCACCCAAAAGTTTGCCATGATACACATCAACACCGATGTGACGGTAACGGATCTTCTTTTCGAAAAAAACAGGTTTATTTTATCACATATGCCCTCCAAAATCAACGACCACCCGCGAAGCGGGTGCCTTGGCGTTCCGCGCCATAGGCCGGAATGACGAAACACGCGAGTGTTTCAATCGTTGACGGTTGTAACCGGGGGCACAGCCCCCGGTTTGAAAACAACCAATCAATCTGAAGCCGGACGGCGCACGCGGTGAATTTCGGGTTGACACGGCAACAAAGCCGGGTGTATATAAATTTCTGGAAAGCGGAAAGGTGCCCGGTATTGAAACATCTGTCCGGGATAAAAGGAAAGACGGTGCAAATCCGTCACATACCAGCCGTTGCCGTAATCGGGGACAAGGGCTGCATGATGCCACTCTTCAGCGTGTTACCGCCTGTCTGACAGGGGGTAACGTACGCCGGTTGTGCACCGGGAGGAAGGAAACACCCGGTCAGAAACAGCCGTCAAAGGGGAAGGCGCAGTCCCGCGGATGATCCGTAAGTCGGAAAGCCTGCCTGTACCGCAACACTGAAGGATTCGACGCTGGAACCCGGTCCTTCTGGATAACAGCAGCTATTATTCAGGAGACTGTGGATGTTCCGGTGGATGACGCCTCACCCCCTTCTTGTAAACCGCTTAACGGTTGCCCTGCAACCTGGTGATCGGGGAATCTCTCTGTCTACCCTCCTTTTTTCAGGCGAAAATTGCTGGGAAGACTTGTTGTCGGAGCATCGAGCCGCCACATGCCTCCCTGTTGTCACACCTGAGGTCTCCGTATATCGCGAATACACCGGAGAGCCGACTTCTGAAAGAAAATCGGCACACCCTTCCGGTTCGTTTGATAACAAGCCGCCAAAGACTCACAACAGCAACCCCATTATTGAGTGAAAGGAAACAGAAAAATGCATGCGAACCACACCCACCGGGAGAACAGGCGGCAGCTGCCGTCATCGGCCTCCCTTCTGAAACGTGTAACTGACGCTGTCACGCCGCTTTCTGACACGCTTACGGCTGAAGCGGTATCCAAAATCGACAACAAAACCAAACCGCCCGGCTCTCTTGGACGAATAGAGGAACTGGCCGTTCAGATATGCCGGATACAGAACACCCTGAATCCGGAGATCCGGCAAAAGCAGCTCTTTGTTTTTGCGGGAGATCACGGCATCACGCAGGATGGCGTCTCCGCCTTTCCCGCCGAAGTCACGGCCCAGATGGTGGACAATTTTCTGAACGGCGGGGCGGCCATCAACATACTCTGCCGGCACTACCACATCGACATGAAAGTTGTCGACATGGGAGTGGCGGCCGATTTTGCCCCTCATCCGGATCTGCTCATCAGAAAAGTGGCCCCGGGAACGAAAAATTTTGCCGGGGCAGACGCGATGAGCGGGCAAGAGACGGTGACCGCTCTGGAAAACGGCATCACCGTTTTCCTCGAGACATACGAGAAAACGCCGGTGGATATTGTCGGCCTGGGGGAAATGGGCATTGGCAACACCACCTCTGCGTCATGCATTATCAGTGCCGTCACTGGCATAGGAGCGGCGGCATCGGCAGGGCGAGGCACCGGCATGGAC
>CAYZHB010000052.1:0-18979 GCA_964478245.1 uncultured Desulfobacterales bacterium | reverse complement strand
GGCGGCCGAACCGTCGGTGCCGGTGTTATCGGCGATATTATTGAGTAAAGCCAATGGGATGAAGGTGATATGATAAAGAACAAGATACGGATCAGGCTGAAAGCGTATGATCACAAACTTCTCGACCAGTCCTCAGTGGACATAGTGGATACCGCCAGAAAGTCGGGTGCCCGGGTTGTCGGTCCGGTGCCGCTGCCAACGCGGATCAACAAGTTTTGTGTTCTCCGTTCCCCCCATGTGAACAAAAAATCACGGGAACAGTTTGAAATCAGGACACACAAGCGGATGATGGATATTCTCGAACCGACCCAGCAGACGGTGGATTCTCTGATGAAGCTTGATCTTTCACCGGGCGTGGATGTTGAAATAAAACTGTAGTGCAGTAACAGGAACACGTTATGAGTACAATGATATTAGGGAAAAAAATCGGAATGACGAGTGTTTTCACATCTGAGGGGCAGCTTGTTCCTGTGACGGTCGTTAAGGCCGGACCTTGTTTTGTGACACAGATTAAAAACACGGAGAAAGACGGGTACAATGCCCTGCAGATCGGATTCGATGAGGTGGACGGCCGGAAAATCAACAAGCCCGTGGCCGGCCATCTTGCAAAGAGCGGCAGCAAATTTTTCAAGACCCTGAGGGAATTTAGGACCGATCGTGCCGAAGAGTTCGAACAAGGCCAGGAACTGGGATTGGAACTGTTTACGGTCGGTGAAAAGGTGACTGTATCCGGCATTTCAAAAGGAAAGGGATTCCAGGGAACCGTTAAAAGGCACGGATTCAGCAGGGGGCCTGAAACCCATGGCAACAGAAACCATCGAAAACCCGGTTCAATAGGGCAGAGCGCCTGGCCGGCCAGGGTTATCAAAGGGAAACGCATGCCCGGCCACAAGGGGGTCAGAAGAGAAACCGTCAAAAATTTAGAGGTGATCGATATCAAACCGGAACAGCATATTGTGCTGTTAAAGGGGCCGGTGCCGGGATTCAAAACCGGCATTGTCGAGCTGAAAAAATCGAAATAACAGGTGGCTGACAAATCGGGGAAGACGGGCGTGAGACCCGGACCGGTTTGTTGAGGACCGCCGGTTGTTCATCAAACGTTAATAAATGGCCGTGGGGGCTGCAGCAAATTTCGCAGTGAGGCACGGTCAACATTCGAGGAAAGAAAAAGCGTATGGCGTCTGTAGAGGTTTTAGACAGGACAGGAGAGAAAGTATCTGAAGCTGAGCTTCCTGATGCAATATTCAGCATACCGGTAAAAGCCCACGTTCTTCATGATGTGGTGAGGATGCAGCTTGCCGGCAGAAGAGCGGGTACTGCCAAAACAAAAGGCCGATCTGAAGTGACGGGCAGTACCAGTAAACTTTTCAGACAGAAAGGCACCGGCAACGCACGGGCCGGTGATATCAAATCTCCCCTTCGACGGGGGGGCGGCGTCATTTTCGGACCGGCGCCGAAATCCTTTTCTTACAAGGTTCCCAAAAAAGTCCGGGCAAAAGCACTTAAAATGGCTTTGAGTTCCAAGCTTGAACGCCGGGAGCTGTTCGTGGTTGACAGTCTCAGCCTGGACAGTATCAAAACCAGGGCGTTTGCCCGTATCCTGGATGACCTGAACCTCAAAAAGACACTGATTGTCTCGGATGAGGAAGACCGGAACCTGCTGCTTTCTTCGAGAAACATACCCCATGTCAAGGTGATCAGGTCAGCCGGACTGAATGTATATGACGTGCTTCACTATGACAGCCTGGTCATTGAAAAATCTGCGATTGAGGGAATAAAAGGGAGGTTGGTGACGTATGAGAGAGTTTGATATTATACGGGGGCCTGTTATCACTGAAAAGACAACCCTTCAAAAGGAGTTTTACAATCAGATTACCCTTGAAGTAGACCGAAAGGCGAACCGTGTCCAGATAAAGGATGCCGTGGAAAAAAGTTTCAATACAAAGGTGCAGTCTGTCAGGACGCTTCAGGTCAAGGGGAAGCGGAAACAGCGCGGGAGAATTGAAGGGAAAAGAAGAGACTGGAAGAAGGCAATTGTTAAACTGATGCCGGGACAGAAAATCGAGTTTTTTGAGGGTGTTTAAAGAGGTACGCATATGTCGATAAAAAGGACAAAGCCAACATCTCCGGGAAGAAGGTCACAGGAATATTTATCTTTTGATGAAATCACGGAAACAAAGCCGGAAAGACGGCTCGTAAAAAAGCTTAAAAACAAGTCCGGCCGTAATTCTTACGGAAGAACCACCAGCAAAGGCAAAGGCGGCGGCTCGAAAAAGCTTTACCGGATCATTGATTTTAAGAGAGATAAGGACGGTATCCCCGCCAAGGTCGTATCGATCGAGTATGATCCCTACCGGAGTTCACGGATCGCCCGGCTTGTATACAGGGACGGCGAGAAACGGTATATCCTCGCACCGAAAGATGTCAAGGTAGGGGATGAAATTGAGACCGGACCGGATGCGGATATCAAGGCGGGTAACTGCCTCCCCCTTGAAAATATCCCCACCGGCACCCGGATTCACAATATTGAGCTCAAGCAGAACAAGGGGGGGCAGCTCGTCAAGAGTGCCGGCGCCTATGCAAGACTTATGGCGAAAGAAGGTAACTATGCACAGGTTCTGCTGCCGTCGAGCGAAGTGAGAATGATTCATCTGAAGTGCAAGGCCACGATCGGCCGGGTGGGCAACGAGAAACACGAGGATTGCAAACTCGGTAAGGCCGGCCGGTCCAGATGGCTCGGCAGAAGGCCCACGGTTAGAGGCGTTGCCAAAAATCCGGTGGACCATCCAATGGGCGGCGGTGAAGGCCGCTCTTCAGGGGGCAGACAGCCCTGCACACCATGGGGGGTGCCGACCAAAGGATATCGGACACGGAACAACAACAGAACAGACAAGTATATTGTTAAAAGACGGTCAAAAAGAAAAAATAAATAGGTGAAGTGTTATGCCCAGATCATTGAAAAAAGGTCCTTATGTTGCCCGGGAGCTTCTCAAAAAAGTTGTTGAGGCGCAGGAGACAAAAAGCAACAAGGTCATTAAAACATGGTCAAGAAGCTCGACAATCATACCGGAAATGGTGGGTACCACTTTTGCCGTTCATAACGGCAGAAAATTCATTCCGGTCTATATAACGGAAAACATGGTAGGCCACAAGCTTGGTGAATTTTCACCGACACGGACGTTTTACAGTCATGCCGGAGACAAAAAATCGAAAATGAGGTAAGGATCAAATGGAAGTCAGAGCGACAAAAAAGTTTGTGAGAATTTCTCCCTTCAAGCTTCGGTCACCAATTGAAAGGGTGAAGGGTAAAAATGTTGAGGAGGCGCTGAACACCCTCAAGTTCATGCCGCTGAAAGCAGCCGGTATTATATCAAAGACACTGAAATCGGCGGTCGCAAATGCTGAAAACAACCACGAGCTTGATGTAGACACGCTGGTTGTCAAAAATATTATTGTGGATCAGGGCCCCTCCATGAAGCGCTTTAGGCCGAGGGCCAGGGGGAGAGCCACAAGGATCCTGAAAAGAACGAGTCATATTACTGTAATAGTTGATAAAACGGTCTAAATAAGGAGGAACTGAGCTTGGGCCAGAAAGTACATCCTGCCGGATTAAGATTGGGGATCATCAGGACATGGGATTCCAGATGGTATGCTGATAAAAAGTATGCTGATTATGTGCATGAGGATTTCAAAATACGCGAGTTTCTAAAGAAGAAACTGTATCATGCCGGTATTTCCAAAATTGAAATAGAACGTTTTGCCAAACAGATCAGAATACGGGTTTTCGCCGCAAGGCCCGGTATTATTATCGGGAAAAAGGGGTCTGAAATCGCGCTGTTAAAGAAGGATCTGGGGAAGATGCTGACCCCGGAGGTGCTGATCGATATTAAGGAAGTCCGGCGGTCCGAGATCGATTCCCAGCTGGTGGCGGAGAATATTGCGCTCCAGCTTGAAAGACGGGTGGCTTTCAGAAGGGCCATGAAGCGAAGCGTGTCTGCGGCAATGCGGTTTGGTGCCAAAGGAATCAAGATCATATGTGCCGGCCGGCTGGGGGGCGCTGAAATGGCGAGAACCGAGTGGTACAAAGACGGCCGTATCCCGCTGCATACGTTGAGAGCGGATATCGATTACGGTTTTATCGAGGCGAAAACAACCTACGGAACGATAGGAATCAAGGTTTTTATATTTAAAGGCGAAGTCATCAATGCAGAAAGCCGCGGCGCTGCTGAGATTTAATTTGAGCCGATGAGGAGAAACGACTATGCTGAGTCCTAAAAATGTAAAGTACCGCAAGCGTCAACGCGGAAGACTGAAAGGAAAGCCCTCCCGAGGCGTCACGTTAAGTTTCGGGGATTACGGACTGCAGGCGGTTGAGGGGGGATATATAAGTGCACGGCAGATTGAGGCCGCAAGAATTGCGTTGACCAGAAAGGTTAAAAGAACCGGAAAATCCTGGATACGGGTATTCCCGGACAAGCCCATCACCAAAAAACCGGCCGAGGTCAGAATGGGGAAAGGCAAGGGGGCTACCGAGGCGTGGGTGGCACCGGTTAAGCCGGGAAAAATACTGTATGAAATGGAAGGGGTCCCAAGGAACCTTGCGCAGCAGGCGCTCCGGCTTGCAGCAAACAAACTTTCCGTGAAAACACGTTTTGTGGAAAGGGGTTAGGTGAAATGAAAGCAGCCGAACTTAGAGATATGAATGAAAGTGAACTTTTCAAGAAGCTCACGGACCTGAAAAAGGAGATTTTTAACCTGCGCTTTCAGCATGGAACCAAGCAGTTGGAGAACACCGCAGTACTGTCACGCGTCAGGAAAGACATCGCAAGGGTTAAAACAGTTGCAAGAGAGAAGGATATTAATTTAAACGGTTAATGAAAAGTTTTTGCCATGGAAAATAAAGAGAAAAGAAAAGAACTTTACGGAAGAGTGGTTTCTGACAAGATGGACAAGTCGGTTGTCGTACTGGTCGAGAAGTTTGTCAAGCACGGCTTGTATAAAAAGTATATCAAACGGCACAAGAAATACATGGCCCATGATGAAACCAATCAGTGTGTGGCGGGCGATGAGGTCAAGATTGTTGAAACACGGCCTTTAAGTAAATTGAAATACTTCCGTGTCAAGGAAATCGTCAAAAAGGCAGTTTAATCGAGAGGAGTTGAGAGATGATCCAGAGTGAAACCACCCTAAAAGTTGCGGACAACTCCGGGGCAAAAGAGCTTTGCTGTATTAAGGTGCTGGGGGGATCCAAGCGGAAATTTGCCGGTATCGGAGATATTATCACCGTGTCGGTGAAAGAGACAATTCCCAACGCCAAAGTCAAAAAAGGGGATATCGTAAGGGCCGTTATCGTGAGAACCAAAAAAGAGATCCCGCGGCCGGACGGTTCAATGGTACGGTTCGACGACAATTCCGCTGTTGTACTGACCAAATCAAACGAACCCGTGGGAACCCGTATTTTCGGTCCGGTGGCAAGGGAGCTCAGAGCCAGAAATTTCATGAAGATTGTATCGCTTGCCCCTGATGTGCTCTGAAAAAAGCGGGGGTGAACAGGAGATGAGTTCATATGCATAACAGAAAGATGAAAATTAAGGCGGATGATAAAGTGAAAGTCCTTGTCGGCAAGGACAGGGGAAAAATCGGCAAAGTGTTGCGGATTGTAAAGAAAACGAACAAGGTGGTCGTTGAAAATATTAACGTGGTAAAAGTGCATCAGAAACCGAGCCAGTCCAACCCGCAGGGAGGGATTGTTGAAAAACCGATGCCCATTGATCTGTCAAATCTGAAGTTGATGTGCACCAAATGTGTCAAGCCGACAGGTTTCTCGATAAAACAGCTCGAAAACGGGAAAAGGGTCCGGGTCTGTAAGAAATGTAATGAACTGATTGATGCATAGGACCAACGGCGGAGGAGTTAAATGGCGACTTTAAGAGAATTTTATGAAAATGAAGCGGTTCCGCAGCTGATGGAGACGTTTGGTTATAAAAACCGAATGGAAGTGCCCAAGTTTGAGAAGATCGTTCTGAATATGGGACTGGGCGAAGGTGTCACCAATCCCAAGGTTGTGGATGCCGCTGCCCGGGATCTGACCTATATTGCCGGCCAGAAAGCTGTCATAACAAGAGCCAAGAAACCGATAGCCGCATTCAAATTGCGGACCGGCATGCCCATCGGGTGCATGGTGACCTTGCGCAGACAGAAACTGTATGATTTTTACAATAAACTTGTTCACGTTTCACTGCCCCGCGTGAGAGATTTCCGGGGAATTTCGGGTAAAGCGTTTGACGGCATGGGAAATTACAGCCTTGGCATCAAAGAGCATATCATATTTCCTGAAATCGATTATGACAAGGTGGAAAGCATCAAGGGGATGAATATCTCGATCGTTACAACAGCGAAAACAGACGAAGAAGGCAGGGAAATGCTGAAGATTTTGGGCATGCCTTTTAAGAATTGAAATACAGGAGGGAAGCTTGGCTAAAAAGGCGCTTATTGTAAAAGCATTCAACAAACCGAAATTCAAGGTGAGAGGGTACAACAGGTGCCCCTTGTGCGGCAGATCAAGAGGGTTCTTGAGAAAGTTCGGTATTTGCAGGATTTGTTTCCGGAAACTGGCATCGGAGGGAAAACTGCCGGGCGTCATCAAATCCAGCTGGTAAGGATTTGAATGGTGCGGCATGCCGCAGCGGCACGATAAAAAACGAGAAGGAGATTGTTATGTCAATGAGTGATCCAGTAGCAGACATGCTGACGCGAATACGGAACGGCAGCAAGGCAGAGTTTGCTAAAGTGGATATCCCCGGGTCGAAGATCAAGATTGAGATGGCGCGGGTTATGAAAGAGCAGGGATTTATAAAAGATTATAAGTTTCTTGAAGATGACAAGCAGGGAGTTTTGCGGGTTTATCTCAAATATCAGTCAGAAAAAAATCCCGTCATAAAAGGAATAGAACGGGTCAGCAAACCCGGATGCCGGGTGTATAGAAAAGCGAAAGAGATAAAGCCGGTATTGAACGGTCTCGGCGTCTCGATTGTTTCGACATCCCATGGCCTGATGACGGATAAACAGGCTGTCAACGCCAATTTCGGCGGGGAAATTCTCTGTAATATATGGTAGATCGGGAGTATTAACATGTCTAGAATAGGAAGCAAGCCGGTGCAAATCCCGGAGAATGTAGAGATCGCGCGTGAAAACCGCAACGTCACCGTAAAGGGGCCGAAAGGTACGCTAGATGTGACGCTGCACCCGGCAGTTGCGGTTGAAATAGAAGACGGCGTGCTAAAGGTGCTGACCGACATAAACGACCGGAAAAAGGTGGCGCTCCAGGGACTGTTCCGGTCTCTTGTCGCCAATATGGTGGAAGGGGTGACCAACGGATATGAGAAAAAGCTCAATCTTTCCGGCATCGGCTACCGTGCCGAGATTCAGGGCGACAGCATCATACTGAACGTGGGGTATTCAAACCCGGTGAATTTTAAAATTCCCGCCGGTATTTCCGCCAATGTGGCCAACAATACGGTAGTGACGGTTTCGGGTATCAGTAAAGCGCTGGTCGGCCAGACAGCAGCCAAAATACGCCAGGTGAGACCGCCGGAATCCTATAAGGGGAAAGGCATCATGTATGCGGATGAAAAGATAATCAAAAAGGCGGGTAAAACAGCAGCCAAGTAAAACAGAATACAGCAGAAGGACAGGAACAGGGAATTATGGCAAAAAAATCGACCAGATACTTATCAAGGCTTAAAAGGAAAAAGCGCATCCAGAAGAAACTGAGGGGCAGCCACGAACGCCCGCGACTTTGTGTTTTCAGAAGCGCCAGACATATCTATGCTCAGATCGTTGATGATGACAGTGGGGTCACCCTTTTTTCCGCATCCACACTTGACAAGGCGCTCGATCTGAAGGGGGACAAAAAGGAGAAGGCAGCGGAAGTCGGCAAGCTGATTGGCAAACGAGCGCTTGATAAAGGCACGGCCAAAGTCGTGTTCGACAGAAACGGTTTCCTTTATCACGGCAGGGTCAAGGCATTATCAGAAGGTGCTCGGGAAGCCGGGTTGGATTTCTAATTAAGGAGGAATTCTTTTGGCAGGAAAGCAGACAGATGAAAACCAGTTAATTGACAGGGTCGTCAGGATAAACCGGGTCGCCAAGGTGGTGAAAGGCGGCAGAAATTTCAGTTTCAGTGCCCTTGTTGTGGTTGGTGACGGTGAAGGCAGTGTCGGCTATGGTCTCGGCAAGGCCACCGAGGTGCCCGAGGCCATCAGAAAAGGAATGGAAAAAGCCAAGAAAGCGATGATCAAGGTGTCATTGCTCGACGGGACGGTGCCGTACGAAGTGGTCGGCAAGGCCGGTGCGGGCCGGGTACTGCTCAAACCGGCATCTCCTGGTACCGGCGTCACAGCCGGCGGCGGAACCCGCGCTGTCCTCGAGGCGGTGGGGGTGACCGATATACTGACCAAATGCCTGGGAAGCCATAACACGCATAATATCGTAAGAGCGACAATGGAAGGGCTTAAATCCCTTGAAACCCGGGAGCAGGTAGCACAGAGAAGAGGACTTAATCCTGAAGAGATATAGGACATGTTTTGGAGAGGGATGATGGCAGGAAAATTATTGATTACACAGATAAAAAGCGCAGTGAACCGACCTGAAAAGCATAAACGCATTATTCGGGCGCTTGGGCTGAAAAGAATGCACATGACTGTCGAGAAAAAAGCCGATCCGGAAATCATCGGTATGATCAGAAAAGTGGCGCACATGGTAAAGGTAGAGGAGGTATGAAATGAAGCTTCACGAGCTGACCCCTGCCGAGGGAAGCCGGAAAAAGAGAAAACGGGTCGGTCGCGGTCCCGGTTCCGGTATGGGGAAAACATCGACCAGGGGTCACAAGGGACACAATGCCCGATCCGGCGGCGGTGTAAGACCCGGCTTTGAAGGCGGACAGATGCCGCTTCACCGGCGTCTTCCGAAAAGGGGATTTACGAACATTTTCAAAAAGAATATGGCCGTCCTCAATGTAAATGATCTCGACCGGTTCGATGACGGGGCGGTGATTGATGTTCAAGCCCTGAAAGAGGCCGGGATGGTCAAAGGGCGGTTTGATGATGTCAAAATTCTCGGCAACGGGGAGATAAATAAAAAAGTGGATGTAAAGCAGTGCCTGACAAGCAGATCTGCCAGGGAGAAAATCGAAGCGGCCGGCGGAAGCGTGGGCTAGAGGTTCTTGTAATCCATTAACGATAGGGTGACGATTTATAAATGATCAACAGCAGTTATCAGAACATACTGAAGCTTCCGGAACTGAAGAGAAAGATACTGATTACACTGGCCTTGCTGTTTGTGTACCGGATCGGGGTGCACGTGCCGACACCCGGTATTGATACGGCGGCCCTGCAATCTTTTTTCGACAATGCTTCCGGCACGCTTTTCTCCATGTTCAACATGTTTTCCGGCGGTGCTTTAACCAATCTTTCAATTTTTGCGCTCGGTATCATGCCGTATATCAGCGCCTCTATTATTCTTGAGCTGATGACGGTGGTGGTGCCGCACCTTGAACAGCTTAAAAAGGAGGGCGAACAGGGCCGGAAGAAGAAAACCCAGTATACGCGCTACGGGACGGTTGTCCTGAGTATCATACAGGGATTCGGTATCAGCGTGGGGCTTGAGACCATGGTCTCTCCTGCCGGTGCGCCGATTGTCATGTATCCCGGCTGGGCGTTCCGCATTCTCACGGTTATTACGCTGACGGCGGGGACCGCGTTTATTATGTGGCTGGGCGAACAGATAACCGAGCGGGGGATCGGCAACGGTATTTCCCTGATTATATTTGCCGGGATTGTGGCCCGGATGCCCGTCGCCATCGGCAATACGGCAAGGCTGTTGACCACCGGCGAAATGGGTGTTTTTTCCCTGATTTTACTGGCCGTTCTCATGGTCGCGGTGATCGCCTTTATTGTTTACATGGAACAGGCCCAGAGACGGATACCGGTACATTACGCCAAACGGGTGGTCGGCAGAAAAATGTACGGGGGACAGAGCTCCCACCTGCCGTTAAAAGTCAATACGGCAGGCGTCATTCCGCCGATATTTGCTTCTTCCATCATCATGTTTCCGACAACGATTGCCCAGTTTGTCGATATGCCCATGATGAAGAGTTTTGCCACGCTGTTCAGCCCGGGGACCATCCTGTACTATATGGTATATGTGGCGTTTATCGTTTTTTTCTGTTTCTTTTACACCGCCATCCAGTTCAATCCCGAAGATGTGGCCGAAAATATGAAAAAGAACGGCGGGTATATACCGGGCATCCGACCCGGCAAGAGAACCGCTGATTACATAGACAGGGTCCTCACACGGATTACCCTGGGCGGGGCGATATACGTGTCTGCCGTGTGCGTGCTCCCGACGATGCTGATGACCAAATTTAACGTGCCTTTCTATTTCGGCGGCACCGCACTTCTCATTGTCGTGGGCGTGGCCATCGATACGGTTTCCCAGATCGAATCCCATCTGATTACCAGCAATTACAGCGGGTTTCTGGGAAGAACCGGGGGAAGGGGTCGATAAGCCGGGCTGGTAATAACGGACAGCAGATAAATACAACAAGAGAGGGTGTCACATTATGGCAAAAGAAGAACCGATCAAGGTTGAGGGCAAAGTCCTCGAGACGCTGCCGAATGCCATGTTCAAAGTCGAGCTTGAAAACAAACATGTTCTTCTTGCACATATTTCAGGTAAAATGCGGATGCACTTTATCAAGATTTTACCCGGCGACAAGGTGACGGTGGAACTGTCACCCTATGATCTGAATCGCGGCCGGATAACCTACAGGTATAAGTAAAACGGTTCGCTGCGGGTAAAAGTCAGTAAAACAGACAGGAAATTGCCGGAGCCGGATTTCCTGTTCCATATATATTTTTAATCAGCGGGTTAGGAGATACAAGAGATGAAAGTCAGGGCGTCAGTAAAAAAAATATGCAGGAACTGCAAGCTTATTAAAAGACGGGGTGTGGTCAGAGTGACATGTACTAACAAGCGCCATAATCAAAGGCAGGGATAGGGGGTAAAATTGGCAAGATTAGCAGGAGTTGATTTACCGAAAGGTAAACGTGCTGAAATCGCTCTAACCTATATCTATGGGATAGGCAGAAGCTCAGCAAGGGACATGCTGGAAAAGACGGGGATCGATCCCGGCGTCAAATCACACGAGCTTACGGAAGAGCAGGTAAACAGCCTGAGAAAAGCAATCGACAGTGATTATAAAGTGGAAGGGGAGTTGCGGTCTGAGGTTTCCATGAACATCAAGCGGCTCATGGATCTGGGGTGTTACAGGGGGCTCCGTCACCGCAAGGGACTACCGTGCCACGGGCAGAGAACCAGTACCAACGCCAGAACGAGAAAAGGCCCCAAGCGAATGGCTATAAAGAAGAAAAAGTAGATAATAATACAAAGAGGTATTGTTAACGATGGCAAAGAAGACAAAGAAGAGTGCGGGTAAAAAGGTAAAAAAGAATATATCGGCCGGTATCGTCCATATTCAGTCCACATTTAACAACACAATTGTCACTGTCGCGGATGAAAACGGCAATACGCTGTCATGGTCGAGCTCCGGTATGCACGGCTTCAAGGGATCCAGAAAAAGCACCCCTTTTGCCGCCAAGATGGTGGCCGAAGATGCCGGCCGAAAGGCGATGGAGCACGGCGTAAAAAACGTGGGTGTGTTCGTGAAAGGTCCCGGACCCGGCAGGGAATCAGCGCTTCGGGCACTGCATGCGCTCGGATTCAACATATCAATGATAAAAGATGTCACGCCGGTGCCGCATAATGGATGCCGACCCCCGAAGCGGAGAAGAGTTTAAGCTATAAAAGTCGATAAAGGAGGAGAACGTTGTCACGTTACAGAGGTTCGGTCTGCAGGCAATGCAGGCGTGAAAATATGAAACTTTTTCTGAAAGGTGATCGCTGCTTTTCGGACAAATGCAGTTTTGACAGAAGAGGATATCCCCCCGGCGAACACGGCCAGAAAAGAGGGAAACTTTCAGACTATGGAATTCAGCTCCGTGAAAAGCAGAAAGTAAGAAGAATGTACGGCATATCCGAAAAACAGTTCCGTATTGATTTTAAAGAGGCTGACAGACTGAAAGGGATTACAGGTGCCAACCTTTTACGTCTGCTTGAGACGAGACTTGACAACACTGTGTTCAAGCTGGGATTTGTCAGTTCCAGGAATCAGGGCAGGCATTTTGTAAGGCACAATCATTTCAAGGTCAACGGCAGGAAAGTCAATATCCCGTCCTACCGGATAAAAAAGGGAGACGTGATAGAGCTCAAGGAAGGCAGCAGGAACATACAGGCGATTGTTGATTCTCTTGATGCGGTTGTAAGAAGAGGTATTCCCCAGTGGCTTGAACTTGACAAAGACAACTGGAAAGGGGAAGTGAAAGGCTTGCCGGCAAGAGAAGATGTTGCGCTGCCGATACAGGAGCAGCTTATCGTGGAGCTTTATTCCAAGTAGTTGAAGTGATTATAGCTTGTTTTAAACTGTCTGCCAGGAAACAACTCCCGGTGCGAGAAAACCGGGACACAGGAGAAGGCAAGTTTGAATGAAAAACACCCAATATCAATCAGGAGATATAATAGATGTCATCCGGTAAACTTGCGTATATGAACTGGCGGGAAATTATCAAGCCGGATAAGCTTGATGTGACCACAACGTCAACATACGGTAAATTTGTATGTGAACCCCTGGAACGGGGATTCGGAATAACAATAGGAAATTCCCTGAGACGGATAATCCTTTCCTCTTTATATGGTGCGGCAATTGTCTCTGTAAAGTTTGAGGATGCACTCCACGAATACAGCGTGATCCCGGATGTAAGAGAAGATGTCTCTGAGGTCATACTGAATCTGAAGGAGCTCAAGCTGAAAACAAGTGTTTCTGAAGTCTGTACGTTGAAACTGGACGAGAAAGGCGAAAAAAGAGTGACAGGCGCGGATGTCGTCAGTCCGGACGGGAAAGTGGAAATACTGAATCCGGAACAGCATATTGCGACCGTTTCAAAGGGCGGCCGTCTCAACATCACCATGAAAGTGCAAACCGGCAAAGGATATTCACTCGCAGGGGCCAACAAGGATGAAGAAGCGCCTATCGGAACAATTCCAATCGACAGCGTGTTTTCGCCGATAAAGCGGATCAGTTATGTCGTCGGCACTTCCCGGGTAGGTCAGAAAACGGACTATGACAAGCTCACCCTGGAAGTGTGGACGGACGGCAGTGTGACACCTGACAATGCAGTGGCCTATGGCGCAAAGATCTTCAAGGAGCAGCTCAACACCTTTATTAATTTTGATGAAAGCGTTGAGCCGGATCATGATGCCAAGAGAGGCGATGATACCTACAAGGGATTTAATGAAAATTTATACCGGAATGTGGATGAGCTGGAACTGTCGGTCCGCAGCTCCAACTGCCTGAAAAATGCCCAGATTTATAAAATATATCAGCTGGTACAGAAAACAGACAATGAAATGCTGAAAACCAAAAATTTTGGAAGAAAATCACTCAACGAAATCAAAGAGGTATTGGCAGAGATGGATCTTTCACTCGGAATGGATCTCGAGGGGTTTGAACCGCCGGAAGAGGATAATACCGAAAAAGGAGAATGATTTCCCATGAGACACAGAAAATCAGGCGCAAAACTGAACAGGACTTCAAGTCACAGAAAGGCCATGTTCAGAAATATGGTGACCTCCCTGTTCAAACACAGCAGGATAAAGACCACGGAAGCCAAAGCCAAAGAGCTGCGGAAATTTGCAGATAAAATGGTAACCCTTGCCAAAAGAGGGGATCTCCATGCCAGACGTCAGGCCCTGTCGTTCATCCGGGAAAAGGATGTCGTTCACAAGCTGTTTAATGATGCGGCAGACAAGTTTTCTTCAAGAGAGGGGGGCTATACCCGGATCACAAAGCTCGGGCCGAGAAAAGGGGATGTGGCGTCCATGGTCATGATAGAGCTGATACAGGATTAATCCGTATAAAAACAGCCGAAGAACAGCTCGGCGGCACGCTAATTGAAAAGTCCTGAGAACGACACGGACGGCAAAAAGCCGATCCTTTTTCAGGACTTTTTCTGTTTCTTATGGGCATACAGCCGTTCATCCGCTTTCTTAACGAGTGTTTTCGAACAGTCAACAGCCTGGTTTTCACCCCCCAGGGACGAGGCGATGCCGTAACTCAGATTGATGAAAAAGGGACCGCTTTCCGCATCCAAAGGGCCCTGCGAGAGTGTCTCCGTTACCCTGGATACAAACTCTTCGGCCTGACCGGATGTGGTGGAGGGCAGGATGGCGATGAATTCATCACCGGCAAACCTGGCCACGATATCGGATTGGCGCTTCATTTTCATCAGAATGTCCGCGACATGCACCAGCGCTTCATCTCCTTTGTCATGCCCGTACGTATCGTTGATGGACTTGAATTCGTCGATATCAAAGAATATCACGGTTAAATCCGACCGGTACCGTTTGGATCTGTGATACTCCCTTTCAAGTATTTTTTCCATGATTCCCCGGCTGAGGAGCCCGGTCAGTGAATCATGGTAGGCCAGGTATTTCAGCCTTTCGTGTGCGGTCACATTCGAGAGGCACAAGGAAATTTTAATGGCGAGCTGCTGGAGAAGGGAGGTGTCCATTCCGGGTTCAAAGCGGTTGATGTCCGAATCTCCCTGGTTGATACTGCCCACGGTTTCCCCGTCCAGAGTGATCGGGGTCACCGCGATGGACGCCGGTCTCTCCTGAAAGTTGGCGGGAAACAGGTCACTGAACCGTTCCATGTGATCGTTCGCCAGAATCGGGGCCAGACTGCTGCCGGTGATCTGCTTGAAACTGTCCCCGGCCAGAAAGGTGGTTTTGGATTTCAGAATCTCGGAGTCCCGGATGGATTCTATGTATTCGGAAACCGGACTCTCCTCGATGATTGCCAGCCAGACCCACGGGATGTTGAACTTGTCGCTTATTTCCGTGAGAAGCCGTTCACACAGATCCCGGAAGTTGAGGATGGAAAGGATACTGATCTCGATTTCCTGGAATTTTCTCGAGATCGCTTCATTCTCTTTGAGCCGGTTTAATACGGATTCAGGTATGCTGTTCATAACAGGAAAGCAATTTATCCGCCGATGGCGTTCATTTGTGTTGTGATATCATGCCTGCGGACATCGCAGAGGTTGTGGGATGCCGGTTTGGACTTGACGGCGTCGCGGATGATTTCCTGGAGGGCTTTCCCCGAGGCCCCGTGCCGCAGCGGGGTCAGAATATCCTTTTCATCATCGCGGAGCAGACACGGTCGCAGTCCGCCGGTCGCTGTCAGCCTCAGCCGGTTGCATTCATGGCAGAAATGATTGCTCACAGGGGTAATAAAGCCGATCTCCCCTTTGGCGTTCTCCAGTTTATATCGGTCTGCCGGGCCGTCATTCGGGCCTTTCAGCACGGGAATCAGTTTTCCCAGCGATTGGATCCGTTCTTTGATCTCCGGTGCCAGCACCTTCTGACCGTCTTCTATAAGGGTGTTGCCCATGGGCATATATTCGATGAACCGGACATGGAAGGGATATTTAATGGAAAGCGCGGCCAGGTCTTGAATTTCGTCATCGTTGATGTGTCTGAGGATGACCGTGTTGATCTTCAGGGGGGAAATTCCCAGCGCATGGGCGTTTAAAATGTTTTCCATGACAAGGTCAAAGCCGTCCCGGCCGGTAATATATTCAAAGCGTTCCCTTTTCAGCGTGTCAAGGCTGATATTGAGCCGCTTGACCCCGATATTGAGCAGCTGTTGAATTGTGTCGGTGTCCAGAAAGTAACCGTTGGTGGTGACCGATACATCGGAAAGTGCCGTTATGCGGCAGAGTTTCTCAAGGAAATGTAAAATCCCTTTCCGGACAAAGGGCTCCCCCCCGGTAATTCTCACCTTGTTGATGCCCAGCGCCAGGCTCTGCTGCACGATATGCAGGATTTCTTCATACGTGGCGATCTGGTTGTGGCGCACCAGCATGGAAGGCTCCCTGGGGACACAGTAGCGGCATCTGAAGTTACAGCGGTCGGTTATGGATATCCGCAGGTAGTTGACTTTCCGTACGTCCGCTTTCATTTTTCCGCCCCTCTGTAAAATTGGCAGATCGCCTCCACGAGTCCGTCAATGGTATAGGCCTCTGCGACAATATCCGATTCGATACCCAGCTCCCGGGCCGTGTTTTCCGTGATCGGACCGATACAGGCGACACGTGTACGGGCCATAAGGCTGCTGCGTTTTTCCTTTGGCAGAAGCGTGACAAAATTTTTCACCGTAGAAGAGCTGGTAAAGGTGATCATGTCAATTTCCCGGTTTTCAAGCATGGGAATCAGTGTCGCTTTTCCCTCGTCTGCAAGCGTTGTCTCATAGGCGGTTACCTCTGTTACACGGGCGCCCATTTCTTTCAGCGCGTCCGGCAGCACGGTTCTGGCCTCCCGTGCACGGGGCAGCAGCACGGCGCTGTTCTGTATGTTGATATCGGAAAAGGCGGCCACCACGGACTCCGCCCTGTAGGTCTCCGGGAGAATATCCGATACAATGCCGAACTCTGCCAGTTTATCCTTTGTCGCCGGTCCGATGCAGGCGAAGTTAAGGGGCCCCAAAGCCCGCACATCATATCCCAGAGAGAAAAGGGTGTCGAAGAAATACGCCACGCCGTTGACACTGGTAAAAACAAGCCAGTCGTAGGTTTTTATCTGCTCAACCGCTTTTTTAAGCGGTGCATCATCCGGCGGCGGTCCAATTCTAATGGTGGGGGTTTCAATACACCGGGCCCCCAGTTTCTCCAACCTTTCCACGAGATCGCTGGCCTGGGCCCGTGCCCGTGTGATAACGATATTCTTTCCGATAAGCGGCCGTTTTTCAAACCATTTCAGCTTTTCCCGCAGCGTGACCACCTCACCGACGACAATGACGGCGGGTGCTTTAAGGCCGGCCTGCCGCACTTTTTCGACAATGTTGTCAAGCTGTCCCGACACGGTTTCCTGGGCAGAGGTGGTGCCCCACCGGACCAGGGCGACGGGCGTATACGGTTTTTTACCGTTTTTCAACAGGTTGTCCACGATGGATGCGAGATTTTTAACGCCCATCAGGAACACAAGGGTGCTGCCGCTTTTGACCAGGGCATCCCACTGAATGCTGGAATCGCTCTTTGAAGGATCTTCATGTCCGGTTACCAGCGAAACAGACGATGCATATTCCCGGTGGGTGAGGGGGATGCCGGCGTAAGCAGGCGCTGCAATGGCGGACGTGATCCCCGGCACCACTTCAAAGGGAATGTTGTTTTCCACAAGGATTTCCGCTTCTTCGCCGCCGCGGCCGAAAATAAAGGGATCGCCCCCTTTCAGGCGCGCCACGGTCAACCCCTTTCTGCCTCTGTCCACCAGCAGCAGATTGATTTCATTCTGGGAAAGGGTGTGATCCCCTCCCTTTTTTCCCACATAAATAATTTTTGCATCCGGCCGGGCATGTTTCAGAAAAGAGGCGGCAGCCAGGTAGTCGTACACCACGACATCGGCATCTGCGATACACGCCGCCGCCTTGTAAGTAATCAGGCTGGGGTCTCCCGGACCCGCTCCCACAAGATATATTTTCCCGTTATGTTCTGTCATTTGGGGTGAAATTCTCCAGTATTTTATCGGCTCCCTTTTCAAGGAGCCTTTCGGCCAGGTCGCTGCCGGTTTGTTCAACCCGGTTTCTTTGCGCCGTGAGTGTTTCTTTGACCACCTCGGTCCCGTCTTCGGACGCCACGATACCGGTGAGGCGGATCGCGTCATCCGCTGTCCGGCCGAAACAGCCGACAGGGATGTGACAGCTGCCTTCTATCTTTTTCAGGAACGCCCGCTCCCCTGAAACACACAACCGGGTTTCATCGTGGTTCAGTCTGTCGGCAACCTGTTTGACGGTGTCATCTTGCTTCCGTGTTTCAATGCAGAGTGCGCCCTGGCCGGCGGCGGGAACCATTGCGGATTCATCCAGGTACTGGGTGACATGACGGGTCATCCCAAGCCGGATGACCCCGGCCGCTGCCACGATAATCGCGTCAAACTCGCCGGATTCAAGTTTGCGGATCCGTGTGTCAAGATTTCCCCTTATGGACATGACGGTCAGGTCGGGCCGGATATGCTTTGTCTGGGAGGCGCGTCTCAGACTGCTGGTACCCACCTTCGCGCCGGAAGGGAGCCGATCGAGATCACTGTTATCCCTGGAAATCAGGACATCGAAGGGGTTTTCCCTTACAGGCACCGCACCGATTGTCAGGGGATCGGGCAGCCGGCCCGGCATATCCTTCATGCTGTGAACGGCAAGGTCGATATCGCCGTCCATCAGGGCTTTTTCGATTTCCTTGACAAACAGGCCTTTCCCGCCGACAGCGGCAAGGGGGCGGTCAACGATCCGGTCCCCTGTGGTTTTTATGGTGACGATCTCGGTGGTAATATCAAAGGGGAGTTCGTCAATTCGTGCCTTTACCCAGTTTGCCTGCCATAAGGCGAGCTTGCTGCCTCTGGTGCCGATCTTCATTCGGTGTTTCATGGGCGGGTTATCCGCTGCTGCAGGTGCCGCAGCTGGTTGCGGCACAACCGCTGCAGGCCGACGAAAACGACGAGACCTTCTTGGAAGCCCCGCCCGGATCCGTGGATTTGGATACAAATCCGCATGCGGATAAAAGCCGCGCCAGATCCGTACTTTTACATGCCGGGCATTCCGGCTGATCAGACCCGATCAGCAGTGTTTCAAAAGCTTTGCCGCAGCTGTTACACTTGTATTCGTATATAGGCATTTGCCACCTCAATATTGTTTGTCAATCAGTAACTCTTTATTATAGTAATTCATAAAGGTTTTTTCAAGTATCTATTTGTTATTGACCACGGCTAATTTGTTCTACGGGTCACCTTTGGACAGGCAGGTGACGGGGTGCTT